>CAYMMT010000034.1:0-21605 GCA_964391555.1 uncultured Rhodobacterales bacterium
CCCAAACTTGTCGTGTTCACAACGAGGTCAGCGCCATCAAGAACGGCGCCGACCGCTACCTCGACCCCAACACCGTGCGCGCGGTTCGGATCACCGGCGCCGAAGTGCAGGAGTGGCTGGAACGCTCGGCCGGCATGTTCAACCAGATTACCCCCGGCCAGACCGGCCAGGTCCTGCTGAACCCCGATTTCCCGTCCTACAACTTCGATGTGATCGACGGCGTGACCTATCAGATCGATCTGAGCCAGCCGTCCCGCTACAACAACGATGGCGAAGTGGTGGCCCCGGAAGCGCATCGGATCGTGAACCTGATGTACCAGGGCGAGCCCATCGACCCCGGACAGGAGTTCATCGTCGCGACCAACAACTACCGGGCCGGCGGTGGCGGGAACTTCCCGGGCGCCTCCCCCGACAAGGTGATTTTCGAGGGCCCGGACACCAACCGCGACGTGATCGTCCGCTATATTGTCGATCAGGGCAAGGTCAGCCCCTCGGCAGATGCCAACTGGACCTTTGTGCCGATGGCGGGGACCACGGTGCTCTTTGACACGGGTCCAGCGGCCGCCGGCTTTGTCGATGACGTCAAGAGCATGGCGATCGAAGCGGCAGGCGATGGCCCCGACGGCTTTGCCCGCTACCAGATCAGCTGGCAATAGAGCCAGGTACTTTCGGGTGAGGGGCGCGGCAATTGAGGTCTGCGCCGGTTTTCCTCGCAGGGTCGCCGATTGCCGGCGGCCCTGCTCCCGTTGATCCGAAGGACGCGTGAGGCGGCCCTCCGTCAGCGCGCCGCTCGTACGGTCCACGGGGTCATTCGGTCGGCGGGATCGAAGCCCGCTGAGGTCGCCTCGGCCACCGGTCCCGCGGGGTTCACCACATACGGGCCTTGGCGTACTCCGCATAACCCGCATCATAGCCTTCGGCGTCAAAGCCCTCTTCGGCCTCGCGCAGGAAGTCACCCGCGCTTGGCAGGCCGGCGCTTTCGTCGCCGCGGGTCCAGAGACCTGACCGCATCAGCGCCTTTGCGCATTGGAAGTAGAGCTCTGCAATCGTGATCACGGCGACGGATCTCGGATGTATTCCCTTTTGTTCAAACCGTCCGGTCACCTCCGGTTCGGCGGTGAGCACGGCCGTGCCGTTCACCCGCACCACGGTATTGCTGCCGGGGACCATGAACATCAGGCTCACCCGGCCGTCGCGGACGATATTGCGCAGGGTATCGAGCCGATTGTTGCCTCGCCAGTCGGGTAACAGGATCGTCTTGTTGTCCGCGATCTCAACCACCGGGCCATCGTCCCCGCGCGGAGTGCCGTCCGTCCCTTCAGGACCGACCGTAGTCACGACGCAGAAACGCGACGCCTCGATCCAGCGCCGGTAGTGCGGCGTCATGCGGGTCGCGACCTTGGTGATGGAGCGCGGCGACACCGCGTCATAGAGCGCCTCGAGTGTCGCGACATCGGTGATCGGGGTCATTCGGTTTCCTCTTCGGCGGGGTGAAATCCGGCCTCGGCCATGAGCGCGTTCGACCGTGTTTCGACCTCCTCCTCCAGCGTTTCCATGAAAGCGTCCTGTGTCATGCCCGGCGGGATCGGGTCGAGGAATTCGACAACGGCAACGCCCGGTTTGCGCATGATGCCGCGCCGCGGCCAGAAAAGACCAACATTGCAGGCCACCGGCACGCACGGTTGGTTTAGCTCGGCATAGAGGATCGCCGCGCCGACCTTGTAGGGTGCCTTTACCCCCGGCAGTATTCGCGTTCCCTGCGGATAGATAATGAGCTGCCCGGGATCGACCCGACCTGCCGCCACTTCGTTCACCATGTGGCGCACCGCCTCGGCCCGCTTGCCGCGATCCACCACGACACAGTCGATCCGCCTTGCATACCAGCCAAGCACGGGAGCCTTGGCCAGTTCCTTTTTCATGATGAACTTTCCGCGCGGGACGGCAGCGTAAATCATGATGATGTCGAGAAAGCTCTGGTGCTTGGCTGCGATCAACACCTCGCCCGCAGGCGGCGTCCCGCGCACTTCGGTGCGGATACCAACCATCCAGCGAGCGGTCCACATCGCAAATGTGGCCCATGTCCGGCACGCGGCGATTGCGCCATCCTTGCTGCGAAGAGCAGCCGGCAGCCACAGAAGCCCGATCACGGGCATCATGCCGTAGATGACCACGACGTGCATGAAGGAGCGAACCCACTGAATTGCGTCTTTCATGCCGTTCTCCCCCTGCCGCTATGTACAGCTGATCATGATTGTGCCTGCAAACTCCGCAAGGCGGCGTTTCGCGTGGCGACGAAGGCGGTGATCGCGGCGAAGGGAGGCACCAAGAGCGGCCAAAGCCAGCTGACACCTGAGAAACCGAGCCCCACGAGAAACCCGCCCGCGACGTCCGCCTTCGGTATGAGTAGCAACGCCAACATGCCGAGCGCCGTGCCTGCCGTGGCTCCGGACAGGGCGCGCTGGGTAAAGCGGCGCACGAAGGCGCGGGCGATGTAGCTGTCCTGCGCGCCAACAAGGCGCATCACGCGGATCACCTGCGCGTTGGCCGCCAACGCGGCCTGCGCGGCCAGCGTGATCATCGCGCCGGTTGCCGCCGCGATCAGGATGAGTGCCACCACGCCCAACGTCCGCAGCCGGCCGGCCGCGTCGACCAGCGGCTCCCGCCAGCGGGTGTGATCGTCCAGAACGGCGCCCGGAACCTCGGCCTGCAGGCGCGCTCGAAGCCCCGTTGCATCAAATCCGTCGTCCTCTTCGACGATTTCGATCAGCCGCGGCAACTGAAGCGCCGTGACCGGAAACTCCGGTCCGAACCAGGGCTCGAGCAACGCCTGCTGATCGGCCTCGGTGAGGAGCCGCGCCTCGGCCACGCCGGGCGTGGTCCGCAGGACGTCGAGCGCGATCGTGGTCTGTGCTTCCATCTGACCCGCAGGAGCAGACAGGCGAAGTGTCGAGGTCCGCGCCAGCTCTTCGGACCAGCGGTCGGCCAGCCGTCCGGTGGCAAAGCTGAACGCCAGTGCGAAGACCGCCAGAAACGCCATGGAGGCAGCGGTGAACGAGGTCAGCCGCGCGGTGAAGCCGCTCGGCGGAACCGCACGGTCGGCCTGGGCATCGGCGCCCAGAAACGTCATTGCCCGGTCGATCATGGTCACAGGTCCGCCCCCGCCAATTGCAGCCGTCTGTCCGTGAGGCGCAGGACGCGGGCTTGAACCTCGGCCTTGGCCGCGCGGATGAGCGACAGGTCATGCGTCGCGACAAGCACCGTCTTGCCCATGCGGTTCAACTCGACGAGCAGCTTGAGCAATCGCTGTGACATCTCCCAATCGATGTTGCCCGTCGGCTCGTCCGCAAGGATCACGTCAGGCGACATGATGACCGCCCGGGCCAATGCCGCCCTCTGGCGCTCTCCACCCGAGAGTTCAGGCGGCAATTGCTTGGCCTGGCGAGACAGCCCGACCCAGGCGATCAGATGGGCCAGGTCCTGAACCACCCTGTCCGACTGGCCCGAGACCGTGAGCGGCAGGGCGATGTTTTCGGAAACCGGCAGATGATCCAGAAATTGGCAGTCCTGATGCACCACGCCGACCCGTCTGCGCACCAGCGCGACACGATCCCGGGTCATTGACCTTGCATCTTCGCCAAAGATGCGAACCGAACCTGCGGTGGCAATGAGTTCGCCGTAGCAGAGCTTCATCAGGGTTGTCTTGCCCGCCCCCGACGGACCCGTCAGAAAGTGGAACGATCCCGGTGACAAGTTGAGAGACACGTCCGAAAACAGCTCTCCGCCACCGTAACTGTAGGCCACGTGCTCCAGTTCGATCACGGACGCGTCCTCTTCCCCACCTACCCCAATACGGTGCCCGGATCCTTCTGCCTCAAAGCGCGCTCTGGTGCAATTGCCACGGGTCAGTGCCAAAAATATTCACTTGTCTTTGCCGAATTGGCGGCGCTTGCTATGAGGCAATAGAGGCTGAACGGCAGACAGCGCCCGGCAAAGGGCGGAAGGACCAGAACAATGCGGCTCACCTGTCCCAATTGCGGCGCCCAATATGAGGTGGCCGATGACGTGATACCCGAAGCCGGGCGCGATGTGCAGTGCTCGAACTGCGGCCACGTCTGGTTCGAAAAACCGGGTGCCGAGGCCGACGAGGCGGCTGAGGCCGAGTGGGACGATGTCGCCACGCCGGAGCCCGAACCTGAGCCCGAACCGGAGCCGGAGCCCGAACCGGAGCCGGAGCCCGAAGCTGAGCCGGAGCCAAAGCCCGAACCAGAGCCCGAACCAGAGCTGGAGCCCGAACCGGAGCCGGAGCCTGAACCAGAACCGGAGCCCGAACCAGAAACGGCGCCGGAAAGCATTCCCAGTTCGCTCGAAGCGGACGTGGAAGACATCCTGCGCAGCGAAGCTGAGCGTGAACGCGCGGCCCGGGCCGCCGAAGGGATGGAATCACAGACTGACCTTGGTCTCGACAGCACCGGTGCTGCCGATGAACCTTCGGACGAGGACCGCCGCTCGGCGGAAGCGGCCCGCAACGTTGCGCGACTGAAAGGTGACGATCCCACTGTGATCGGCGGGCCGATCCCGGCGCCCGATCCCGATGCCGCGCGGCGCGACCGTTTGCCCGATATTGAAGAAATCAATTCGACCCTCGGTACCGATACGTCCGACGGAGATGCCGCGCCAGAGACTGAACGAGAGCGGCGCGGGCGGGGTTTCCGGATGGGCTTTGGCCTCAGCACTCTGGTCATGGTGGCGCTTGCCTTCCTTTACCTTGGCGCCGAGGAGATCGGTACCGCGATCCCGTCGGCTGAACCAACCATGACGGCCTACAAGGACGCGGTCGACGAAGCGCGGCTCTGGCTCGACCTGAGGATTCAGGCCCTTGTCGGGGAAAGACCGCAGTAGGCGCCCGGCAATCTGCTGATTGTCAGTTTCACCACTTCGCGTCACACTCGGATCGAACGCGCGGCTCTTTTGACGCGCCCCGTCTGGGGAAGGGAGACACCCATGCGCAAATTCCTCGTGATCCTTGACGATAGTCGCGAGTGCCTGAATGCGATGCGATTTGCCGCGATGCGCGCGTCAAAGTCAGGCGGCGGCGTACAGGTTCTGTCGGTCATCCCGCCTGACGAGTTCAACCACTGGATCGGCGTGGGTGAAGTGATGCGCGCCGAAGCCCGGGAACGGATCGAGGTGCATTTCGAAGTGTTCGCGAAATGGATGCGGGACAAACAGGACATCGATCCGGAATTGGTCATTCGCGAAGGCGAAGCGGTCCCGGAAATCCTCGCTCAGATCAAGCAGGATCCGGAGATTGGTGTTCTTGTCCTCGGCGCCGGTGAGGACAAGTCCGGCCCCGGGCCGCTCGTGACGCAGCTCAGCAAGGGAGCCGGCTCGCTCCCGATCCCGATCACGATTGTGCCTGGCACCATGTCGAAAGAGCGGTTGGAAGCGATCACGTAGTCGATCGGACCGGCGCGCGATTGGCAGAGTGCCTGCCACCAGCCCGCGACCCATTCACTGTCCCTGTCCTCTGGATTGGCGTCGGATTGGGCCGTTCCATGCGTCGAAGACCTCACCCCCACGGGAGGTCTTCGTAACATCCGGCCATCACATTTTTTGTGAAGATTTTTTTCTCGTGAGCGATATTGCCGCGAAATGCCGGACTTCGGTGCACCGGCGGTCCGTGCCCTGTGCAGGGACGCGCGGATGGCCGCCCCCGGGGTCAACCGGTCGCGCTTCAAGGGCTGTAACACTCAACCACGGCACATTTTTTCGTTACCGGTCAATCCCTTCAATCCGCTCCGGTCGGCTCCAATCTGTTCGTCATCGAAACGCGGAACACACCGCCACATCGACATTCAAACCGGCCTTTTCCCGAGGCCACCACAAGAAAGACCAAAAGGACCAAACCAATGACAAAGACTATCGCTCTCGCCCTCGCCGCTGTTGTCACCGCCGGTGCCGCCGCCGCCGAGAATTACCTGCCCTTCTCCGCCGAAACTCAGGACCGCGACTCGGTCATCGAACTGAGCACCGTGCGCGCCGCCTCTGACGGTGTCGTGGAAATCTACGCCTTCCACAAAGGTGAGATCGGGGACCTGCTCGGCTCCGAAGCCGTGAACGCGGGTGCCAATGCCAATGTCCGCGTCGGTCTTGGCAAGGCGCCCGTCACGGACGTGATCGCCCAGCTGGTCGTCGGCGGCCAGGTCGTCGACAGCCAGGAAATCGACTTCGACTAAATCTCCGGAAGCGATGGTCGGGCGGTCGACCTCCGCGAACCGCCCGGCCCGAATTCAACCAATCACGTCAACGAAAGGAACGGCCATGACCAAGGCGATATTTCTCTCCTCCCTCCCTGCCCTCGTCATCGCGGCAATGCCCGCCCTGGCCACCCCTTTCGTTGACGTGTCGTTCCCGACCGAGGCCGCGCCTGTTCCGTCCTTTATCCGGGCCGATGCGGCAGACGTACTCGGGCCGTGGATCGCTCAGGATCGGTCCCACGCCATCGGGGCGCACACGGATCCGTCGTTGCCAGCCCCGGCCAAAGCCGGGCTATCGCTCGACGCCGCAGGCACCATCAGCCACCCCTTCTTACCCGGCAACTGACACCTTCCGTACGTCGCCACGGGTTTCCGGGCGGCGGAGAGTTCTGTCCCGCGGGACTGGGCGGTTCGCTGTTTTAGAACCGTTCTAATCCTTGACTTGGCGGGGTCGAGGCCGCATATCTGAAACCAGATCAACACAGTTTCGGGGCGCGCTGCCGATGTTTATCCAGACAGAATCCACGCCGAACCCGGCGACCCTCAAATTCCTGCCCGGCCAACAGGTGCTGGAGGTTGGCACCGCCGACTTCACGACTGCCGAGGCCGCAGAAGCGTCACCCCTTGCCACCCGGATTTTCGGCGTTGAGGGCGTCACGGGCGTGTTCTTCGGAACGGATTTCGTGACCGTCACCAAGGCAGACGGCGTTGAATGGGACCATATCAAGCCGGCGATTCTCGGCTCCGTGATGGAGCATTACCAGTCCGGCGCTCCTGTTATGGAAGGGTCGGCGGAAGCCTCCTCCGGTCACGCCGATCATGACGGTGAGGATGCCGAAATCGTGAGCCAGATCAAGGAACTCCTCGATACTCGCGTCCGGCCCGCCGTGGCGCAGGACGGTGGCGACATCACCTTCCACGGGTTCGACCGCGGCGTCGTCTATCTGCATATGCAAGGCGCATGCGCCGGTTGCCCATCCTCGACCCTGACGCTGAAGATGGGGATCGAAAACCTGCTGCGGCACTACATCCCCGAAGTTGTCGAGGTGCGTCCTGTCGCCGCCTGATCCGCTGGTACTGGCCTTTGACACATCGGCGGCGCATTGCGCCGCCGCTTTGCTGTCCGGCGGACAGATCGTTGCGTCCCGGTTCGAAGAAATGGACCGCGGCCAGGCCGAACGGTTGATGCCATTGCTCGAAGAACTCCTGACCGGCGCGGATAGGGATTGGTCCCAAATCGACAGGATCGGGGTGTGCGTCGGCCCCGGCAACTTTACCGGTATCCGAATCTCCGTGTCTGCGGCCCGGGGGCTGTCTCTCGGGCTTGGCATTCCGGCGGTTGGCGTGTCGCTTTTCGAAACAACGCAGTCCCTTGGAAACCAGGCGCAAACCTGCGTTCCGGCCCCGCGCGGCAAGGTCTATTGGTTTGATCCGGAAACGCAGACAGCACCCGTTCTTTCCGACACCCTGCCTGAGAGGCCTTTTGCGATTTCAACGGACCATTCCCCATCGGATCATGTGGCCGAGATCGCCCGTATCGCGGCAGGGCGGCTCGTCAGCGCCGACCAGCGACCGGCTCCGCTCTACATCCGACCGGCGGATGCGGCGGCGCCCAAACAGCAACCGCCCCTGATCCACCGATGACCCCCGAGGCCCTCGCCGCCACACATGCCGCCGCCTTCCCGGGAAAAGGCTGGCCCGCCGCGGACTTTCGCAACTACCTCGCCAAACCCTTTCACGTTGTTTTCGGTGCCGAGGAGTGTTTTGCCGTTCTCAGCGTGATCGACGCCTTTGCTGAAATCCTGACCCTGGCAACCCATCCGGGCAGCCAACGACAAGGCCGGGCCGCCGCGCTCCTGAAGGACCTGGACACCACCCTCAGAACACAAGGTGTCGATCAGATCGAATTGGAGGTGGCTGCCGACAATAGCCCGGCCATAGGCCTCTACGCGGCCGCCGGGTATGCGAGGGTCGGCGAGCGCAAGGACTATTATCGCGCCCCGGATGGGACGCGCGTGACTGCCCTCCGAATGCGCAAAACCCTCTGACGCTGGGTCAAACCACCGCGCGCGTAAGGGGTTGCCCCCAAAAACCAGCTTGACCCGCCCGGCGCCCCATTGCCTTATTCGGCAATGATCCGGAGACACCCGGACGCCAAGAGGGGCCGCCTGCCCCCGACAACAAGAGACCTGGGAGATATCCATGAGCTTCATGAAAACCATTCTCGGCGCGACCGCGACTCTGGCCTTGACGGCTGGCGCGGCACTGGCCGAACCCGCAATCATCTTTGATCTCGGCGGCAAGTTCGACAAGTCCTTCAACGAAAGCGCCTTTAACGGGGCCCAGCGTTGGTCCGAGGAGACCGGCGGCTCCTTTGCCGAGTTCGAGATCCAGTCGGACGCGCAGCGCGAACAGGCGATCCGTCGTTTCGCCGAAGCCGGCAACAACCCGATCGTGATGGCCGGTTTCTCTTGGGCGACACCCTTGGGTGAAGCCGCCGCTGACTATCCTGACACGAAATTCGTGATCATCGACATGGTTGTTGATGCGCCGAACGTTCGCTCGGTCGTCTTCAATGAACACGAAGGGTCATACCTCGTGGGCATGATGGCCGGCATGGCCTCCGAATCCGGAACCGTCGGATTCATCGGCGGGATGGACATCCCGTTGATCCGGAAGTTCGCCTGCGGTTATGCCGAAGGCGTGCTTGCCGCCAATCCCGACGCGACCGTCGTGGCCAACATGACCGGTACGACCCCAGCGGCCTGGAACGACCCGGTGAAAGGCTCCGAACTCACGCTGGCGCAGATCAGCCAGGGGGCTGACGTGGTCTATGCCGCCGCTGGCGGTACGGGCGTGGGCGTGCTGCAGACTGCCGCAGACGAGGACATTCTCTCCATCGGCGTGGATGCCAACCAGAACTACCTGCATCCGGGGCAGGTCCTGACCTCCATGATGAAGCGCGTGGACAATGCGGTCTACGAGGCCTTCACCGCCGGTGAGGGCGTCGAGGTCGGATTCAACGTCATGGGCGTGTCGAACGGCGGTGTGAGCGCTGCGTTCGATGAGTTCAACGCACCGCTCGTCTCCGACGAAATGCGGGCTGCCGTGGACGCCGCCGCTGCGAGCATCGCTTCCGGTGATATCGCGGTGACGAACTACATGGACGGCGAAACCTGCCCGGTTTTGGAGTTCTGATCCAACTGGTTTAAGAATAGGGAGCCGCGACGGGACACCGGCGCGGCTCCTTTCTTTTGCCGAAGGAGACCCGATATGGCCGCCCTTGAGACTTTCTTTTCCGCCTGGAGCGAAACTGACGCCGCCGTCCGCACCGCCAAGATCACACAGGCCATGGGACCGGAAGCCACCTATTCGGATCCCCGCAGCGGTGGCCGCCTGTCGGGTATCGAGGCCATCGCCGAGTATGTCGGCATGTTTTCTGCCAATGCACCCGGATGGACGGCCGAAGTTGTGCGGTCAGATGAGGTCAATGGCTATGCCCGAGCCGTGGTGAAGTTCGGTGGCATGGGACCGGACGGGCAGGAAATGGCGCAGCACGGCACATATTTCGCCGACCTTGCCGACACCCAGATCACGAGCCTCGCCGGGTTCGTCGGAGAAACGCCGTCCGACTGAGACATCGCTCCGTCCTTGCTGGTGCCGGCCCTGATGACCCGCCTCGCGACACCGCAATTTTGCGAATGGTACGGAAGACATCGCCGAAATTGAAAATGCGATATCGGCATTCGAAGCGGACCCGATGCTCCGCTCGGAGGCGCAGCACAACGCGGCCAGACGGCTGCTCGCTGACGACGCGGTGCCCCTGGCACCCCGACGGAAGACCTCTGGTGCCCGGAACAGAACGCAAGCGGGTCCGAAGTCCCGATTTCGTGGCCTCCTGCATCAACTGCCGCGTCGCAACTGAGCCGTGATGCCGTTGCTCTGCCCTTCTTTATCCCGGCGCCAAACGTAAATTCGACGATTCATTGCTTACGAGTTGCTTCGCTTGAATTTGGCCTCTCTACCGCGACAGGGCGCGGAAGGCCGCCGAGGCGCCCCAGCCGGCCGCGATAGCGATCGCCAATGACATCAATCCGTAGACGAGCGGTTGCTCATGTGCGAGATCAAAGAGCCACCGTTCCAACCCAACCTTGTGAACATTAATTGTCGTCACGTACCGGTCCACGACCGCGCCGCCGCGGGTCAGGAAAATGCGGGTCTCATAGTCCCCTTCGACGAGGTTCGCCGGCAATTCCACGGCTGCGCGAAAGAGCGTATCGGCCTCGAGATCGACTGTACCCTCTTCAAGCCGATAGAGACCTGAACCGGCCCGAATGCGGATCAGCGCATCCGTAAAACTTTCGGCGTCCTCGATCGTCATGGGCGCACCAACTGAGCGGATGGCCCTCGGGATCGACACCTTGTGGCGCAAATCCTCGACCTCGCTCAAGACCGCGCTCATGGTGCCTGTCGTGGCAATGGCATAATACGACGGCGCGAGGTCCACTTCGACCGCATCCGTGTTCACCCAGATCCCGGCCACGCGTTCCTTGCGCCGCACGATCACGGGTTCAAGGGGGCCGGATACAGTGACAAGCACCTGCAGGGGCGGACCATCCGGGACCGGAGCCTCGCGACGAACGGCTCCGAAAATCAGGATTTCGTCCCCGTCAAACGTCGTGGAGATCGAAACCTCGTCCTGACTGAGCCCCAGGACGACCTCCTCGGCCTGTGACGAGATCGGGCTCAACAAGAGCAGGGCAAGGAGCCAACGCATCAGTGACCCCCGGCTGATGTGGCGATCGAGTAGAGCTCTGTCGGGGTCAGCAACAGGTCCAGTGCCAGTTTTCCGCAGACCGCAAGCACCATGATCGCCAGAAGGATCCGCAGTTGTTCAGCCTTCAGTCGGGTCCCGATCCGGGTTCCGACTTGTGCTCCGATGACCCCGCCAAGCAGCAGCAGAACCGCGAGAACAATATCAACGGTGAAGTTCGTCGTCGCGTGCAGCAGTGTTGTGAATGCCGTGACGAAGATGATCTGGAACAGAGATGTCCCAACCACCACCTTGGTCGGCATCCCCAGAAGATAGATCATGGCGGGCACCATGATGAACCCGCCGCCGACCCCCATGATCGCTGCCAGAATGCCGACAAGCACCCCGACGGCCAGCGGCGGGATAACGGAGATATAGAGCCCCGAGATGCGGAACTTCATCTTGAAGGGCAGGTTATGGACCCAGTTGTGGCGCTTGCGTGCCGGAGGTGCACCCGGGGCGGCACGAGAGCGGCGAATGGCGTTCAGGCTCTCGACAAACATCAGCGCGCCGATGATTCCGAGGAAAACGACGTAGGACAGACGTACGAGCAGGTCCACCTGGCCCTGCGAGCGGAGATAATTGAATATCACCACCCCGAATGCCGCCCCAATTAACCCTCCGACCAGGAGGACCGTCCCCATCTTCAGGTCCACGGTTTTTCGCCTGAGGTGGGCGAGGACACCAGAGAACGAGGAGGCAACGATCTGGTTGGCCTCGGTTGCGACGGCGACTGCCGGAGGGATGCCGATAAAGAACAGAAGCGGTGTCATCAGAAATCCACCGCCGACCCCGAACATTCCCGACAAGACACCCACCAGACCGCCCAACCCCAAAAGGAGGAAGGCGTTTACCGATACCTCGGCAATCGGCAGGTAGATTTGCATGGGTGGGACTCGTTCTGGGATCCTTGGCCCTAACAATCACTCATGGCCACTGAATGCCAGCCCCCGAAGGCTCAAAAACTCCGGAGGAATTGACGCAGGACCACTTCGAGCTTCGCGGCGCCCATCGGGGCCATGGCTTTGGTATGCTCATGGCTGATTGCTTCGTCCGACAGTCCGGCCGCCATATTCGTGATGGTAGAGATCGCCGCACACCTCAACCCGAGGAACCGGCCAAGAATGACTTCGGGTACCGTCGACATGCCAACGGCATCGGCACCCAACATGGCGATGGCACGAATTTCGGCCGGCGTTTCGAATGACGGTCCGGAGTACCACGCGTATATGCCTTGGTGCATCTCGGTCTTCGTCGTCTCGGCCGCGGCGATCAGGGCGGCGCGCAGATCAGGATCATAGGCGTCCTGCATAGGCACGAAACGGGCGTCGGTTGGTTCTCCGATCAGCGGGTTGAGACCAGAGAAATTGATGTGATCGGTCAGGCACATGACCGAGCCGGTGGGCATGTCGAGGTTCATGGATCCAGCGGCATTGGTAGCTATGACCGCCTCGGCACCCAGCCCCTTCAGCACCTCAAGCGGCAGCCGCATGGCATCCGGCCGCCCGTGTTCGTAGTAGTGCGACCGCCCGCCAAAAACGGCAACGCGGCAGCCCTCGAGGTCTCCGATCACGAGGTTCGGATTATGCCCCGACACATGGGCACCGGGAAACCCCGGAAGGTCGTCATAGGGAATCGCCACGCCGTCCACACGCGCCGCGAGGTGGCCAAGGCCGGACCCGAGGATCAGGCCCAGTCGCACAGGCTCAACTCCGGCGCGGCCCCGGATCAGCGGCAGGAGGTCGTCAGCGGAAGACACCAATACCACTTTCTTGCTGTCGTGGTTGTCGCGGGAGGGGCCGCGGCGGCACGAGTGGGCGCGCGGGCATTGGCCCATCTACTCGCTCAATTTCAGTAATGGTCAGCCGGATCAAAGGGCCTAGCACATCTATCTCTGCTTTGCCGACGACATGGCATTCTTGTGACACTGAGTAGAGGTGTACTTCGCAACCGACAAGGTTTGCGAGTTCTGATCGGCTGACGTTTAGAACAACTGGAAAAGCTTCGCGGTTCTCATCAACGAATACGAACTCATCGTCACCACGGAACATGCGCCCATATCCAATCGTCCCAGAAATATCGACGACCCGACCATCGAGGTCTTCGAGGGCGTCCCAAAACGACTCCGCGATCAAGGGCTGCGATCCTAAAAATCCTGCGAGAAACGCAGCATGAGCAATACTACCTCTCCTTGACATAGGGCTCTCCCCCCGCCCGCGGCGGGATCGCCGCGCCGACAAAACCGGCAAGGATCACCACTGTCAGGATGTAGGGCAGCGCATCGAGAAGCTGGACCTGCACGCGGAATCCCGTCGCGGTCTCGAACACGTCCGGACGCAGGGCCAGTGCCTGCAGGAACCCGAAGAGGAAACTGGCCCCAAGCGCGTACCAAGGCCGCCACTTGGCAAAGATCAGCGCTGCGAGCGCGATGAAGCCCCGGCCTGCCGTCATGTCCTTGGTGAAGCCAGCTTGCAGCGATGTGGCCAGGAAAGCGCCTGCGATCCCGCAAAGCACGCCCGCGATGATGACCGCGGAATACCGCAGCCAGATCACCGATACCCCCGCCGTATCCACCGCCGCCGGGTTTTCGCCCACCGCCCGCAGGCGCAGGCCGAACCGGGTTCTGAACAGGACCCACCAGGTCAGCGGGACCGCCAGCAGCGCCATGTAGACGATGATGGTGTGCCCCGAGATCAGGTCAGCATAGATCGGACCGAAGACCGGAGTGTCCTTGAACGTCTCGGCGCCCGGCAAGGTGATCGGGTTGAACCGCGCGTCTCCGGACAGCTGTGGTGTGCGGCCCCCCTGGGCGAACCAGCTTTGCGACCAGACCACCGTGGCCCCCGCGGCGAGGAAATTCAGCGCCACGCCCGAGATTAACTGATTGCCCCGGAAGGTAATCGAGGCCAGACCATGCACGATCGCCAGCACCATCGATGCCCCGATCCCGGCCAGGAGCCCGATCCAGGCGCTGCCGGAGGTAAAGGCCACCGCGGCTGAAACCATGGCCGCGGCGAGCATCTTGCCCTCGAGTCCGATATCGAAGACGCCTGCCCTTTCCGAGAACAGGCCAGCAAGGCAGGCCAACAGCAGCGGCGTTGCCAGGCGCAGCGACGAGTCGAGAATTTGCAGAAGCGTGATCAGATCCATGGCCCTACTCCGCCGCCTGTGCGGCCTTGGCCGCGGCACTTCGTTTGCCGTAGCCCGCGGCCATGAAGGTCCTCTCGAGCGGCATCCGCACCATGTTGTCGAGCGCACCGGTAAACAGGATCACGAGGCCCTGGATCACCACGATCATCTCCCGTGGGATTGACGTCCAGAACGCAAGCTCCGCCCCGCCTTGGTAGAGCGCCCCAAAGAGCAGGGCCGCGAGGAACACACCAAACGGGTGGTTGCGGCCCATGAGCGCCACGGCGATGCCGATGAACCCGGCTCCTTCAGCGGCGTTCAGAACCAGTCGTTCCGCATCTCCCATTGCCTGATTGACGGCCATCATCCCCGCCAGCGCGCCCGAGATCAGCATCGCGATCATGATCATCCGGGTGGCGTTGTAGCCCGCGTATCGCGCCGCCGGTTGGGACCAGCCAAAGGCCCGGATCTGAAAGCCGATCCGGGTGCGCCAGATCAGAACCCAAACGGCGACAGCGGCCAGAAGAGCAAGGAAAAATGTGATGTTGGCCGGTGAGCGCTGGAAGATCGTCGATGCCTCCGGACCTGCGATCATCTTCCAGAGAGGGTCGAACATCATCTCGAAATTCGGCAGATGCGTGGCCTCGGCAAAGCTTATCGTGGCGGGCTCCATCGCACCGGGGGCCTTGAGCGGGTTCACGAGCATGTAGTTGAGCAAGGCCGCGGCGATGAAGTTGAACATGATCGTCGTGATCACGATATGGCTGCCGCGTTTGGCTTGCAGATAGGCCGGTATCGCGGCCCATGCCGCGCCAAAAACCGCTGACGCCACCGCTCCGCCGAGGATTGCAAGCGACCAATGCGGCCATGGAACGTAAAGCATCGCGTAGGCCACGCCGAGGCCACCCAACAGCGCCTGCCCTTCACCACCGATATTGAACATCCGCGCGTGGAAGGCCACGGCCACCGCCAGCCCCGTAAAGATGAAATTCGTCGCGTAGTAGAGCGTGTAGCCGATATTTCGGGTGTTCCCGAAGGCACCCTCGACCATGAGCGTCACCGCCGCCCACGGGTCCTCACCAATGGCGAGGATCACCAAGGCCGAGATGATTGCGGCCAGAACCAGTGAAATCAACGGGATGAGCAGAACATCGGCCCATTTCGGCATACGATCCATCAGGCGGCCTCCCCTTTCGTGACGCCGGCCATCAGGAGGCCAAGTTCGCCTTCATCAGTCTCCGACGGCAGGCGTTCCCCCATGATCCGACCGTCGAACATGACGGCGATCCGGTCACTCAGACCCATGATCTCGTCAAGTTCCACACTCACGAGCAGGATCGCCTTGCCCTGATCCCTGAGTTGCACAATCCGCTGGTGGATGAATTCGATGGCCCCGATGTCCACCCCGCGTGTGGGTTGCCCGACAAGCAGGAGGTCCGGGTTGCGCTCGATTTCCCGTGCCAGGACAATCTTTTGTTGATTGCCGCCGGAAAAGCTCTTGGCCGTAAGGCCGGGTGTGGGCGGACGGACATCAAAGCGTTCCATCTTGCCCTGCGTTTCCGCCTTCAGAGCCGCGTTGTTCATCAACCACCTGTTCGCCTGATAGGCCGGGTCGCCGTCATACCCGAACGCAATATTCTCCCAGGCAAAGAAATCCATGATCAGGCCTTCGCGTTGGCGGTCTTCGGGCACGTGGGCAATGCCACGTTCGCGCCGGGACTGGCCGTCGGAATGGGCCCCGGTGAGGTCGATGGGCTCTCCGTTGACCCAAACACGACCCGTGGCCTTGCCGTAGCCGCCGAGGACTTCGAGAAGCTCCGACTGGCCGTTGCCCGCTACGCCGGCGATACCGAGGATTTCTCCAGCGCGCACCTCGAAACCCACGTCCTTGAGACGGTGCACCCCCGCCTCGTCGGTGACGTTCAGGTTTTCCACCTTCAGCACCACATCCCCGGGCTGGGCTGGCGTTTTGTCGACCCGCAGCAGGACCTTACGCCCAACCATGAGTTCCGCCAATTCAGTTGGCGAGGTCTCGGCCGTGGTAACATGGCCCACCATCTCTCCGCGCCGCATGACGCTCACGGTGTCGGTGATCTCCATGATCTCGCGCAGCTTGTGGGTGATGAGGATAATCGTCTTTCCCTCTTCCTTGAGCCGCTCGAGGATCCGGAAGAGCTGGTCGGCCTCGGCCGGGGTCAGCACTCCCGTCGGCTCATCCAGAATCAGGATTTCAGCCCGCCGGTAAAGCGCCTTGAGGATCTCCACCCGCTGCTGCATGCCGACGCCGATATCGTCAATCACCGCGTCCGGATCGACCTTGAGCCCGTAGTCTTCGGAAAGCGCCCTGAGTTCCGCCCGCGCCTTGGCCAGTGACGGCCCGAGCAACGCGCCATCTTCCGCGCCAAGCACGACGTTTTCGAGGACGGTGAAGTTCTGAACCAGTTTGAAATGCTGGAATACCATGCCAATGCCGGAGGCGATGGCGGTTTGACTGTCGGGTATCTGGGTCAGCTTGCCGTTGATCCAGATCTCACCGCTATCGGCCTTGTAGAACCCGTAAAGGATCGACATCAGCGTCGATTTCCCGGCGCCGTTTTCCCCGATGATCCCGTGGATCGATCCTGGCATGACGCGGATCGAGATATCCTTGTTGGCCTGCACCGGGCCGAAGGCCTTCGAAATGCCCTTGAGTTCGATCGCGGCTGCCTGCTCGGCCATGTGCCCCCCGTCGGTCCCTGTCCATTGCTGTTATTTGTGCCAGCGCGGATCGGCTTTGCCCAGAGGCAATCGGCGTTTGGGGGACCGTGTCGACTTCAACCCGTTCGACAAGCCGGCATTTGCTTTGGCGCGATGTCGAGATGCCGATCGGGCCGCATTGCGGTCCTCGCGTCCCATGTGTCGGGTCGGAGCGTGCGCCGGCCACCGCCGCTACCCGCGGCCAACCAAAGGCATCCGAGGGGCCATGATGGTCTGGAACAGGACATTGGCCGTCGGCGGCAGTTCCGCCATACGCACCACGGCTTCGGCCGCATGAGCGACGTCCATGACAGGTGGCGGAGTCTCTCCTCTTGATTTCGCCGCACGAGCCAGGTCCCGGACCATGTCCGTCTCTGCGTTGCCGATGTCGATCTGTCCGCAATTGATGTCGAAGTCCCGCCCATCAAGGGCGATCTGCCGGGTCAGGCCCGTGACCCCGTGTTTCGTCGCCGTGTAGGGCGCAGCGCCCGGTCGCGGCACATGGGCCGAAACAGAGCCGTTGTTGATGATGCGACCGCCGCGGGGGGTCTGCCGTCGCATCAGCCAGAACGCGGCCCGGGCACAGAGGAACATGCCCGTCAGGTTGACCTCAACGGCCTGCCGCCAGTCATCGACCGCGATCTCATCGATCGGGGCCGAAGGCACGAAAATCCCGGCATTGTTGAACAAGCAGTCGAGGCGCCCTGCACTGTCCATGAACTCCGCAAATCCGGCCTCGATCGCATCGGGGTCGGTCACGTCCAGCGGCAGGACGATTGCCGTGTCGTGGTCAACGGCAATCTCCTCCAGCAGGTCAAGGCGTCGCGCAGCGAGGCCCACCAACCACCCGGCCTCCAGAAAGGCAGTGGCCGTGGCGCGGCCGATGCCGCTGGACGCGCCTGTGACGATTACGGTTCTCATGCAGTGTCTTCCTCCAGCGCAAGGGGCGCAGGGGCGGTGATCAGATCATCGGTGCGCAGCGGCGCCGTGGGGCGGGCCAGCCGGTTCCGCACGACCCAGAGCAGCCGGTGCTCCGCGCGGGTAATGGCCACATAGGCCAGCCGCTTCCACAAGGGCTGTCCCGCTTCGACCCGTCCCATTCGGGCAGCGGCGTAAATGTCGGGGGCAAAGACCTGAACCGCGTCCCATTGAGATCCCTGAGCCTTGTGGATGGTTACCGCCGCGCCATGCAGAAACGTCGCCCCCATGCGCGCGGCAAACGGAAGGAACGGCTCTTCTTCCCCGTCGCGTTCGATTTTGACGATGGATGCGGCACTCACCTGCGGATCCTCCGCCCCAACCACATGAAGCCGGGAGAACCCCGCACGTTTGCCCGGACCGAGATAAACCACCTGAGCGCCCTTGATAAGCCCGCGCGCTTCGAGGTCGAGACGCTTCTTGCGATGCTTCAAGGGCAGTTCGATCCCGTCGCATATCAGGGGCTCACCGGGCAAAAGCGCGGCCTCCGGGGCGTCATATGCCGCACGAAACGCCTGTATCAGGCGGATCCGGGTGACGTTGCGCCAAACGAGACAAGGGGAGCGCGCCATCAGATCGGCCTCGACCCGCTGGGCCCAGACCACGCGGTCGTCGCGGCCCGCGACCTCTTCAACGAGCTGCTCGAAGGCGTGAAAATCAACCTCGGGGTCGGCCAGCGCGTGCGCGAGATCGAGGATCGGATTGTCTGCAGTCTGGCGATGGACCCGATGGAGGACGAGGCGCTGCCTCTCTGGCAGCGCGTCAAAGACCATGCCGTCGCTGGTGTTCTGCACGGGCGGCAGTTGGGCGGGATCTCCAAACAGAACCAATGTCGGGAAGATCTCGCGCAGGTCCTCGAATTGCTTGTCGTCGAGCATGGAGCTTTCGTCGACAAATCCGATGTCGAGGGGGTCGTCCCGGCGTTTCCACCCCGTGATGAAGTCGCTGCCGCGCAATCCTGCGGCCGCAAGCGCGGCGGGGACAGAGGTGGTGCGGGCGTAGACCTCGGCCGCGCGGTCCATGGCGGCATCGGTCAGACCCTCGACCTGGGGGCGTTCATCGCCGCCTTCGGCGAGCCACTCGGCCAACTTTTCATATTCGGGATCGTAAACGGGCGTGTAGAGGATGCGGTGGATCGTGGTCGCGGGAACGCCCCGGTTGCGCAAAACGGCGGCGGCCTTGTTCGTCGGAGCGAGGATCGCCAGCGTGCGGCGGTCGGGGCGCGCGCGGCCTTCCCAATCACCCGAGACAACCTTGACACCCGCCCGGCGCAGCGCGCGATAAAGCTCGGCCAACAGAAGCGTTTTGCCGGAACCCGCCTTGCCGACAACGGCGGCGACCGCCTCAGACCCGTCGCCCGGCAGACCGAGGATTTCGTCCTCGAGGTTCACACCCTGCGCGCGCAGGATCTCCGAGATCGTATCCCAGGCCTGTGCCTGATCGTCAGAGAAGGTGAGCGCGGTATCGGGCATGGGCGCGACCCTATGTCAGTCGCGCCCATGCCACCAGCGTTCGCTTGGCGTCAGGTCAGGCGCATTTGCGCTCGTCGAGAAGGACAGGGCGGCCAAAGGCAGCTTCGAACCACGCCTCGGACACGATCGGGTCGAGAACAGCCCGGGAAAAGACCTTGGACCGGTCGGCGGCATCGTACGACCAAAGACCGACGCTGATCTGGTCCCGCCCGTCGCCGGTCGCGCCAAGGACCTCGGGTTCCGCGCCGATTCGCTTGTAAATCCGGACCATGCGCGCGTCGAACACTCCGACGAGATGGGACAGGGAAAACCCGCGCATCAGTTCACCGCAGGCCACCATCAGGGCGCCCGCAACGCGTGCCTCGGCATTCCGGGACAGGCAAAACCGGGTGCATTCCCAGATAAAGGGCGAGCGAATTTCAACGCCGTGGCTCAGGTGGACAAAGTGGTCGTTGACCATTGTCTGGCCGGTTGTGGGCAGGAACCGCATGGAGCCACCGTGGGTGCCGTCGGCCTGCTGCCAGATCACGTAGAGCGGGTTCAGGTCGTCATATTCATCACGCTCATGTCCCGCTTGATCGACATTGACCTGCCAGCCGAGACGTTCGGCGAACTGGTCCGCCCGATCCCGGAACATGGTGTCTGCCAGGGTGGGGTACTTGTGAAGGTCGTCTGCATAAATGTAGCGCAACATCGCCGCTCTCCTTGCCGCCGTTCGATGGGGCAGGAGTTTCGTGGGGAGAGGTTAATGAATTGCCCGGGGCGACGTGTCACCGTGAACCGAGGGTTAATGCGCCGTGACGATGACCTATTCCGCGGCGGTCACCCGGCGTCGCGCGATGGGAGTGGCCTCGGACGCGTCGGACACTTCCACGAGACCGGGCCAGGCTCCGACTGCGTCCCGCCGGGCGCCACCGACCAGGATCCGACCTTCGGCCAAAGCCTTGGCCACGGCATGGATCGTGTTGAGCGCCCCGAGTTTGAATCGCGCGCTTTCGATATAGGCCCGCAACGTATGTTCAGAGATCTTCAACATCTCTGACACCTGCCCGCGTCCATATCCCATCGCGAGGAACGTGAGCGCATCCACCTCTCTGGGAGAAAGGGGTTTGGCGGCTTCCGGCGCCCGTACCGAGGCAAGGTCGAGGGCCTTTTGGTTGAAGTAATGCGCGATCAGGATCAGGTCACGCTGGTTGGTTTCCGTAAACGCGGCCCATTCCTCATCCGTGGCCGCGGTCGAGACAGAGAACAGGGCAAACTGGCCGTTTGGCCCGCGAACCGGTACCGAAAACCCCTGATTTCCGACCCCATGTTCTTCTGCGTCTGCCATGAAGGCCTGTGCGGCCCGCGTGGACCAGTCGAGCTGCTTCCAATCCACCGGGTGGAACCTCTGGAAACATCCCAGCACAACCGGATCGACGCGAATGTAATCCTCGACGACGTATCGGATACACCATTCCTGACTGTAGGTGCCGCAGCCGTATTGCTGACCATCGGCGCTGACCCAGTGGTAGACCGCGTGGTCGACCCCGTAGTAGTCGCGCAAGTTCGCGATCAGATCCTGGAGCTCATCAAGCCTTTCAGCGGACTCCAGCTTCTCGAGAAATGTGTCCAGACGTTCCACTGTCACCCGTCACCAAGATCGGTGCCT
The DNA here is from genome assembly GCA_964391555.1 of uncultured Rhodobacterales bacterium. Taxonomy (GTDB): domain Bacteria; phylum Pseudomonadota; class Alphaproteobacteria; order Rhodobacterales; family Rhodobacteraceae; genus JAMWZF01. The sequence continues at coordinate 21,037 of CAYMMT010000034.1, forward strand.
TCCTTGACACGCCGGTGATGTCGGCCTGAGCAACCAGCAAGGTATCATCCAACTGACCGGCCAGGGACCCGAGTCCATTCTGCTCGGCATAAGTTTTCAGATCGGTCAGAACGCTCAGTATCCAGTCGTGTCCCACAGGCAGCCTCCTACGATTCAGTTAACGAACGGTTAACAACCATAGATTACCACAACACACGTTAAAGAGGTATTCGCGGATTATGCCCCCCCAGAAATGGGGAGGCATTCGACAGCCGGGGCTCAGCCGTCCAGAGCGTCTTCCAGAGTTCGAAGTCCAGTTCGAGGCGACTGAACCAGAACGGCCATGTTCCCGGGCTTGTGCTCGTTGCGGAGCATCTTCATATGCGCCTCGGGCAGGTCATCCCACGCAAACACCTCTGACATGCAGGGGTCAAGTCGGCGCTCCAACATCAGCTTGTTTGCGGCGGAAGCCTGCTTAAGGTGCGCGAAATGGGAGCCCTGCAGGCGTTTCTGGTGCATCCACATGTAGCGGACGTCAAAGGTGCAGTTGAATCCGGTCGTCCCGGCACAGATCACGACCATGCCGCCCT
>CAYMMT010000035.1:0-12469 GCA_964391555.1 uncultured Rhodobacterales bacterium
GGGCCGGACCTGACCTATGACTGGCATGAGCACGAGGCCGAGGAGCTCTACTTTACCCTCGCGGGCCGGGCGGTATTCGCCGCCCGCGGCGCGCCAAACGTCATGATGCGCCCCGGCCATGCCCGGACGCATCTGACCCGCCAGCCCCATCTGATGATCACGTTGGATCAACCCTACCTCGCCTACGCGGTCTGGCGGGGGGCGGGGCTCGACGGTCTGCCACGCATGGTGAGCCGATGAAGATCACCCGCATCCGCGTGTACCAGACGGACCTTCCCTATGTCGGCGGAGCCTACGCTTGGGGGGCGGGCAACGCCATCGAGACGGCTATCGCCTCGGTGGTGGTGATCGACACCGACGCCGGATTGCAGGGCTGTGGCGAGTTCACGCCGTGTGGTGAGAATTACATGGTGGCCCATTCCGCCGGCGTGCCCGGGCTGGTGAAACTCGTGGCGCCGGCGCTGCTGGGCGAAGACCCGCGACAGCTCGGCCGGATCGAGCAGGTCCTCGACCACGCGGTGCAGGGCCATGGCTATGCCAAGGCGCCCGTCGATGCGGCCTGTTGGGACATTCTGGGGCAGGCCACGGATCAACCGGTCTGGATGCTGCTGGGTGGCAAACTCACGAACGGCGCGCCGATGTACCGGGTCGCGCCGCAGAAGGCGACGGATGAAACGCTGGCCGAGATGCGGCTCTATCGGGATCAGGGATACCGGCAGTTCCAGATCAAGGTCGGGGGCGACTGGCGCAGCGACATCGACCGGATCGAGGCGGGCGTTGCCATGCTGGAGGCGGGAGAGGTCGCGATGGCCGATGCCAATCAAGGGTGGCGCGTCGACCACGCGGTGCGGGTGGCGCGGGCGACAAGGGACACCGACTTCATTCTGGAACAGCCCTGCCGCACATACGAGGAATGCCAGCAGGTCCGCCGCGTGGCGACCCAACCGATGAAGCTGGACGAGTGCGTCACCGGCATGGCCGCCGCGCAGCGGATCGTCGCGGACCGGGGGGCGGAACTCTGCTGCCTGAAAATTTCCAATCTCGGTGGCCTGACCAAGGCGCGCCGGGTTCGGGATTTCCTGATCGAAAACCGCATCCCGGTGGTGAGCGAGGACAGTTGGGGCGGGGAGATCACCTCTGCCGCCGTCGCCCATTTCGCGGCCTCCACTCCGGCGGACTACCTGCAGAACACAACCGACCTGATGAACTACAATACCCGGTCCACCGGTGTCGGCGGACCCGAGGCCCGGAACGGCAAGCTGTTTGCGACAGATACGCCCGGACTCGGTGTCGTTCCCGACCACGACAGCCTGGGCGATCCGGTGGTGGACTTTGCGGCATGAAGATCACGCGCCTCACCGTCCACCACGTCGATTTGCCGCTGGAGCATCCCTACTGGCTGTCCGGAGGACGGCTGAAGTTCGACGTTCTCGACGCGACGCTGGTGAAGCTCGAAACGGACGAAGGTCTGACGGGCTGGGGCGAGGGCACGCCATGGGGCCATACCTATGTACCCGCCCATGGTCCGGGCATTCGGGCGGGGATCGAAACCATGGCGCCTTACCTGCTCGGCCTTGACCCGCGCCGGGTGCTCGATGTGGAGCGCGCCATGGATCTTGCCTTGCCCGGGCATCTTTACGCCAAATCCCCCATCGACATGGCCTGTTGGGACATCGCCGGTCAGGCGGCGGGGCTCCCGATTGCGGACCTCATGGGAGGCGGATCACGCACACCCCGGCCAATCGCCGCATCGGTGGGAGCAAAGACAGTGGAGGAGACGCGGGGGGTCATCGCGCGATATCGCGCGCGGGGCTACATAGCGCATTCCGTGAAGATCGGTGGCGACGTTGACCGCGACCTCGCGCGCATTCGCGACGTCGAGCGCCTGCGCCAACCCGGCGACATCATTCTCTATGACGTGAACCGGGGCTGGACACGCAGCCAGGCACTGCAGGTGATGTCGGCCTGCGAAGACCTCAACGTGATGTTCGAACAGCCGTGCGAGACCCTCGACGACATCGCCGCCATCGCCCCCCGGCATTCGAGCCCGGTGTCGGTGGACGAAAGCCTCGTGACCTTGCAGGACGCCACGCGGATCGCGCGCGACGGGATTGCCGAGGTCTTTGGCATCAAATTGAACCGCGTCGGCGGGCTGACCAAGGCCGCCCGCATGCGGGACATCGCCTTGGCCCATGGCATCGACATGTTCGTCATGGCGACCGGCGGGTCCGTCCTTGCCGACGCCGAGGCGCTGCATCTTGCCGCAACGATCCCGGACGCCAATTGCCATGCCGTTTGGGCCTGTCAGGACATGATTACCGTCGATATCGCCGGCGGCCGCGGCCCCCGAAACATCGATGGTCATCTCCACCTGCCCGAGGCGCCGGGCCTCGGCGTGCACCCCGATGAGGAGGCACTGGGCGATCCAGTGGCAGTCTATCGATGAAGATCACTCGTCTGTCGCTCTGGCACGTTCCCCTTACCAGCCACGAGACCTACTACATGGCCGCGGGAAAGACCTGCGACACGGTCGAGACGGTTGTCCTCAGGGTCGAGACCGACGACGGTGTTTCCGGCTGGGGAGAGGTCTGCCCGATCCCGAACTACCTGCCAGCCTACGCGCGCGGGGTCGCGCCCGCGCTGCAGGAGCTGGCCCCCGTCCTGATCGGGGGCGACCCGGTGGGGGTCGGTGCGCTGATGGCGAAGGCCGAGGCTTACCTGATCGACCACCGATACGCCAAGTCCGCGCTGGACATCGCGCTGTGGGATATCACCGGCAAGGTCGCGCGATTGCCGCTCCATGCGCTTCTGGGGGGACAGCGGCAGGCCGACCTGCCGCTGTATCACTCGATCACCTGTATCGACCCCGAAGACATGGCGCGGATCGCGACAGAGGCGCAGGCGGCCGGGATCACCCAGTTTCAGGCGAAACTCGGTGCCTCTGGCGGCTGGGACACGGATGTGGAACGGCTGCGGGCCGTGCGGGAGGCCGTGGGGCGCGGGCCGCTCGTCTATGGCGACTGGAACTGCGGCGCGACCTCGCTGGACGCGACACGCGTCGGGCGCGGGGCGGCGGCGTTGGACGTGATGATCGAACAGCCCTGCCCAACGCTCGAAGACTGTGCCCGAGTGCGGGCGGCGACCGGCCTGCCGATGAAGCTTGACGAACTGGCCCATGACACGGCGACGCTGCTGCGGGCGCATCGGTTGGGCATCATGGATGCCGTGGCGCTGAAGCTGTCGAAGTTCGGTGGGCTTTCCGCGCTGGCGCGGGCGCGGGACCTGTGTCTGCATCTTGGTGCCAAGATGTGCATCGAGGACACGTGGGGCAGCGATATCGCCACGGCGGCCGCGTTGCATCTGGCCGCGTCGACCGATCCAAACCTCCTGCTGAATGTCTGTGACCTGTCGGGTTATGTCGCCCCGCGCGTCGCGCCGGAGGCGCCGGTGCGGTCGGCTGGCCGGATTGCGCCGCCCGACGGACCCGGGCTGGGCATCACTGTCGATGCCGAGGCGCTGGGCCCGCCCGATGTCGTGATCGACTGATCACGGTTGCTTCGCGGGACCAACCCGGCCAAGCTGCCGCCGACATGCGCTTCATCGATCCAAACCACCCGTTCTTTCAGGCCGCCTGGCGCCGCTACCTCGTCGTTGCGGCCCCTTTCGCCTGGGCTGGCGTGGAATGGAGCAACGATCAGACCGTTTGGGCATATCTCTTTGCGGCAATCGGGGGATACCTCGCCTGGCATCTGATCATCGCCTTCCGACCGGGAGACGAGGAGTAGGCCCGGTCGCCCGGCCGTCCGGCGTGGTCTCGCGGCATTGCTCGGAAGGCCAGCGTTCCCGATTCCTCACCCAACCTCGACCGGCTGCCCGCTTTCCGCCGAAAGCGTCGCCGCATCCGCCAGCATCTGCGCCCTCAGGCCGTCTTCGATGCCCGGCTCGGGTGCCGTCCCGTTCCGGACAGCTTCCACGAAGGCACGCATCTCGGCCACATAGGCCACGCCGTAGCGTTCGAGGAAGAAATGCTGTGCCGGATCGCGGGTGAACCCGCCTTTGGTTGCCAGTTCGACGGATGTCTCAAGCTGGTTCTCCGCCCGGAGCATCCCCGCCTCGCCGTGAACCTCCACGCGTTGGTCGTATCCGTAGGCGGCCCGCCGAGAGTTCGAGATCTGGCAGATCCGCCCCGATGCGGTCGTCAGGATGACCGCGGCGGTGTCGACGTCCCCGGCGGCGCCTATCGCCGGGTCCACGAGAGCGGAGCCGACGGCATGGAGCCTCACGAACTCCTCGCCAATCAGGAACCGGGCCATGTCGAAATCGTGGATCATCATGTCCCGGAAAATGCCGCCTGAACTCTTGATATAGGAAATCGGCGGCGGGGCGGGATCGCGGGAGGTGATCGACACGAGCTCCACCGCACCGATTGCCCCGTCGCGAATGCGGGCGCGCAGGCTGCCGAAGTTCGTGTCGAAGCGGCGGTTGAAGCCAGCCATGAAGGGCACGCCGGCCTCCGCCACCACGGCGGCGCAGGCGCGGATACGCTCGACCTCCATATCGACCGGTTTCTCGCACAGGATCGCCTTGCCGGTCCGTGCCGCCCCGTGGATCAGGTCGAAATGTGTCGGCGTGGGCGTCCCGATGACCACGGCATCGATGTCGTCCGAGGTCAGGATGTCGTCCGAGGACCGGACCTCGGCGCCGGTCTTGGCGGCCAGAGCCTCCGCCGCGGCCGGTACCGCGTCCGCCACTGCAACCAGCGTTGCCTCATCCAGTGCCTTGATGCTGGCGCCGTGGACTTGGCCAATGCGGCCAGCTCCCAGAACTCCGATGCGGACCATCACGCCCTCCCGTTTGCGCCCATGGAACGGATCACCGCGCGGGTGGCCGCTTCGACCGGGTCCTCGGTCTCCCTGAGTATCGTGACCCGGTCGAACCGGGTCTCGTCCTGTGTCACCGCGCTGCGGAGCGCCGCACCAAATGCCATGCGGAGTTCGGTGCCGATATTGAACTTCGCAATCCGCGAGCCGGCTGCCAACGCAGCCCGCTGGGCATAGGGCACTCCAGAGCCGCCATGGATCACCAGCGGCACCTTGGTCACCGCCTCGATGGCGCGGATTCGGTCTTCGTCGAGGCCACCGTCGCGATCCTCCTGCAGGTGCACGTTTCCAACCGATATGGCCATGGCATCAACGCCGCTGTCACGTGCGAATACCGCAGCTTCGTCGGGGTCCGTCCCGGCGGAGTTTTCCCCGCCCGAATAGCCGACAAACCCGATCTCTCCCTCGCACGACACGCCGCCGCCATGGGCCAGTTCCGCCACTTTCGCGGTCTCGTCGATGTTTTGCGCCAAGGGCTTGCGGGACCCGTCGAACATCAGCGAGGTGAACCCGCTATCGAGCGCCTCCCGGCATTCGTCGAACGTGTAACCGTGGTCGAGATGGACGACAATCGGCACGTCCACGCTGTCGGCAAGGTTGCGCATCATGGCCCCCAGCACGGGCAGCGGCGTATGGGCACGGCAGGACGGCCCGGCCTGCAGGATCGCCGGGGCCCGTTCGGCCTGCGCGGCGCGGACGTAGGCGCGCATGTCTTCCCATCCGAGGCAAACCAGGCCCGGCACGGCGTAGCCATTTGCCACGGCGGGCCCCAGCACGTCTCGCAATGTCACAAGGCTCATTTGAACTTTGCCACCATGTCCATGATGCCGGGGATCGTATGAAGCTGCTCGGCATGGGTGGGCTGGAAATACTGCTTCAGCGAGCGCTGGGTCAGCCCGCCAAGGATCGTGAAGTAATACATCTCGTAGCCCGGCAATGCGCAGCAGGGGTGGTAGCCCTTGTCGATCAGGATCGTGGAGCCGTCGACAATGTGATAGGCGTCCCCCGGTTCGTTATCGACCCGTTGCAGCATTTGCAGCCCGGATCCGTAATTGGGTTTGAAGCGGAAATTGTAGCACTCGTCGTGGCGGGTTTCGTCCGGCAGCCGGTCGGTATCGTGCTTGTGGCTGGGAAAGCCCGACCAGCCGCCCGCGCCAACGGTAAAGAGTTCGGAGACCAGCAGCCTGCCCACGCGGTCGTGGTGGGCCGCGCCAAGGATGTGTTTGATCTTGCGATGGGTTTTCGTGTCGTCCGAGCCATATTGGACCAGATCCAGCTCCGCCTGCCGCACCGCGAAAGGTGTCAGCGTCTCGGCGAACCGAGCGCCGGCAATGAACGTCTCCGTATCTTTGAGCGCGGTGATCCGGCAGCCGGTGTCGGTGGGGACATAGACGCCTTCGGGCTCTCCGTCCCAGACATCTTCGCCCCGGTTGCCGATCTCGGCAAAGGTCTCTCCGGCGCATTCGACGGTCACGGTGCCCGTGGCCGGTACCACGCAGGTCTCGTAACCGGCAACGCGGTAGTCGAACGTCTCGCCCGCCTTCAGCTTCACGATGTTGAAGTAGGTCAGCGGCACAAGGGGATCATTGGCATCGACGATCGGCGTGTTCTGGTTGTCGTAGGGGGCAATATGCATCGGGCTAAACCTCCGTCGGGCCGGGGTGGGTTTTCAGGAATTCCTCGAGAGCCCGCGTGTCGGGCATGGCGGGCGCGCAGCCGGGTCGGGCCACCACGATCGACGCGCAGGCGGATCCGCGCAGCACGGCGTCTTTCAAGGGGCGGCCCTCGGACAAGGCGGCAAGAAATCCGGCCATGAAGCTGTCTCCGGCGCCCGTGGGCTTGAGGGCATCGACCTTGTAGATCCCGGTTCGGACCTCGTCCTCGCCGGTGATCGTCACGGCGCCGTCCGGCCCCATCTTGTAGACGACGATACTGGCGGTAGATCGCGCCAAGTCCCGGGCTTTGGCGAGGCCGCGGTCGTAGTCGCCTGCCATGAAACCGAATTCCTCGTCGTTTCCGACGATGACGTCCGAAAGGGCCCCCGCGCGGGAGAGCACCTCGGCGGCGACGTCGGACGAGGGCCACGAATAGGGGCGGTAATCCACGTCGAAGATGATCGGGAGGCCCGCGGCGCGGGCCATGTCGAAGGCCTGGAACGCCGCGCTGCGCGACGGGTCGGCGGCAAACACGGTCCCGGCGGTGATGAGTGCGGAAAACTGTGAGTAGTCAAGGTGCTCGACGTCTTCCGGCGACATCTGGAAGTCCGCCGCGTTGTTGCGGTAGATGACAGTCTGATGGTCCTCGAGACGGGTCTCGTAGACCGCAAGCGACGTTCGCGGCTCCCCCCCGATGACGCGGACATGGCTCCGACCCACACCATAGGCGTCGAGCTGATTGAGGCAGTACCGGCCCACGGCGTCGTCGGAGACGCAGGTGACAAGATCGGCGGTCAACCCAAGTTTGACGAGCCCGGCCGCGATGTTGGCGCTGGAACCGCCCATGCCGACATGCATCTCCGTGGCGTCTTCGGTCCGGCCCCGATCCACGGGAAACAGGTCCATCCCGACGCGGCCGATCACCAGAAACCGCCCCGCCCGGATGCCTTCCATCACGTGGGGCTTCATCATACGCCCTGCCGTTGCTTGGCCCGCGTGGCTTCGATCTCTGCGTGCTTGTCGCGAACCGAGGCCGTGGCAGACACCTCGGGCGTCCCCACCTCCCACCACGTGTGGCCTTCGGTGGTCCAACCGTCGTAGGGGTCGACCTGCATGACGATCACCGTGGTCTTGTCCGAGGACTTCGCCGACGTGAATGCCTCGCCCAGTTCCGCCGGATTTGCCACCGTCACCGCATCCGCCCCCATGGCTCGCGCATGGGATTCGAAGTCAACGGCAAAGGGTTCCGGTACCGTCGGGCAATCCGCGATCAGGTTGTTGAAACTGTCCTGACCGGTGTTGTTCTGCAGCTTGTTGATGACCGCGAAACCACCGTTGTCCAGCACCAGCAGGATCAGCTTTTTCCCGGTTAGAACAGAAGAATAGATGTCGGAGTTCATCAACAGGTAGCTGCCGTCGCCGCAAAAGACGATCGTGTCCTGATCCGGCTCCTTCTCGGCTTGTGCGATCCGCGCGCCCCAGCCTCCGGAAATCTCGTAGCCCATGCAGGAAAAGCCGAACTCCACGTCCACGGTCCCGATGTCGAGCGTCCGCCAATTCGCCGTCACTTCGGCGGGCAGGCCGCCAGCGGCGGCGACGACGCGGTCGCGCTTGTCGCACAAGGCGTTCACAACACCGATGGCCTGTGCATAGGAATTCGGCCGGTTTCCATGGGCCACGTTGTCGGCGACATAGGCGTCCCATGCCTTGCGTTCGTCCTGCGCGCGCTGGGTCCATGCCGCCGGCGTCTTGTAGCCGTCCATCGCGGCATCGAGCGCCGCAATCCCCAGTTTGGCATCGCCGACCACCGGGGCCGAGAGATGTTTCATCGCGTCGTGGCGGCCCACGTTGAGGCCGATAATCCGCGCATCCTTCGCAAAGGCCGTCCACGAGCCGGTCGTGAAGTCCTGCAACCGCGTTCCGACGGCCAGGATGACGTCGGCCGCCTCTGCGATCGCGTTTGCGCTGTCGGAGCCGGTGACGCCGATGGGGCCGATATTCAGCGCGTGGTCCGCCACGAGGTTCGCCCGGCCTGCGATGGTTTCCACGACGGGGATGCCCCGGGTTTCCGCAAAGGCCGTCAACTCGGCGACGGCGCCGGAGTATTGCACGCCCCCGCCCGCGATGATGATCGGTCGTTCGGCCTTGGCGAGAATCGAGGCCGCATCCGCGACGTCCGCCGGGTCTGGCGCCTGACGCCGAATGCGATGCACGCGCCGTTCGAAAAACGCTTCGGGATAATCAAAGGCCCAGCCCTGGACATCCTGGGGCAGGCCGATGAAGGCCGGGCCGCAGTCAGCGGGATCGAGCATCGTCGCCAACGCTGCCGGAAGGGACTGGATCACCTGCGCGGGGTGGGTGATCCGGTCCCAATACCGACTCACCGCCTTGAACGCGTCGTTGACACCCAGCGTGGGGTTTCCGAAATGCTCGAGTTGTTGCAGGACCGGGTCGGGCAGGCGGGTCAGGAAGGTATCACCACAGAGCATGAGCATCGGCAGCCGGTTGGCATGGGCCAAGGCGGAGGCGGTGAGCAGGTTTGCGGTGCCGGGCCCCGCCGACGCCGTGCAGAACATGAACCGCTTGCGCAGGTGATATTTCGCATACGCCGCCGCCGCGAAGCCCATGCTTTGCTCGTTCTGACCGCGATAAAGCGGCATCTCGTCATGAACCGGGTAGAGCGCCTCTCCCAGGCAGGGGACATTGCCATGGCCAAAGATGCCGAAGCCGCCGCCGCAGATCCGGGTTTCAACGCCGTCGATCTCGATGAAATGATTCATCAGATAGCGCACGATGGCCTGCGCGGTGGTCAGGCGGATGGTGGTGTTGGTCATCTGGTCTCCCTCGCGCCGACGTTTCGAGTCGATTGCCCATTGCGGTGCGTCGGGCAACAGGATACGAGTTTTGCAACCGGTTGCAACCGGGATTGCAAAGGGGAGGAACCGCGGTGCCCGAAATTGGCATTGGCCTTGTCGGCGGCGGATACATGGGCAAGGCCCATGCCGTGGCCATGTCCGCGGTCGGTGCCGTGTTCGACACCGGCCTGCGCCCGAGGCTCGAAGTCATCGCGGCGTCCTCTGCGGCCTCTGCCGAACGCTACCGCGCGGCCTTCGGATTTGCCCGGGCCGCCGCCGACTGGCAGTCCATGGTTGCCGACCCGGCGGTCGAAGCGGTTGTGATCGCGTCGCCCCAAACCACGCACCGGGCCATTGCCGAGGCCGCATTTGCCGCCGGAAAGCCGGTCTTCTGCGAAAAACCGCTGGGGGCATCACTCGACGATGCCAAGGCCATGACTGCCGCGGCGGAGGCCAGCGGTCTGCCCAACATGATCGGCTTCAACTACGTGAGAACCCCGGCAACGCAGTTCGTTCGGCACCTTCTGGCTGACGGCGCGCTCGGGCAGGTGACCTGGTTTCGCGGGGAGCATACCGAGGATTTTCTCGCCGATCCGGACGCGCCCGCGAACTGGCGCTGCACCGGTCGTGCGAACGGCTGCATGGGCGACCTGTCGCCCCACATGATCAATTGCGCGCTTGCCCTGATGGGCGACATTGCCGAGGTTTCGGCGCAGATCGAACCGGTCCATGCCATGCGCGGCGGGGTGCCCGTCGACAACGACGATCATGGCCAGATGATGGTGCGGTTCGCGTCAGGTGTCTCCGGACATCTCTATTTCAGCCGCGTCGCGACCGGACGCAAGATGGGCTATGCCTATGAAATTCATGGCACAAAGGGGTCCGTTCGGTTTGATCAGGAAGATCAGAACGCCGTCTGGCTCTATCGGGTCGACGGTCCCGAGGCGACACGGGGCTTCACCAAGGTTCTGACCGGCCCCGCGCATCCTGATTATTTGCCGTTCTGTCAGGGTCCGGGCCATGGCACGGGCTACCAGGACCAGATCATCATCGAGGCGCGGGATTTTCTGCGGGCCATTGAGACTGGCCAACCGGTCTGGCCGACGTTCCGTGATGGTCTCGCCGTGTCCCGCGTGATCGACGCTGCTTTCGTTTCCGCCGAAAATGGTGGATGGCACCCCGTTAACACAGACTAACCGTTTCGAAAGGTCCTGCTCATGACCATCCGTATCGGCAACGCTCCCTGCTCATGGGGGGTCGAGTTCGCCAATGATCCGCGCAATCCTCCCTGGCGGCAGGTCCTTTCGGACTGTTCCGCGGCCGGCTACACGGGGATCGAACTGGGGCCGGTCGGGTTCATGCCCGAAGACCCCGGCGTGTTGTCGGAAGCCCTCGACGAACATGGACTTGAACTGATCGGCGGGGTCGTTTTCCGTCCGTTCCATGACCCGGATCAATGGGACGACGTCCTCGACGGGTCCGTTCGAACCTGTGAGGCCCTCGTCGCCCATGGCGCGCGGCACCTTGTCCTGATCGATTCGATTTCACCACGACGTGCCCCCACCGCCGGCCGCGCCGACGCGGCCGAGCAGATGGGGCCCGAAGAATGGAGCGCCTACCGCGACCGCATCGCCCATGTCGCGAAGATGGGGGCCGAGGACTACGGGTTGACCGTGGGCATTCACGCGCATGCCGCCGGGTTCATGGACTTTGAGCCGGAACTGGAGCGCCTGCTGGACGAAGTTCCCGAAGAGATCCTGAAGATCTGCTTCGATACGGGCCACCACTCCTATGCGGGATTCGATCCGGTGGCCTTCATGAAGCGCCACATTGAACGGATTTCATATATGCATTTCAAGGACATCGATCCCGTTGTTAAGACAGTGGTCATTGCGAACGGGACCGGGTTCTATGATGCCTGCGGCCAGGGCATTTTCTGCAATCTGGGTCAGGGCGACGTGGATTTTCCGGCCGTCCGGCAGATCCTGCTCGACGCGGGGTTCGAGGGCTGGTGCACGGTTGAGCAGGACTGCGACCCGACCCTGGATGTGTCACCGATCGATGACGCAAGGGCGAACCGGGCGTATCTGGAAAGCATCGGATTCTGAGAGGGTTAACCCATGAAGCTCAACTGGGGAATGATTGGCGGCGGTGAAGGCAGCCAGATTGGACCGGCGCACCGGCTCGGTGCCCTTGCGGATGGAAATTTCACGTTGGCCGCCGGTGCACTGGATGCCGATGCGGACAGGGGGCGGGACTATGCCATGCGCCTTGGCGTGGCCGAGGACCGCGCCTATGCCACTTGGCAGGACATGCTCGAGGGCGAGACGGGCCGGGATGACCGCGTGGACCTCGTTACGGTCGCGACGCCAAATTCCACGCATTTCGAAATCACGAAGGCGTTTCTGGAGGCCGGGTTCAACGTGCTCTGCGAAAAGCCGATGACCATGACGGTCGAGGAGGGCGAAGAGATCGTCCGCGTGGCAGAGGCGTCGGGCAAGATCTGCGCCGTTAACTACTGTTACTCGGCCTATCCGATGGTTCGGCAGATGCGGGCGATGGTCGCTGGCGGAGAGATCGGCAAGGTCCGGCTCGTCGTGACGAATTTCAGTCATGGGCATCACGGGGACGCCACCGATGCGGATAATCCGCGGGTCAGGTGGCGCTATGACCCCGATATGGCCGGCGTTTCCGGACAGTTTGCCGATTGCGGCATTCATGCGCTGCACATGGCAAGCTTCATTGTCGGGGACGAGGTCACGTCGGTTTCGGCGGATTTCGCTTCGACCATCGCCAGCCGCGTGCTGGAAGACGACGCGATGGTCAACTTCCGGATGGCGGGCGGCACGGTTGGCCGGCTTTGGACCTCGTCCGTGGCGATTGGCCGTCAGCATGGGTTCGACATTCAGGTCTTTGGCGAAACCGGTGGGCTGCGATGGGCGTCCGAACAGCCGAACCAGGTGTTCTATACACCGGTCGGCGGGCGCACACAGATCATGGAAAAGGGCGAGGCCGCACTGTCGACCGAGGCGCAGCGGCTGTCGCGCGTCGCAATTGCGCACCCCGAAGGTTTTCCGCT
>CAYMMT010000035.1:12569-21213 GCA_964391555.1 uncultured Rhodobacterales bacterium
GGAAAGAGCCGGGTTTCGGGGTGACGGTTGGGCCGTTCTATCGTCCCGACCACGAGGTCGATGGAGGCGCCGATGATTTCTGCAACGGGCTGATGGATCGTTGTCAGGTCGATGTTCTGCCACCGCGCCATTTCCATGTCGTTCAGCCCGATGATCCCGACGTCGCCGGGGACATTGAGCCCCGCCTCATTCACCGCTGAGAGGGCGCCTACCGACAGCACATCGTCCCCGCAAAAGTAGGCCTCGGCCGGGTCCTGCATCAGGAGTTTGGTCATCTCGACCCGGCCCGCGTCAAAGGAATAGGCGCTGGCGTAGCTGACGCTGACTTCCAGATCGGGGGCTTCGGCCAGCCGGCCGAGAAACCCTCGCGCCCGGTCCTGTGTCGACGTGGCGGCTTCCGGGCCGCCGAGGAAGGCCACCCGTTTGTACCCTCTGGCGATCAGGGCCTCGGCGGCCATCCGTCCGCAGGCGATATTGTCGATGCCAACGACGTGGACATGGGGGCTGGTGGTGTAGCGGCCAAAGGAATGAACCACGGGGACTCCCGCGTCGCGAAACGCCTCGGCAAAGCTGGGCTGCAGGGTCGACGACGCCACGATGACCCCGTCCACCGAGTATTGCCGCAGCATGCGGACCGAGCTTCCGGGATCGGTTTCATCGCTCAGGTTCACGAGGAGCGGCCTGAGGCCGCGGTCCTGAAGGCCACGGGTGAACAGGTCGAACACCTCGAGAAACAGCGGATTGTGAAAGTTGTTGGAGATCAGGCCGATCAGCTTTGTCCGACCGGTCGTCAGGGACGAGGCTAGCGCGTTGGGGCTGTAGCCCATTTCAAACGCAGCCTTTTCCACCTTGGCACGGGTTTTTGGGGAAACCGACGCGCCTTCGGTGAAGGTGCGCGACACGGCGGAGCGGGACACCCCTGCTCGTTCTGCGACATCCTTCAGCGTGACCGCCATGACCTTCATCCACCCTGTTGTCCCGCGCGCAGGTTAAGCGCAATCGAGACGGGAAGACTAGGCGGTTCACTATTGCATTGCAACCGGTTGCAAAAAGCGCGATTCGCGGCTAACGTCCCCCTACCTGGCGCCTTGAGGGGAGGCCTCGTGCGCCCAAGACATGTCTGGGAGGACAATATGAACGCACTTTTCAAGACGATGGCGGCGACCGCCGTTGCGGCGACCGCACTGGTGGGGGCTACCACGGCGCAGGCTGAGGGAGAGCGCTATGTGCTCGTCAGCCATGCTCCGGACAGCGACACCTGGTGGAACACGATCAAGAACGGCATCGCGCTTGCCGGCGAACAGATGGGTGTCGAGGTCGAGTACCGCAATCCGCCCACCGGCGACATTGCCGACATGGCTCGCATCATCGAACAGGCCGCGGCATCTGGTCCGGATGGCATCATCACCACCCTGGCCGACTTCGACGTGCTGAAGGGGCCGATCTCGAACGCCGTGGATCAGGGCATTGACGTCATCATCATGAACACCGGCACACCGGAGCAGGCCCGGGAAGTCGGCGCCCTCATGTACGTCGGCCAGCCCGAGTACGACGCCGGCTACGCCGCCGGTCTGCGTGCCGCGAGCGAAGGTGTGACGAAATTCCTCTGCGTGAACCACGCCATCCAGCAGCCCACGGTGGGCGAGCGCTGCCGTGGTTACGCCGATGGCTTGGGCATCGAGCTGGGCGACGCGATGATGGACAGCGGCACCGACCCCGCGGAAATCAAGAACAAGGTCATGGCCTACCTGTCTGCCAACCCCGACGTTGACGGCATCCTGACCCTCGGCCCCGTGTCCGCCGATCCGACCATCGCGGCGCTCAATGAAATGGGCCTCGCGGGTGAGATCCACTTCGGAACCTTCGATCTCGGCGAAGAGATCGTGAACGGCATCAAGGACGGCACCATCAACTGGGGCATCGACCAGCAGCCGTTCCTTCAGGCCTACATGCCTGTCGTGATCCTTACCAACTGGGACCGCTACGGCGTTCTTCCCGGCAACAACCTGAACTCCGGCCCCGGCTTCGTGACCGCCGCCGGCCTGGAAAAGGTTGAAGAGTTCGCGGGCGAGTACCGCTAGGCAGACCTGGCGGGGCGGTTCCGGACGGGCCGCCCCGCTCCCCTTTACCCCGACGTTTGGGAGGACCCCCGATGGCTGATTTGGCTGCGAGTGGGGACGAACGGGTCAAACAAATCCCCGCATGGCGCCGCGCATTGATCCGCCCGGAACTGGGTGGGATCTGTGGCACCCTGATCGTCTTCACCTTCTTTCTGTTGACCGCATTTGATAGTGGCATGTTTGCGCCGCAAGGCATCATGAACTGGACCATTGTGTCGGCGCAGTTCATGATCATCGCCGTTGGCGCGTGCCTGCTGATGATTGCCGGCGAATTCGACCTGAGCGTCGGTTCCATGATCGGCTTCGCGGGCATGATGATCGCCGTTTTCGGTGTGGTTCTCGGCTGGCCGATGTGGATTGCGGTGATCGTGACCTTCGCGCTCTGCGTCGCGATTGGCGCGGTCAACGGTTTTATCGTCATCCGGACCGGGCTGCCAAGCTTCATCGTGACGCTTGCCTTCTTGTTCATCCTGCGGGGTTTCACGATCTACATTCCCCAGACGATCGAGAGCAAAACCATCATTGGTGGTATTCGCGATGCGGCCGAGGGGGATTGGCTGGCGCCGGTCTTTGGCGGCAAGATCTTCCAGGGGGTCTTCCAGTGGCTCGGGGATATGGGTGTGATCGAGGTCTTTGCCCGCGGAAACCGGGCGGGGGAGCCCGTGGTGGACGGTCTCCCGATGCTGGTGGTCTGGGCGATCATACTCATAGTCTTTGGCCATATCCTCCTGACCCGGACCCGGTTCGGCAACTGGATCTTTGCATCCGGTGGCGACGCCGAGGCGGCGCGCAACTCCGGTGTGCCGGTCAACAAGGTCAAGGTGCTGATGTTCATGTTCACCGCCTTCTGCGCCGCCGTCTTCGCGACCTGTCAGGTGATGGAGTTCGGCTCTGCCGGGGCCGACCGTGGCCTGCTGAAGGAGTTCGAGGCGATCATCGCGGTGGTGATCGGCGGCGCGCTGCTGACGGGCGGTTACGGCTCCGTCATCGGGGCAGCTCTGGGGGCGCTGATCTTCGGCGTCGTTCAGCAGGGCCTGTTCTTTGCCGGGGTGGAGTCGAGCCTGTTCCGCGTCTTCCTCGGTATCATCCTTCTCGGTGCGGTGGTGCTCAACACCTACATTCGCCGCATGATCACGGGGGAGCGCTGAGATGAATACGCGAACCGAACACGCGCCCATCATTGAGATGCGCGATATCGAGAAACACTTCGGTGGCGTCATCGCTCTCGCCGGGGTGTCGGTGGACGTCTATCCCGGGGAATGTCACTGCCTTCTGGGGGACAACGGCGCCGGCAAGTCGACCTTTATCAAGACCATGTCCGGGGTGCACAAGCCCACCAAGGGTGAAATCATCTTCGAAGGGAAGCCGATGCATTTCGACGACCCGCGGGATGCGATTTCAGCCGGGATCGCCACGGTGCACCAGCACCTGGCGATGATCCCGTTGATGTCGGTCAGCCGGAACTTCTTCATGGGCAACGAGCCCACGAAGAAACGCCTTGGCGTCCCGTTCTTCGACCATTCCTTTGCGGATCGTGTGACGATGGAAGAGATGCGCAAGATGGGCATCAACCTGCGCGGTCCGGATCAGGCGGTGGGGACGCTGTCAGGCGGGGAACGTCAGACGGTGGCCATCTCGCGCGCGGTCTATTTCGGCGCGAAGGTCCTGATCCTGGACGAGCCCACCTCGGCGCTCGGTGTTCGGCAGACGGCCAACGTGCTCGCCACCATCGACCGGGTCCGCAAGCAGGGGATCGGTATCGTCTTCATCACCCACAACGTCCGCCATGCCATGGCCGTGGGCGACCGCTTTACGGTTCTGAACAGGGGGCAGACCCTCGGCACCGCACAGCGCGGGCAGATCACACCCGAGGAGTTGCAGGACCTCATGGCCGGTGGTCAGGAGATGGTCGAACTGGAGGGATCGCTCGGCGGAACCGTGTGATCTGAGTGAGGGTCCATGCGCGACGTTTCGTTCTTCGATGTGGATGCCGGAGACCTCCGGTTCTTTGAAGCGCTGACGTCGCGCACCCTGACCGCCGCGGAGGTGCCGCTGGCGGACGAGGTGTCCAAGAAGATCCCGGTCTACGACATGGAGCGCCAACACGCCGCGCTTGGAGATCCGGCAGCGCGGCGGGCGCTCATGTCGGAATGGGCCCGGGTTCTGAAGTCCCTGTCCGGCGTCGTGGTCCTGCGCCGGGCTTTCACGGACACGGCGCCCATCGATCGGGCCACCGAGGTCTTCGACCAGATCATTGCCCGTGAAAAGGCGGACACCGGTGGCGGCGCAGACCATTTCGCGGCTGCGGGAGCGAATGATCGTATCTGGAATTCGGCGCAGAAACTTTGTCTGACCGACCCGGAGGCCTTTGCGCTCTATTTCGGGAACCCCGCGATTGC
Organism: uncultured Rhodobacterales bacterium; assembly: GCA_964391555.1. Taxonomy (GTDB): domain Bacteria; phylum Pseudomonadota; class Alphaproteobacteria; order Rhodobacterales; family Rhodobacteraceae; genus JAMWZF01. The sequence goes on from CAYMMT010000035.1 coordinate 17,089, forward strand.
GGCGGTGTGCGAGGCCTGGCTCGGGCCCGGTTACCAGATGACGGCGCAGGTGAACCTCGTGCGTCCGGGCGGACAGGCCCAGACGGCCCACCGAGACTACCATCTGGGCTTCCAGACCGCAGAGGTCGCCAGCCGGTTTCCCGCGCACGCCCACGCGCTTTCCGCGGTCATGACCCTGCAGGGGGCAGTGGCCCATTGCGACATGCCGCTGGAAAGCGGTCCGACCAAGCTCCTCCCGTTTTCGCAGTGTTTCGATGCCGGTTACATGGCCTACCGGCGTCAGGATTTCGCGTCCCTCTTCGAGGCACGCGCGGTGCAGCTGCCGCTCGGGAAGGGGGATGTCGTCTTCTTCAATCCCGCGCTGTTCCATGCGGCGGGCGAGAACCGATCGACCGACATTCACCGCATGGCAAACCTGTTGCAGGTGTCCTCTGCCTTTGGGCGTGCCATGGAGAGCCTCGATCGCGAGGCCATGTGCCGGGCGCTTTTCCCGGTTCTCGGGCGGCTCCGGGCCTCGAGGGGGTTGGAGGGCGCAGAGCTCAACGCGGCCATCGCGGCGGCGGCGGAAGGCTATTCCTTTCCGACGAACCTCGACACCGACCCGCCGACAGGAGGTCTTGCCCCCGAAACCCAGGCTCAACTCTTGCGGCGGGCGCTGGACGAAGGCTGGTCCGGGGCCGATTTTGAGGCGGCGCTTGCCACCCAGAGGGCCCGCAAACAGGCCTGATCAGGTGGGTCGGACCCTGGCGGTGACTGAAGCCAGATAGCTCCAAATTGGCTCCGTCAGGGCGCGTGTGCGCAATTGTCGCAACGCGGATTGCGAGCCCTGGGCCGCCGCCGCAATCGTCGTTACCGCAATCATTGGTATGCAATTCCATGCATGGGTGGACCGCAATTCCCTTAGGGCGTTGGACATTTCGAGGATTTGTAAAAACTGCTGCAATTTTTGAACCGGTATCTGTAAATTAATTTTCTGACCAAGTGGAATTTCCCTCTTGATATGCATCCAAGAGCGCACCGCGCTGCTAACCCTAGGCCGGAATTCAGCGGCGATTGGGGTGCAATGGTCCGGGACGTGGCCACCCCCGCTGCAAAAAGTGGAGGAGCCAAATGAACGACCAATCCCCCAATGCCACAGGCATTTCTCAGGTATTTCCACCGTCCGAAGATCTGGCGGCCAAGGCTCATGTCGACGCGGCGGGCTACGAAGCGAGGTATCAGGCCTCTCTTGCGGACCCGGAGGCATTCTGGGCCGAGCAAGGCAAGCGGCTCGACTGGATCAAACCCTTCACGAAAGTAAAGAATTGCTCCTTCGCCTACGATGATGTGTCAATCAAGTGGTTCGAAGACGGCACCCTGAACGTGTCTGCCAACTGCGTCGACCGGCATCTGGAAACACGCGGCGACCAAACCGCAATCATTTTCGAACCTGACAATCCCGAGGAAGATGCGCAGCACATCACCTACAGGGACCTGCACCGCGAAGTGCAGATCTTTGCCAATGTGTTGAAGGACCTCGGCGTCGGCAAAGGCGATCGGGTGATCCTCTACCTCCCGATGATCCCCGCCGCGGCCTACGCGATGCTCGCCTGTGCCCGGATCGGCGCCATCCACTCGATCGTCTTTGCCGGCTTTTCTCCCGACGCTTTGGCCGACCGGATCAACGGTTGCGACGCGAAGCTCGTCATTACGGCTGACCATGCTCCGCGCGGTGGCCGCTCCACGCCGCTGAAGTCGAACTGCGACAAGGCCCTGCGCCGCGTCATGCACGACTGCAAGCTCTTGGTCGTGGAACGCACCGGGGAGCAGATCGACTGGGTCGACGATCGCGACGTCCGCTACGAGGACGCGGCCGCGAAGGTCGGCAGCTACTGCACGCCGTCCGAAGTCGGCGCCGAAGATCCGCTGTTTATCCTCTACACCTCGGGCTCCACGGGCAAGCCCAAGGGTGTTGTCCACACCTCGGGCGGCTACCTGACCTATGCGTCGATGACCCACCAGTATGTCTTCGACTACCAGGAGGGCGACGTCTACTGGTGCACCGCGGATGTCGGCTGGGTCACCGGCCACAGCTACATCGTCTATGGCCCGCTCGCCAACGGCGCGACCACGGTGATGTTCGAAGGGGTGCCGACCTACCCTGACGCGGGCCGCTTCTGGGCGGTCTGTGAAAAGCACAAGGTCACGCAATTCTACACCGCTCCCACTGCCATCCGAGCACTTATGGGCAAGGGGACCGAGTGGATTGAAAAGCATGACCTGTCTTCCCTGCGGATCCTCGGATCCGTGGGGGAGCCCATCAACCCCGAGGCCTGGAACTGGTACAACGAGAATGTCGGCAAGGGTCGGTGCCCCATCGTCGACACATGGTGGCAGACCGAAACCGGCGGCATCCTGATTGCCCCGCTTCCGGGCGCGATACCAACCAAGCCGGGGTCCGCAACGAAGCCGTTCTTTGGCGTGGAGCCCGTGATCCTCGACGATCAGGGCAATGTCCTCGAAGGCGCGACCGAAGGTGTGCTGGCGCTCAAGGACAGCTGGCCCGGCCAGATGCGCACCGTCTGGGGTGATCATGACCGGTTCGTCTCAACCTATTTCGAGATGTTCAAGGGCTACTACTTTTCCGGTGACGGCTGCCGCCGCGACGAGGACGGCTACTACTGGATCACCGGTCGGGTGGACGACGTGATCAACGTCTCGGGCCACCGGATGGGTACCGCCGAAGTCGAAAGCGCACTGGTCGCCCATGAAGCCGTCTCCGAAGCCGCCGTGGTGGGCTATCCCCACGAGGTCAAGGGGCAGGGCATCTATTGTTATGTCACGCTCATGGACGGGGTGGAGGCCACCGATGACCTGCGCGCCGCATTGCAGACATGGGTCCGGACCGAGATCGGCCCCATCGCAAAACCCGACGTGGTGCAGTGGGCACCCGGCCTGCCCAAGACACGCTCCGGCAAGATCATGCGCCGCATCCTGCGGAAGATCGCCGAGAACGACTTTGACAGCCTCGGGGACACCTCGACCCTGGCCGATCCCAGCGTTGTCGATGATCTGATCGCGAACCGCGCGGGGGGCTGAGCCATGATGGATGGCACGCAAACCCCGCAAACGGCGGTGAACCTGATCCTCCTCGGGCCCCCGGGCGCGGGGAAGGGAACCCAGGCCGAAAAGCTGCAAGAGGACTTTGGCCTCGTGCAGCTCTCCACCGGTGATCTCTTGCGCGGCGCTGTCGCGGCGGGGACCGGCGCCGGCAAGGCGGCCAAGGCCGTCATGGAGGCGGGCGGGCTCGTCTCTGACGACATCGTCGTGGCGATCCTGCGGGACCGGTTGGCCGAACCCGATAGCGCCAATGGCGTGATCTTTGACGGCTTTCCCCGCACCGTGGCCCAGGCCGAGGCGCTGGACGGATTGCTGACCGAGATCGGCATGTCGCTTGACGCCGCCATTGAGCTTGAGGTGCAGGACGAGGTTCTCGTGGACCGCATCCTCGGTCGCGCCGAAGACGCGCGCGCCGCGGGCAAACCGGTCCGTGCCGATGACAATGCGGAGACCGTGACGCAGAGGCTCGCCGCCTATCACGCGGAAACCGCGCCGCTGGTGTCCTTCTATGCGGAACGTGGCGTCCTCCAGACCGTGGACGCCATGCAAGAGATCGGCGCTGTCGCCGACAGCCTGAAGGCGATTGTCCAAGAGGTGGCCGCCTGACCCATCGCGCCCCGCAATGACGCGGGGGCGACACTTCAATCCGTCAAATGGGAGGAGGAAAACTCCATGTCTGACGAAACAACCAACGATACCGATTATTGGTCCGCCAATGTGCGGATCATTGCTTGGTCCCTCGTCGTCTGGGCGCTCGTGTCCTTCGGCTTCGGGATCCTCCTGCGCCCACTTCTGGCGTCCATTCCGGTCGGGGGCTCTGACCTCGGCTTCTGGTTTGCGCAGCAAGGCTCGATCATCGTCTTCCTGATCCTGATCTTCAACTACGCGTTCCAGATGAACCGGCTCGACCGCAAGTTCGGCGTCGACGAGCAATAGGGGGCAGCAATGGATCAGTTTACCATCAACCTGCTGTAAAGTTTGGGCGCTGAGGGTAATGGTGCCAGGGAAATGCCAGTGCTCGTTGGA
>CAYMMT010000036.1:0-21040 GCA_964391555.1 uncultured Rhodobacterales bacterium
TCCATGCGCAGCGCGGCGTCGAGGTTCGAGAGGGGCTCGTCAAAGAGGAAGACCTTCGGGTCGCGGACAATCGCCCGCCCGATGGCCACACGCTGGCGCTGACCGCCAGAGAGTTGCGAGGGGCGTCTGTCCAAGAGGTGCTCCATCTGGAGGACGCGGGCGGCCTCGGCGACCTTTGCCTCCTTCTCCTGTTTCGAGGCGCCGGCTATGGTCAGGCCGAAGGCCACGTTTTCGCGCACCGTCATGTGCGGGAAGATCGCATAGGTCTGGAACACCATCGCGATCCCGCGGTCCTTGGCCTGTATGTCATTGACCACCCGTCCGTCGATCTCCAGCGTGCCGGAGGTGATGTCCTCAAGTCCCGCGATCATCCGCAGAAGGGTGGACTTGCCGCAGCCGGAAGGGCCGACAAAGACGACGAATTCGCCATCCTCGATGTCGATATCGACACCTTTGATGACCTCGACTCTGCCATAGCTCTTGCGGACCTCCCGCAGTCTGACATTCGCCATTTCTCTACTCCGCTGCTTCGGCTGCTGGGGCCACTTGCAAGGTGCCGTCGGGTTGTTGCTTGACCGGTTCGGGGTCCATGACATGGCCGATGAACTCGCCGCCGGGCCCCCGGTCTGCAAACCCCAGAATCTGAAGGCCCGCCTCTGTTTCCACGACCCGGGCGGCGTAGCGGCGCCCCGGATTGGCGCCGTCCATGAAGCCCGGCCCCAAGCGCCACGGCCCGCGTGGGCCGTCGCCGATGAGGTAGTGATTGCCGGTGACCGGGCCGCCGGGAGTGGCCTTGGCCCGGGCCGTCGAAAAATGCGCGGCGGCGGAGCAAAAGAGGCAATACCAGCGCCCGCCGAACTCAAAGACCTGCGGCACTTCGAGTTGACCGTAGCCGCCCGTGAAGACAGGTGGTTGCAGGTCCCAGACATAGCCATCCCTTGAGGTGGCAAAGCCGACGCAGCCACGCTCGTTTGGTTCCTCTGGTCCTTCTGCCCGGGCCGTGAAGAACATCAGCCAGCCGTCGCCCTCGGGGTCGCGCATGACCCATGGGTCGCGCATGGCCCGGTCGTGCCACTTTCCCCGGTGGTCAACTTCATAGGCCCCGGCGTGCGGCCCTTCGAGGTCGAGCAACTGGCCGTCTCCGACACGGGTCCAGTGATGCAGATCGGCCGATGTCGCATGACCAATGCGCTGGATCAATCCATCTTCTGCCCGCGATGAACCAGTGTAGTAGAGGTGCCAGAGGGCGTCATCGCCGCGCACAACCGACCCGGTCCAGGTGGTGTAGTCATCCCACGCTGGGCCTTTTGCCGGGGCGAAACACTCGCCGAGGTAGGTCCAGTTCACCAGATCCGTCGAGGTGGCATGGCCATAGCTGACGTTGAAATGCCGCAATTCGGGATCGCCGATGGACCGGGGCGCCTTGAGAAAGAACCCGTGCCAGAGGTCGCCGTCGCGGACATACCAGCTGTCCCAGACGAAATGATCCTTGAGGGCGAGCACCATGCTTACTTCACACCCGTGGAGGCAATGGAGGCGATGAACGCGCGTTGCAGCACGAGGTAGAAGGCCAGCACGGGCACGGTGATCAGCGTCAGGTATGCCATGACCTCTCCCCAGGCGATGTTGAGTTGGAAGAAGTATTGAAGGCCAACCATGACAGGTCGGTAATCCTCCTGCTGCACGACGATCAGCGGCCAGAGGTACTGATTGTACATCACGAGGAATTTCAGGATCGCGGCTGTGGCCAGCACCGGTCCGGAGAGCGGCATCACGACCTTGTAATAGACCTGCAGCCATGTCGCGCCTTCGACGCGGGCGGCTTCGATCAGGTCGCGGGGCAGGTCCTTGAAGTACTGAACGAACAGGAAAATCGTCAGGCCATCTGCAATCCACGGGATGATCTGGACGCGGTAGGTGTTCAGCCAGCCGACGCTGACGCCGTCCAGACCGATCCAGGGCAGCTTGGAGACAAGGAGCAGGAGCGGGATCGCGATGGTCTCGAACGGGACGATGAGCGTGGCGAGGATGATCGAGAGCAGCACGCCCCGTCCGGACCAGGTGAGGAAGACGAACGAGAAGGCGGCGAGCGAACAGATCGCAAGGCTCAGAAGAACCGTCAGGCCAGTGACGAAGACGGAGTTGAAGACGAAGAGGCCCACAGGCGCCCGTTCGAATGCGGCGGTGTAGTTGTCCAGCGAGATGTCTCCCACCGGCAGAAAGGCGCGGAGCGAGCTTGTATCGGTTAAGAGCTGCTGATCGGGCTTGAGGCTCGACATCGCCATGAAGATCAGCGGGAATATGAAGATCAGAGCGATCAGGACCAGCACGAGGTATCGGACCGTCAGCCTGAGGGCGTGGTTGTCGGGTGTCACGGAGGGCATGGTTCAGGTCCTTTCCCGCGTTAGCCACCGTTGAAACAGGCTGATACAAAGCACGATGACAAAGAGAATGACGGAGATCGTGGCGCCGCCGGAGATGTCCTGCTTGCCATAGCCGCGTTCGACGGCCTGAAAGACCACCGACTGGGTCGAGTCGAGTGGCCCGCCATTGGTCATGACGTCAACCTGGGCAAAGAGCGCAAAGGCCTGCATGGTGATGACGATGAGGACCAGGACAGCCGTGTTCTTCAGCCCCGGCCAGGTCACGTATCGGAACGTCTGCCACCTGTTTGCGCCCTCGATTTCAGCGGCCTCGTAAAGCGTCGGACTGATGGTTTGCAGGCCCGAGAGCCAGATCACCATGTGAAAACCCACGCCCTGCCAGATCGACATCGCCATGATGGAACCAAGGGCCGTGCCCGAATTGCCGAGCCAGTCGACCGGTTGGAAGAGGCCGAAAGTCAGGCCCGACAGGAGGTTGTTCAGGAGTCCGTCGTTGCCGTCGTAGATGAACCGCCACAACAGCGAGACGACGACGATCGAAACGACCACGGGCATGAAATAGATCGTCCGGAAGACGTTAATGCCGCGCAGCCGTTGATTGATCAAAAGCGCGAGACACAATGCCAGCCCGCCTTGCACGGGGGCCACGATCACCACGAAAAGGATCGTGTTTACGAGGGCTTTCATGAAAACGACGTCGGAGGCGACCACAACGCGGGCGTTCTCGCCGGATTGCCAGCGGAACCATTCCCGCATGCCCCGATACTGGGGAAACTCATCAGAGCGTGTGATCGTGCGCACGCGGGGGTAGGAGATCTCTCCGTCCTCATCACGGACCACGGATCCGGTGGCATCACGTTCGGGTTCGAGAGTGATGACGGCAAGTCCGAGGAGATCCCTGTAGTTGGCCGTCCCGACAAACTCCGTGGGATTGGGTGAAATCAGGCGCTGGTTCGTCAGGCTGAGCCAGAAGGCAAAGAAGAATGGCACAATTATGAAGAGCGCGATGAGCCCAAACCCCGGCAGGGCAAATGCCCAGCCGGCAGATGTGTGGCGGTTCAGTTTGGACGCCATTGGCTCTATTCCTCACCCTTGTTTGTGGTCAGCCGAAATTCGGCACGAATTTCGTGATCGATTTTCGAACCGAAAATCGACGCCCTGCCCCTGAGGTCAGGGCGCCGCGAGAGGATCAGTGACCGTAGCCGCTGTTTGCCTCGATATCAGCGTCGATCTCGTCAACGGCAGCATCAAGAGTGTCCGCCACGTCGGCTCCGTTGGCGATATCTGCCAAGGCCTTCTCAAACACCTTGGCGGCGACCACATAACCCGGGCTTACGGGGCGCACGAGAGCCTGGGCTTCGGACAAACCGAAAAAGGCCTCGAGCTTGCCACCCTCGGCATAGTTTTCGGTCATTCCCGCCGCTTCTGTAGTCGATGGGATCAGGCCGATTCCGTCCGAGAAGGCGGCCAAATACTGGTCCTGCAGCGCGTACTCCACGAAAGCTGCCACGCCATCGGGGTTCTCGCAGGTGCCCGAAGCCCCGAACTGCCACGACCCCGCACCGATCACCGAGCCATTGCCGAAGTCGGGGGCCGGCAGGAACACCACGTCGTCCACGCCGCCGTCCAGCGTTGCCACACCGGCCCAGTTGCCGTTCCATGCAAAGGCGTATTTGCCCTCGATGAAGCCGGAATCCCGGTCGGCCGGATCCTGGCTGGTGCCGGGTGCATACCCTCCGGTAAAGAGGCTCTGCCACCATTCCCCGAACGCGATTGCAGCGTCGCCGTTCAGGGCGCCTTCCGCCGTCAGGTAGGTGGAGCGATCCACGATATCGCCGCCGAAGGACTGCAGGAAAGGCGAGAAAGCGTAGGGATACCATTCGCCGGTCCAGGCCATGCCCAGGTCAAGCGCGAACTCGTACTTGCCCGAGACCTTGGCCGCCTCCAGCGCACCCATGAACTCGTCCCTGCTCCACGGCTCGTCCAGCGTCGGAACCCGGAGGCCCAGTTCATCCAGCGTCGACTGGCGGGCGTAGAGCGCGACGGCGGCTTCCCAGAGGCCCACGGAGTAGACCTCGCCGTCCCAACGGCCGATGGTCGAGTCGAGATGACCTTCCAGGGCTGTCTCAGAGATCGGGAGGGGCTGCATGTAGCCGGCCCATGCCCAGTTCGGCATCACGGGCCCGTCGACATCGAGAATGCACGGCAGGTTGCCGGCAAGAGCGGCCGCCACGACGGAATCGTTGTAGCTGGCTTGCGGAAAGGCCTCGATCGCCACCGACCAGTCGGACTGAGCAGCGTTGAAGTCGCCGATTATCATGTCGATGATCTCGCGCTCCACGGTGTTGCCACCGCCGTGGTACCACAGCGTGAGCTCGGTTTGGGCCAGTGCTGGCGCCGCGACTGCGGCCAGCGCGGTTGCACTGGCTAGGATCGCCTTGGATTTCATTGTAGTCTCCTCCCTGACCTTGATTGATCGGATTTGTGGTTCGAATGCGTTGCTTCCTCGTGATCGGCGATGCTGTCACGCCAGCAGACCGGCCCGCCGACGAGAACCGGCTTGGAGGGCAATGACGCCGCCTCGCCTCTGCCAATGAGGTCCAGCATCAGCTGTGCTGCCCGTTCACCCATGGCGACGTACGGCAGCTCTGCGGTGCTGAGCCGCGGATAGAGCGACTCGGCGATCAACGCGTAATTGTCATAGCCCGCCACGCCGATATCCTGCGGAATTCGCAACCCGCGGGACCGAAGCATGCCGTAGGCGCGGAGCGCCAAGCGGTCGTTGCCGCACATCAGGACGGTTGGCGGCGCGTCGAGAGACAGGACCTTGTCGAGGGCGGCCCGGAGCGCCGCCACTTCGCCGATGTGATCGGATTGCCGGGTCAGGATGTCTGCGGGGACCAAAAGGTCGGGGTCGATTGGAATTCCTGCCGCGCGCAGGGCGTCCCGATAGCCCTCCGTCCGGAGCCGCGTCGCGTCCAGTTCCGCCGCCAGGCTGAGATAAGCGATGCGGCGATGGCCGGCGGCGATGACGGATTCGGTCAGGGCCCGCTGTCCCGCGCGGTCATCGGGAAGAACGCAGGGCGTGCCGTGGTGGTCGTAGCAATTGGCCAGCACCAGCGGCGCCCCGCCCGGTGGTCGGGGCAGGTCGACCTTGCGGTGGTAGTCGGCCACGTGGATCAGACCTTCGACCCGGTGCTCCGAAAAGGTTCGCATCAGGGGGACAGCCTTGTCCGTGCGCCCGCCCGTGTCGGCAATCAGCAGCGTCATGCCGGCGCTCTCCAGGGCGCGCTGGATGCCCTGGACAATGAAGACTTCCGGCAGACCACTATCTGCCGGATCGGTGGATGCGACAGAGATCGCCCCCGTCAGAACACCCAGAAGCCCGGTTCGATTGGAGCGCATGGCGCGCGCGGCAGAGGAGGGGACATAGCCAAGATCCGCAATTGCACGTTCGACGGCGGTCCGCGTCGGCGCCTTGACGGGCGCATCGCCGTTCAGGACGCGGCTCACGGTCTTTGGCGACACACCGGCCGCCTTGGCCACATCGTAAATGGTCGTCATGGTGCACGGCCCATGATGCGATCTCCCCCGCCTTTCCCACGCCACCGGTTGCCTTCGCGGAGTTCCCCGGCAGCTATGACACCGATGTCATGACATCGGTGTCATAGCGTGTTAGATCGATTCGGGTCAAGTCAGTGTGTTGACGAGGTGGCGTTGAAACTCCGGTGCCTAGGGGCCGGAAGCACCTGCGAGCCGTTGGCGAACCGGGTTGAATCCGGTCCCTGGAACCGCGGCGATACGTGCGGCAATGCCGGGAACCTTGGCGCAGAACTCATCGATTTCGGTGGCGAAATCGGCTGCAAATGTCTCCCGGTTGGGCAGGGGCGTAAAGTTTGCGAGCGAATGGCTGCCTCGCAAAGTCGCCGTCGGTCTCTCCCTTGATCGATAGATGTTGGTGACCATGATGGCGTTGAATTCGGCGCGGTCATGGTATGGCGCCCCAAGCGGTCCGGTCATGGGCCGGGGGTCGATCTTGCCCAGGCCATTGAGCAGCGCGTGGACCATTTCGTGCAACAGCACCTCGGTTGCGCGGCCTGTCATGCTGCCGGCGACGGCGACGGCGCTGCCCGCCGTGTAGAAGCCCGGGGTGAATTCGACCACCACCTCGGTTCCGGCGCCGCTGCCGGTCCAGATGACGCCGAGCGCGGTATTCCGGATCGGATTGGTTTCGAGGCCCGGGACACGAGACAGCCCCTCCATGATGCCTGCGCTATCGGAATACCGATCCGAAACCGGCGCGTCGGTGTCACGGTAGCCGGGCGAAATCGTCATGACCGGGCGACACCGCGCATTTCCGTCCTGCTGCTCCCGCGGCACGATGAGTACCTTTCGGCGCAACTCCTCCAGAATGATCTGGCCAACACCGTTGGATTGAATGCCGCGCAGGTGAACTCCGACCGCCGCCTGATAGCCTTCGTGGCTCCATGGCATTCCGTTGTAGCTGTTGTCGGGAAGCTCACCGCCAATCTCTATGAAGCGTCCGAACGGGACGCGCTGCAGGCCCAAAATGGTCATCGCATTATCCTTTTCACAAATGCTGATGACGTTAGGTAACTGGCGCTGGGGAGTCCACGACAACTGCACGTTTCAGCGAGGCTTTGCCATACCCCCTCCGGACCACCGGACCGGTCAGATCGCCAGGTCTGCGACGGCCCGGCGCAAGGCGGCAAGGCGGTTGGGGTCCAGAACCCGCGCGCCCGTTGTCGAGGTGTCAATCGCGCACGAGGCGTGGAACGAGGTGATCCCAATCGCGGCAAGGTCCGGAACCACGTCGGCCAGGACGCCACCTCCGGCCATGATGCCAATCTGCCCGTCCGCTCGGTCGATCATATGCCGCAGGACGTCGCGGCCTTCGAAGGCGCTCGCGGCGCCGCCCGATGTGAGGATCCGTTCGAAACCCAGCGCAATCGCCGGACCGACCGCGTCCCCGGGATCATGCAGATCGTCCACCACCCGGTGCAGGGTCCGTCCAAGCCCATCAGCGGTCCGAGAGAGCCTGCGCAGTGCAGCCATGTCCAAGGTCCCGGATGACGTGGCGGCGCCAAGGACCACCCCGGCCAGTCCGGCCTTCCTGACATGAGCGATCTCCGCCTGCATCTGCCGCAATTCGGCTTCGGAAGTCGTGAAATCCCCCGCGCGCGGACGGATCATGGCATAGACCGGAACCGGGCAGCCTCTGGCAGCCGCGATCAGTCCGGGTGACGGGGTCAGCCCGCCAAGGGCAAGGGCGGAACACAGTTCGATCCGGTCGGCGCCGCCCGCAACGGCCTTGGCGAGGCTATCGGGTCCATCGACGCAAACCTCCAGCTCCGGCGTCATGGCGCGGTGATGTACCCGGTAAACCGCAGGTCCCGCGTGAGGTGGATCAGGTCGGCTGCCGCGCGACCCTTTATCCGGGCGAGGTGGCCAAGGCCCATCAACCGGGCTGGCACCGTAATCCCCATGCGAAGCGCCGTTTGCGGGTCAAGCCCAATGCGCGTCACCAATCGCTCTGCACCTGTTGACACGGTTAGATGCGCCCCGGCGAGAGAGCCCTCCGCATTGACCAGACGCCCGTTCTCCAAGCGCAATTCCTGCCCGTAAAGCTCGAAATGATCCGGCCCCCCCACCGTCGGCATCGCGTCGGAAACAAGGAACATCCGGTCCGGCTCGGGGCGCGCCCTGACGGCAAGGCCCACCATCTCGTCCGCGACATGGATACCGTCTGCGATGATGCCTGCGGTGACGTTGGAATTGATGACGGCCCCAACGACACCGGCTTCGCGGTTCTGCATCGGTGACATGGCATTGAAGAGATGCGTGGCAGCGGTGATCCCGGCGGCGATCGTGGCCCGTGCGGCTTCGGCGCTCGCATCGGAATGGCCGATGGAGACAACCGCGCCCATGGCAGCCAGATCCGCGATCTGCCCGGGTGTCGTGGCCTCTGGTGCGACGGTGATCATCACGGGAACCCCCGCCGATCGCAGCCTTTTGACATGGGCGAGAGTTGTCGCATCCATAGGGCGAACGAACCGTTCCGCATGGGTTCCGCGGCGGGCGACCGAGATATGCGGCCCTTCTATATGCAGACCCAGCACACCTGGCGTTCCGCGTGCCGCGATGGCCGCTTCCACCGCTGCCCCGAGAACTTCGGGCGCGTCGGTGATCACCGTGGGCAGGATACCGATCGTCCCGTATTGACGATGCGCCGCGGCGATCTCCGCCATGGCCGCTGCGTCGGGTGTCTTGTTCAGCAGCACGCCGCCACCGCCGTTGACCTGCAGGTCGACATAACCGGGTGAGACGATGCCCGGCAGTGGCTCTCCGTCGCCCCCGCTCACAATGTCGGCCACCCGTCCCGCTTCGATGCGGAGCGCGCACCCCTCCCGCAGGTCCTGCCCGTCAAAGACCGCATCGGGGCGAAGCCAAGTGTCCTGCATCACGCCGGGGTCTCCCTGCTGAAGTCGTAGGGGTCAAGGGCGAGGTCGATCTTTGCGTCGATCAGGCTGCGGACCCTGTCGCCACCCATGGTCTCGGCCCGGTCGAGGACATTCGTCGGGAAGACCTGAAACAAGAGCGGATCGGGCAGGGGGGTGTTCCGCGCGGCCTCCATCAGTTTGGCCACGGCCCCTTTTGCCCGATCCGTCGGCCAATAATACCGGATACGATCGGCGAGTCCGACATGACGTGCGGTGCGGTCGCCGAGGGCGTAGTGCCCCTGCCACGAGCCTGGATCAGACATCATGACCGCCTCCATCGCGTCGGCCAGCCCGGTTCCCCGCCCAGCGATCATCAAGGCAAAATCGAGAGCATAGAGCGCCTCGCGATACGCATGGGTCAGCGCTGGCCCGACCTTCTGGAAGGCAAAGCCGAGTTCCGCCAGCCGGGGGAATACGGCAGGGCGTTGGTAGTCGGTCGAATGGGCCTCCAGACAGAGGGCCGGCCAGTCCAGCATCACGGCACGCAGGCCGGGATCCCGATCTAGCGGAAGGTGATGGACCTGCATCGGGGAGAACTCGACACCCGGTTGCACGACGAGGCCCGCGACCCGGTCCTTGATCCCAAGCCCGGCAGCGCCGAAGGCGGCCTCGTGGGCGGCCAGGGTGCCGCGGGCGGCTTCCGGGGTTGTTGCAGGGATATCCCCGGCCTCGTCGGTGCGCGCGCCGCCGGGGGGCGGAACCTCGGTTCCGATCACGTAGAGGATGTCCCGGCCCACCGCTTCGCAGACCCGGGCAAGCGTCGCAGATCGCGCAGCCGTTACCTCATCGGGTAGCTGAGCGGCTTCCCCCGCGCAGCCTTCGGAACAGTCGAGATGGATCTTGGCAAAGCCCGCGCGGACGTAGCTGTCCACCAGCACAATGGCCTTTTCCATGGCGGTCTCTGCCGGCAGACTACGCCATGCCTGCGGTCCGAGATGATCACCGCCGAGGACGATACGGGCCCGGTCCACGCCCAGATTGTCCGCCAGCCCCATTACCCAATCGACGAAGCCTTGCGCCGTCAGCCCCGTATAACCGCCATCCTGATTGACCTGATTGCTGGTCGCTTCGATCACGACAACCGAGTCGCGCCGCTCTACCCGCCTGAGGGCCACGCGCACCACGTCGGGATGGGCCGAACAGACTGATGGAATCGCGACGACCTCGCCTGCGCGATTGCGCGCCACGATATCGCGCAAAACGTCAGTCACCTTGCGCCTCCTGCACCGCAGCCAGAGCCGCGCCGCGCGCACCGCTGGCGTCCCCCCCCTCGGCGAGCACGATGGGCGTGCCGCCAAAACCGGGGATTTGCGCGGCCGAAAGCGCGGCGCCGAGCTCAATCGTCACCCCGTCGATCCGGCTCAGCCCGCCGCCGAGAACGATGACATCGGGATCCACGGATTGCACCAACGACACCAGAAGTTCCGCTGTCATCTCGACCCAAACCTGCCAGACGCGCGCCGCGTCGGGATCTCCTTTGCGCCGGGCCGCGATGTCTTTCGGGCCGAGTTGGCGTCCCGTGAGAACCCCGGCCATGCGCCCGAGCCCCGGCCCGGCAACATAGGTCTCTACGCAACCTGTCCGTCCGCAGCCGCAGGTGTAGATCGGCAGGCCGTGACGCTGCACCACCGCCGCGGATGCCGGAGTGTGGCCAAACTCCCCTCCTGTTCCGACAGGGCCAGCCCGCAGTGCACCGCCGGTGACAACGCCGCCGCCAATGCCGGTTCCGAGGATCAGCGACATAACGGTGTGGGCGCCTTTGCCGGCACCAAAGACCGCCTCCGACAGCGCCATGGCTCTGCAATCGTTGACATATGTGACCGGATGTCCTGCTTCGGCCGCGATGTCCGAGGGCAGGGGGCGGCCGGTTGCAGGGAGATTGGCCGTGAAGGCGTTTCCGTCCTTGTCCACCAACCCTGCGGCGCCGATGCCAACCGGCACGGGGCCGTCAGACAATGCCCAGCGCACTTGTTCGGCCAGCATTTTGAGCAGCGCGTCGTAGGTTGAGGGCGTGGCGTCGCGGCGCTTGTCGACGACCCGCCAATTGGCGTCAAAGAGCTGGACCTCGGACTTGGTCCCGCCCAGATCGATTCCCGCAGCCGCAATCACGAGGCAACCTCGTAGAGCCGAACACCCGAGACGACGCGGGTCAGCGTGCCTTGGCCCGCGAAGGGGTCGTCAACGTTGATCCCCATCTCGGACGCCCATGTCACAGCCGCGAGTTGCGCAAAGAGGACAGCGTTTGGCGCAGCAAAGGCCGGACCGTCGGGATGAACCATGGGAACGTCCGCGTCGGGGCCGATCGTGATCAGTCGGGCGGCCGGGAATTGGCTGCGAAGTTCGGCGATCAGGTCTGCTTCGTAGGCACGCGCCGGGGCTTCGTCGGAAGTGAAGAGCGTCACTAGCGTGGTGTCGGTAACGAAGGATTTCGGACCGTGGCGGAACCCAAGCGTGCTGTCCCACAAACAGGGGATACGGCCCGCGGAGAGTTCCATGACCTTGAGCGACGCTTCGCGGGCGGCATGGGCC
The DNA here is from genome assembly GCA_964391555.1 of uncultured Rhodobacterales bacterium. Classification (GTDB taxonomy): domain Bacteria; phylum Pseudomonadota; class Alphaproteobacteria; order Rhodobacterales; family Rhodobacteraceae; genus JAMWZF01. The sequence goes on from CAYMMT010000036.1 coordinate 11,435, forward strand.
AGCGCTCCGGTCCCAAGGAACACGGCACGGTCTGGCCTTGGCGGCACTTGCAGGCCGGGGCGCAGGCCGTCGAACGCCTCCGCCGCTCGGTTCAGGGCCAGAGGGTCGGCGCCGGAGAAAAGGACGAGCGCGGTCAGCAGCATCGTGGAGAAACTGCTCGTCATCGCGAATCCGGTGTCGTGCGTTTCCGCCGGCAGGACAATGACGCGGGTTTCGGGACCGCCCCGCGTGGCCAAGGCACTGCTGCCGTTGCAGGTGATGTTGAGCCGGGGCGCATCAGGCGCGAGCGCGTCCAGAGCATCGAGCGTGCCAAGGCTCTCGGACGAATTTCCGGAGCGGCCAAAGTTCACCACCAGCGGGCGTTTGCCCTTCAAATAGGCCCGCGGACGACTGACGAGATCGGTTGACGGGACCGACCGCAGCCGCGACCCGCCCAGCCCGGCGTCAATGATGTCGCCGATGTACGCGCTTGTCCCGGCGCCGCAGAACCAGACGTCGTCGACCTCCTGCGCGGCAATCCAGTCGCGATGAGAGTCCCAGTCGCAAGTCTCAGCCCAACGACGCCAGATTTCCGGTTGGGCGTGGATTTCGGACCATGTGGCCCAGTCTTCGGGGCGGGAGACGCTCATCGGGTGACGGTTACCTTTGACAATGTTTCCGGCGCATCCGGGTCCAACCCAAGCATCAGGGCAGTATCAAGGATCACCGGATAGAGATGTCTCAGCAGCGCCGCCGCGCCGGCGGCCGGGGTAAGACCCGAAACCGTGGGTGTGACGCGGCGCACTTCGGCCCCCACATCCGACAGCCGATCGGTGGCGTTGTCGATGCTCTCGGTCGTTCCCGGGGCGCCGGTGTCAAGGACGAGGACCAGAAGCGGGTTGGTCGCAAGCTGCATCGGCCCGTGCAGAACCTCGGACGCCGAATACGCCTCGGCATGGATGGCGCAGGTTTCCTTGATCTTGAGCGCGACCTCATGGGCTGCGCCATAGCCTGTGTCGCGGCCCACGACAAAGACGTGGCGGGCACGCAGAAGCGCGGCGCGCAGGTCCTCGTGCTGCGCTTCCGGCAGATTGCCGATCTTGCCGAAGGCCCGCACCGAGGCTCGCAGCCGCGTCGCGTAGCCCGGCGCCAATGCCGACAACAGGGCCAGACCCGCACCGACGGAACCGATCACGGTCTTGGTCGCGGGGACGGCGCGTTCCTCGCCTGCGCCGATCGGCAGGGTCAGGTGGGCCGCGCCTTCGACGCCCGAGCCGGGGACATTGGTGATTGCCGCGACGGTTGCCCCGTTCCCGGCAAGTCCGGCGGTCGCGCGGACCAGATCATCGCTGGCCCCGGACTGCGAGATGACCAGACCGAGGGTCCCCGGAACCGCAACGCCGCGACCGACCGAAAAGACGGATGGGGGCAGGGACGTCACCGGCAAAGCCAGTTCGCGCATGAATTCGTAGGACAGGATATTGGCAGCGGCGTCGGATGACCCGCGGGCGACGGTGTAGAATGCCTGCGGCATCTGGGGCAGCACGTCGGTAATTGGGGCAGTTTGCTGGGCCGCGCGGCGAAAGACCTCCGTCGCTTCGGCGAGTTCCCTGGCCATGAGGTGGCCGGGGGCGGGTCGGGCCATGCTCATGCGCGCAAACCATAGCTGTCGAATTCGGCCCAGGTTTCGGTCAGATCCATGATCTGACCGGATGTGCGGGCCTGATCGAGGGCCAGAGCGGCGACGCCGGCTTCCAAGGCGTCCGCTATGGACACCGGAAGGGGCACGGTTGGATCCTTCAGATGGGCCACGATATCGTCAACCATCATGTGATCGGCGCCATAATGGTGACCCAGCCGCGCCTTGTCGCCCGTCGTATAATCGTGATCGGCATAGACCGAGCCGTCGCGCCGCGTGACCTTGAGAAACCCGCGCATGAAATCGCCCTCGGCCATGCCCAGCGCACCGATCACGCAAAACCGGCGGTGTTCGTCGGGGACGTTGAGGTTGGTGTGAAAGGCGAGGCTCGCACCGCTTTCGTAGCCCAGGATCGCGGTTTGAAAGTCGATGATGTCGCTGTCGGAACGGAACGGGTCCGGGTGGCTTTCCCAGATCGAAGGTTTGACGTGGAAGATTTCGGTCTCCGAATTCGATGCGCCTGTCTGGTCCGGGGCGTGGGCGGGAATGAAGGACCGCTTGCCGCCGAAACTGGCGACTTTGATGGGCCGGGAGCCGGTGATCATGTTGTAGAGGTCGAGGTCGTGGCAGCATTTTTCCAGCATGAAACCGCCGGAATGCTCGTGCTTGCGCCGCCAGTCACGCATGAAGAAAGCGCCATGGTAGGGACCGATATGTTCGCTGGCCTCCAGCGACGCGATCGGGCCCAGCACACCCTCGTCCAGCGCGTGACGCAGGTCCACCATGTGCTGCGAGTACCGCAGGACAAGGCCCACCATCAGCCGATCGGCGCCGCCGTGTTTGGCAAGCAGCCGGGCAAGCTCCATGGTCTCTTCGATCGAGACCACGACAGGCTTTTCGGTAAAGATATGAGGCACATCGGCTTCGAGCCCGAGGCGGATGTGTTCCAGATGAAACCTGTTGGGAGAGCCGACGAAATAGAGGTCGGGCTTGGTCCGGGCCAGCATGTCCTCGACAGTTTCGAACTGCGGTGTGTTGGCTCCGATCCGGTCCACATAGGTGGACTGGGGGTCGACGTAGCCGACGAACCCCACCTCCGGCACGGCCTCTTTCAGGACCGACAGGACATGGGCCGGCCGGAGCCCGATACCGACGGTTGCAACTCTCATCTGTGCACCCTCAGGCAGCGTGGGCGGCTGGGGACAGGCGCATCAGCGCCCGCCCGTCGGCGGTGAAGAGGTGGCAATCGACCGGATCGACGGCAAGGCTCAGGGGCTCTCCCTCCTGGGCCGGGGCGCCACCATCCAGGGACGCGCAGAACCGGGTGCCGTTGCCGACGGTGCCGTAGGCAAGGGTGACGCCGCCGAGCTTTTCGGTCACGCCGACGTTCAGGGTCATCCCGTCTCCGAGCGCCACATCTTCGGGCCGGATGCCCAGTTCCACGCGGTCGCCGGCGACCACACCTGCGGATTGCACCGGCAAAACCACGCGGGGACCACCCTCAAGCTCCACAGCCACGCTCGCCGCGTCGCTGCCCGCCACGGTTCCGGGCAGGAAGTTCATGTTGGGCTGGCCGATGAAGCCGGCGACAAATCGAGTTTCCGGATGGTGGTAAAGTTCCATTGGTGTGCCGAATTGCTCCACCCGGCCATCGTTCAGCACGACGATCCGGTCGGCCATGGTCATCGCCTCGATCTGGTCGTGGGTGACGTAGACCATGGTGGCGGAAAGTTCGCGGTGCAGCTGGCTCAGTTCGACGCGCATGTCGCCCCTCAGTGCCGCGTCAAGGTTCGACAGGGGTTCATCGAAGAGGAACACCTTGGGTTCGCGCACGATGGATCGGCCGATCGCGACGCGCTGGCGCTGGCCACCGGACAGCTGACCGGGCTTGAGGTCCAGCTTGTCGGTCAGTTTCAGGATTTCGGCGGCGCGATGAACCTTTTCCTTCAACGCGTCCTCGCGCAGCTTTTGCACGCGGAGGGGGAAGGCGATGTTCTCGAACACCGACAGATGTGGGTAGAGCGCATAGGACTGGAACACCATGGAGATGCCCCGCTCCACCGGGTGTTCGGTGCTCACGTCGCGGCCCTCGATGAGGATGCGTCCCTCCGTCGCCTCTTCGAGCCCGGCGATAATGCGCAGAAGCGTGGACTTGCCGCAGCCCGACGGACCGACGAAAACAACAAATTCCTTGTCCCGGATGGCGAGGTTGATGTCGTGCAGGACCTTGGCGGACCCGAAGGATTTGCTGATGGTATCGAGGTCGAGCGTAGCCACGGCGAAAGGTCCTCTGGAAACTGGAATGGGGTGCTCCGGGCGACAATTGCGCCGCCCGAAGCCAGGGAGAAATCAGAGCGCTTCGTCGAGCTCTTCGCCCGCGATCGTCACGAGATTGTCCACGGTGTCATCCTCGAGGATCACGCCCTGGATCATGTTTGTGAAAACCGACTGAAGCGACTTGAAGTCTTCGACGAGCGGTTCGGGGCCACCGCCGGCCATGGCGTCGACGAACACCTGCCAGTACGGATCATCCGCGTAGTAGAGGTCCGTCAGGCCGAGCTTGGCGTAGTCGAAGATCGGGGTCAGGCCCCATTCGCTGTCGAGCGCGTACTGGCTCTCGCCGGTGGTGAGCATCTGCGCCAGCTGATGGGCCAGTTCCTCGTGACCCGACCCTTTGAACACCGCAATCGAGTCGGTGATCAGGATCGTGCCGTTGGTGCCGCCCGGACCATGGGGAACCGGCACGGTGATCGAGTTGATGTCCTCGTTGTGCTGGCCACGGCCCCAGGGCCCGTCCACGTACATCCCGATGGCGCTGTCGTTGTAGAGGTCACGCAGCTGGGACCGCTCCCACGCGGTGGGGCCTTCCTGCGCCACGGCGGCGAGGTCGGCATAGAACTGCAGCGTCTGGCGGGTCGCCTCGCTGTCGAGCTTGTTCTCACCGGTCTGGGTGTCGATGACCACGCCCCCGTTCGAATACAGGTAGTTCAGGAACTGGTGCATCGTGTTGTCGAAGTCCTTGGCAGCAAGGCCAACTCCGGCAGCATCGGTATTGTCGTTGATCGCACGTGCAAGCGCCAGCATGTCATCCCATGTTTCGGGGGCCTCGCAGACCGCGCCGGCCGCTTCGGCCAGATCACAGTTGATGAAGAGACCTTTCGTGGAAAACGCGCGCGGGTAGCCCCAGGTCGTGCCCTCGATGGTCACGGTATCGAGGATGCCGGGCTGATAGGCGTCCCGGGCTTCGGCACTGATCTGGGACGGGACGATCAGGTCGTTGTTGGCCAGCTGGCGCAAGGTGCGCGAGCCCATGTAGGCGATGGATGGCGGGTCACCGGCGGCGGCCAGCGTCAGGGACTTGTCCTGGCAGGTGCCCCACGGAACGGCCTCGATATTGACGGTCACACCGTCATTCATCGCCATGAACTCATCGACCACAGCCTGGTCGGCCTCGCGGATTTCACCGCCGCACATGATGAAGTGTAGCTCGGTTGCGTGGCTTTCGGCTGCGGCACTCATGGCCGAGCCGATTAGCATCAGCGCCCCGAGGGAAAGTGGTGTTGTCTTCATTTGGATCGCTCCCTGTGTTGGACCGTTTGTCATTCCTTCACCGCGCCGGCGGTCAGCCCGGCCACGAGGTATTTCTGCAAGAAGAGGAAGATCACCATGACCGGCAGAACGCCTGTGAGCGCTGCGGCCATCATCTCGTTCCATGTCACGGACTGGTAGCCGATGAATTCGAAGAGGCCCGCAGGAAGGGGCTGGAACTCCCGCACCTGGTTGAACGTGATCGCGAACAGGAACTGTTGCGAATAGGCGCCGATGAAGACAGTGGTGCCCACGACGATCAGCCCCGGTACGGCAAGAGGCAGTACCACCCGGCGCAGCGTGTAGAGGCGGGAGGCGCCATCAACGTAGGCCGCCTCTTCGAGTTCCCGCGGGATCTTTTCGAGGTAGGACCGCAGCAGCCAGATGCCCGTGGGTATCAGGAACGCCACGCCCGGCACGATCATCGCCCAATAGGTATTGAGAAGGCCCAGTGTCCGCAGCACCCGGTAGAGCGGGATCAGCAGAACTGCGCCCGTGAACATGTTCACGCCCAGCAGAACGCCCAGAGAAGCTGCCTTGAACGGGAAGTCGAGCCGCGCGTAGGCATAGGCGGCGGGCACCACAAAGATCATGGTCAGAAGCGTCACGGCACCGGCGATCACGATCGAGTTGATGATGTAGCGCCCGAGCAGAGGCACCGTGACCCACATGTCCCGGTAGGCCTGAAAGCTGAAGTCTTCGGACCAGAACTGGTAGGGAGACCGGAAAAGGTGTTCGAGCGGGCGCAGCGAGGCCATGAACATCTCGAAGAACGGCAGCAGGACAAAGGTCAGGAACACCGCAACCGCTGCATAGATACCGACAAGTTGCCATCTTGAATACCGGTCCATCATCTCACTTCACCCCGTATTTGCGGTTCACGCGGTTCAGGAGCAGCAGGTACACCCCCGAGAACGCCGCGAGCAGGATCACGATCACCACCGCCCGTGCGGCGCCCTCGCCGAATTTGAAGTTGCCGATGGCGACCTTGTAGGTGTCCACGATCAGCGTCGTGGTGGCACTGCGCGGCCCGCCTTCGGTCAGGATCCAGATGATCTCGAAGGAATTGAACGTCCAGATGGCCGAGAGCAGCGCCATGGAAACGATCACCGGCATGATCTGCGGGATGGTGATCCGGCGGAAGCGGTACCAGCGGTTCGCCCCGTCGACCCAGGCGGCTTCGTAGAGGTCCCGGCTGACGCCTTGCATGGCTGCCAGGAAGAACAGGGTCACCATGGGTGTTCCGACCCACACGTCGGCCACCACGGCGGAGTAGAAGGCGGAGTTCTTGTAGGCCAGAAACTCGAAGGACCCGTCGATGATGCCAAAGCGCTCTGCCATGCCCGAGAGAAGTCCGAAATGGCCGTTGTAGAGCCAGAGCCACCCGATCATGCCAATGGCAATGGGGATCACCCAAGGCGGCATGACCAGAACCCGGAACAGCGCCCGACCGGGGACCACCGCGTTCAGCAAGACAGCCCCGATCAGACCAAGGATCAGCTTCAGCGAAACTGACAGCACCATCCAGTAGAAGGTCCGGCCGATCGTGTCGTAGAATTTCGAGGATGCGAACAGATCGCGGTAATTTTCCAACCCGACATAGTTTTCACCCGCGAGCCGGGCGTCGGTGAACGACAGCCGCACGGTTTCGACAAGCGGCCACGCCACGATGATGCCGATGAAAATCATCGCCGGCGCAATGAGAGCCCAGGCGAACCATGCTTCGGGAAGGGCTTTGCGGCGCTTCATGACGGAAGCGCCCGGCTCGGCGATGGTGGCCGCTTCGGCGGTCTGATCGGTCAAGACTATCCCCCAGGATCGAGCGCTGCACGGCGCCGGTGTTGTCCTTTCGGAGGATCGTGACGTGATTCGCCAAAATATGCTACCAAAATAATACCAAAATGAAGGAGGCGCAGTTTATCGTTGTTTTATCTGCGAAAATCGCCCATACCGAACGTGAATCTAAACTTCGAACAGGAAAGTGGTATTATATTTTTAATACCAAAATGAGGGGGATGGCCGCGCTCGATTCGCATTTCAACCTGTTCCGTCCCGCGGAATGGAATCAGCCCGGAGGCGGTTCCCGCTATCGGCAATTGTCCCGCCACGTGGCTGAGGCGATTGCGGATGGGCGCCTGTCAGAGGGACAACAACTCCCCTCCGAACGGGAACTCGCCGAGTTTGCCGGGGTCAGCCGTGTCACCATCCGCAAAGCCGTCGCCGAACTGGTCAAGTCCGGTCTGATCGAGCAGCGTCGTGGGGCCGGGACGTTTGTTCTCGGGGCCGCGCCGCGGACCGAACAGTCACTTTCGAGCCTCGTGTCGTTCACCGAAAACATGAAGGCCCGGGGTCGCAATTCAACGAGCGAGGTTCTGCGAGCGGGGCTTTTTGCCCCCGCGCCGGAAGAGATGATGGCCCTCGGCCTTGCCCCGGCACAGCAGGTCGCGCGGATCGACCGGCTCCGTGCTGCGGATGGCACACCGATGGCGATCGAAAACGCGTCCCTGCCGGCGGACATACTTCCTGATCCGAACAGCGTGGGGACCTCGCTCTATGCGGTGTTGCGCAAGGCCGGATGCGCCCCGAGCCGGGCGATCCAGCGTGTCTCCGCGATCAACGTGACCGGCGATGAGGCGCGGCTTCTGGGCGTCGCCGAAAACACCGCGCTCTTGCAGATCAACCGGACTGCCTATCTCACCAACGGTCGGCCGATCGAATACACGCGAGGGCTTTATCGCCCTGATATCTATGACTTTGTGGCCGAGCTTCGCCTTGAGAATGGTCACTAGAGCTGGGGGACATCATGAACTTTGAAGCCTGGATCGACGGCCGCGAAATGGCCTGCCGCATCACTGCGGATACGGATATCGCCGCGCCCGTGTTCTGCTTTTCCTGCATGGCCCCCGTCAAAGTGCTGTCAGGCGGCACCCGGATCGCCCACCTTGGCGGGTACACCGAGGTGCAGCTGCCGGACCTGACTGCCGGCGTGCCACACGAACTGCGCATTGAGCACGCCATCGACCGTCATGTCCCCGGCAACCGGGGCTGGCTTCCGCTTGGCGGTTATCTGCGCCACGCGGGCGGCCTGACATCCTTGCCGATCCTGCCAGCCGGAGTATCGCCCAAAGGCGTTCCGCGTCCCGCTGGTTCACCTCCCGAGGTTCTGGTCTGCCCGCAACCGGCAGCCGCCCAACTCACCGGCGAGGTCCTGGAAACGCACGGCTTCGATATCGCCGGCACCGCCCTCAACAGGGCAGTCGACTGGGCCACGCGCTGCGGGCTGGATCTGCGTGACGCCAACGGAACGCCTCTGGCGGTCACCGTTGACGAGAGCCTGCCAGCGGAAGCCTATTGCCTGACCATCGGGCCCGAGGGTGCGGCGCTCAGCCATGGTGACGCTGCCGGGGCCTTCTACGGCGGCGTAACCCTCGCAACGTTGCTCCATACCCATCGGGGCCAGATCCCCTGCGGCGTGATCGAAGACGCGCCGCGGTTCGAATGGCGCGGGCAGCATCTCGACTGCGCGCGTCATTTCTACAGCGTGGAGACGATCCTGCGCCTGCTCGACCTTCTGGCCTTGCTGAAAATGAACCGCTTCCACTGGCATTTCGCCGACGACGAGGCATTTCGGTTGCACCTCGCCTCTCTGCCGGAACTGGCCGGGACCCATCAGCGTGGCGAGGGGCATCTGTTGCCGGGTGTCTTTGGCGGGGGCATCAGCTCGGGTGGGGGGTATACCCGCGCCGACGCCGCGAGGGTCATCGCCCATGCCAAGGCGTTGCACATCGAGGTCATGCCCGAGATCGAGGTTCCAGCACACGCACTCGCCATTGCAAAGATCTTTCCCGGGACTCGCGACCCGAGTGACATCGGGGCGGAGGTGTCGGTGCAGGGTTACCCCGAAAACGTCATGAATCCGGCGCTGGAGGAAAGCTGGCGGATTTGGCAGGCCATGGCGACGGAGGTGGCCGAGATTTTCCCCTTCCATGTTCTGCATCTCGGAGGTGATGAACTCCCACCGGGGACGTGGCAGGGGTCGCCCGCCGCCGAGGCCCTCAAGACCGCGGAGGGGCTCACGTCGACGCAAGACCTGCAGGGCTGGACCATGTTCAAACTCGCCGAGCACGTTCAGTCATCGGGCAAGACACCCGCCGCATGGGAAGAGGCGGCGCTGGGGGCGCGGGGGATCGAGCACGAGGCAATCCTCTTCAGTTGGACCGGGCAGGGGCCGGGGTTGCAGGCGGCGCGGGACGGTTACAACGTTGTGATGTGCCCGGGCCAGAAGGTCTATCTCGACATGGCCCAGACCCCGGACCCTTCGGATTGGGGCGCGACCTGGGCCGCGATCGTCCCGCTGTCGGAGACGATCAATTGGGACCCGGTCCCGGACGACGAGCCGG
>CAYMMT010000037.1:0-20688 GCA_964391555.1 uncultured Rhodobacterales bacterium
TCGGGATGGCAAGGGGCCTGGACCATCTTCTACTGGGCCTGGTGGATTGCCTTTGCCCCCTTCGTGGGCGTGTTCCTGGCGCGGATCTCCAAGGGTCGGTCGATCCGGGAATACGTTCTGGGCGCGATGATCATCCCCGCGTTGATGTGCTTTGTCTGGTTCGCCCTCGTGGGCGGCACGGCCATCGATCTGGAGCTGTCGGGCGTGGCCGACGGCGCCATTCAGGGGGCCGGTCAGTCCGACCAGCTCTTTGCGATGCTGGCGGTGATCCTGTCCGACAGTCTGGCCTTCATCATGTCCGTCATCGTGGTGGTTCTGCTCTTGACCTACCTCGTGACCTCGGCGGACTCGGCGGTCCTGATCATCAACACGATCAACGCCGCGGGCGACGAAGGACCAAAGGCCCGGCCGCACATCCTGTTCTGGGGCGCGGCCCTGGCGCTGGTTGTCGGGGCGCTGATCATCGCCGGGGGGCTCGGCGCGATCCAGACCGCGATGGTGATCGGGGCGCTGCCGTTCAGCGCCGTGATGGTCCTGATGGGTCTTGCCCTGATCAAGGCCATTTGGCGTGACGGCCGGAGGGAGGCCGCCGGTCTGCCCACGACCCATACCGGCGACGGCGCGGCAGCCATTGCCGAGCCGGCCGAGTAGGCTGACCTGAACCCGGGCCGGGGCGTCACGGTGGCGCCCCGGCCCTGCTCCACTTCAAGAGGCCCGCGCATGGCTGACACCCTGGCGATGCCGACGGCCTGGACAGCCGCGCAGAAACTCTTTCCCCACCAGGTCGGGTTTACCTGCCCGCCGTTCGATTTCGACGCCGCGCCAAGCGACTTTCTGCGCATGTGCCCGGACACCGTGGGCGTCCATGGCTGGATGCTGCATGTGCCGGACTACGCGCACGGCCTCGACCAGCGTCGCCGGAATTTCGGGATGATGGAGGACTTCGTTCATTGCATGGCCCGAAATGGCGTCGATGTCTGCGGACAGGTCGGCTCGAACTGGGTGCATGCGTCGGGTCTGGGGGTCGAGGGCATCCGAACCTTTACGACGGACCTGTCAGATCGCTACGGCGTCCGGTTCCACATGGCCGGTTACGCGATGGTCGAGGCCCTGCGCGCCATGAATGTCGACAAGGTTGCCCTGAACGCCGCCTACCATTGGCCCGACTGGTGGCAGGGAACGGCGGGGTTTCTGCGTGACGCGGGATTTGACGTGCTCTGGGCCGGGAACTTCGTTGATCAGGGCTGGTTTCAAACCCAGGCGGCGGTCAACGAAAGGCGCTGGATTTTTGACGGTGACCTTTTCGAGCGATCGTTCCTTTACGTCGCCGAACAGGCCCCTGAGGCCGACGCGTATCTCATCAACGGCATGTGCAACTTCCGCGCCGGTCCAAACGGTCTGCCCCGCCGACCGGTGCATCTGGCCCGCGATCTGGAGGCCAGGCTCGGCAAACCCGTGATCGGCCATGACACGGCACTCTACTGGCGTATCTTCAAGGACCTCGGTCTGGCGCCCGTCACACCGCAATCAAGACTTCTGGAGAGCTTGCGTGCATAAGATCATCGCGCTTTGGGCCGTGCCCCGGTCCACCTCGACGGCGTTCGAATGGATGATGCGGCAGCGGGGGGATCTCGACTGCCTGCACGAACCCTTCGGAGAGGCGTGGTATCAGGGCGAGGACCCGCTTTGGCCACGGTTCAGCGAGGGCGCGGTGACGACGCCCGGACTGACGCTCGAAACCGTGTGGGCCGACATTCAGCACCGCGCCGCCAGGGGCCCGGTGTTTCTCAAGGACTTCCCCCATTATGTCAGCCACATGTGGGACGCCGAGTTCCTGAGCCATTTCACCCACGCCTTCCTGATCCGGGACCCGGCCAAGACGATCACCTCGATGCAGCACACGTGGCCGGATTTTCACGATGCCGAGGTGGGCTTTCCCGAGCAGCGGGCGCTGTTCGATTTGCTGGCCGCGTTGAACGGCACGCCGCCCCCCGTGATCGACAGCGACGATTTGCTGGAAGCCCCCGAGGCCATGACTGAAGCCTTCTGCGAGGCGGTGGGCATCCCCTTCCTGCCGGACGCCCTGACCTGGGACCCGGGCGGTGACCCCTCTGCCCACAGCTGGTGGGACGGAGGGTCGTTCCACGCGAATCTGGCCAGGTCCACGGGACTGACACGCCAACCGCGCCGCTACGTGGAGATCGCCGACCAATCCCCGCGCGTTCGGCAGGTCTACCGCCGCATGAAACCGCATTATGACCATCTCCGCGCGTTTCGCATCCAGCCCAAGGAGCCCGAACCATGAGCACATTCGACGAAGACCTGTTTCTGATTGGCCTCGAACAACGCAAAGGCACGCTCGGCGCGGATTACGTGGAAAAAAATCTCGCCGCCGCCGATGACTTCACCCGTCCCTTCCAGGAGGCGATGACGGCATGGTGCTGGGGCTTTGGCTGGGGCGACGACGTGATTGACGCCAAGACCCGGTCGATGATGAACCTCGCCATGATTGGCGCCCTGGGCAAGATGCACGAATGGGAGATCCACTGCCGGGGCGCGGTCAACAACGGTGTCACGCGCGAGGAAATCCGCGCGATCATCCACGTCGTTGGCATCTATTGCGGCGTGCCCCAGGCGCTCGAATGCTTTCGTGTCGCGCGCAGGGTTCTGGACGGAGACGATTGAGCCATGGGTGACAGCGTGACGTTGCTTGGCACCAAGGGTGGTCCGGCGATCCGCATGGGTGGGGCCTTGCCCACGGCGAGCCTTCTCCGGATGGGCGGGCAGACGATCGTGGTCGACTGTGCGGTGGGCGTGACCCGGAGCCTTGTCGATGCCGGTGTGACCCTGACCAACATTGATGCGATCTATATCACCCACCTGCATTCGGACCACGTGCTGGAACTTGGCCCCCTGCTCTACACCGCCTGGACCGGCGGCCTGACGCGACAGATCACCGTCCATGGGCCCGAGGGGATCCGGACGTATTGGGACGGTTTTCTTGCCTCCATGTCCTATGACCATGACATTCGGATTGCCGACGAGGGACGGACACCGATCGGGTCTTTGGTCAGGGTCGAAACCTTTGGCGAGGGGCCGCTTGTCGCCCCGGGCGGGCTCACCGCGGCGGCCTTGCGCGTGGATCACCCTCCGGTCACCGAATGCTATGCTCTCCGCTTCGAGCACGGTGGCCGCTCGGTCGTATTCTCGTCCGACACATGCTACTTCCCACCGCTCGCCGCGTTCGCGAGAGGCGCCGACCTTCTGATCCACGAGGCCATGCTCAGCGCGGGCATCGATGCGCTGGTCCGCCGAACCGCCAGCGCCGACCGTTTGCGCGCCCATCTGGTTGCGTCCCATACCGACGCGGTCGATGTCGGCCGCATTGCAACCGCGGCCGGGGTCGGGACACTGGCACTCCACCACCTCGTCCCGGCCGATGACCCCGATTTCGGTGAGGATGACTGGCGTCGCGAGGTGGGCCGGACCTGGACCGGCCCCCTGATCGTGGGACGCGACGGTTTGCAGGTCGACATCGGATAGGTCCAACCGCGCGGGTCGAGGCAACGTGACCGCTACAGGTCGCTGACAGAAAGTCCTTGGTCGGGACCCAGAAACCCGGAGGCGCGATGTCCCGTCCGCAAAAGCGCCCGTCCGGCCCATTCCCGCCATGCCGCAGCCGTGTCGACCCTGCATCGTGGGGCATTGCCGCCGGGGGCCAGTGTTCTATGGTGCGCCGCAGAGGCGAAGAACCGCCCGCGACGACCCCAAGGAGTACTCGATGACCCCCGTTCTCAAAGCCGGCCTCGCCGTTCTGGCCATCAGCACCGCCGCAACGGCGAGCCTTGCCCAGGAGGTGACCCTCCGCGTGCATCACTTCATGGCCAACCGGGCGCCGCTTCACGCCAACTTCCTGGTCCCCTGGGCCGAGCGTGTGTCCGAGGCCAGCGACGGCCGTATCGAGATCCAGCTCTTCGAAGCTATGTCGCTCGGTGGTGGACCGCCCGATCTCTACGGACAGGCCGTGGATGGGGCCGTCGACATCATCCTCACCCTTCCCGGCTACACGCCGGGACGGTTCAATGAACTCGAGGTCTTCGAACTGCCCTTCATGATGCGTGATCCCATCGCGACGTCCGGCGCGGTCTATGATCTGGTTGAAAGCCGCCTTCAGGACACGGAACTGGACGAAACCCGCATACTGGCGGCCTGGGTCCACGGCCCCGGCGTCTTGCATTCCGAAGAGCCGATCGCCCGCCTCGAAGACATGGCCGGCAAGGAATTGCGCGGCCCGACCCGCCTCACCACCGATCTTCTGGGCGAACTCGGGGCGACCCCGGTCGGCATGCCCCTGCCCGCGATCCCCGAGAACCTGTCGAAAGGCGTGATCGCCGGTGCCGTGGTGCCGTGGGAGATCGTGCCGTCAATCCGTTTGCAGGAACTTGTCGGCAACCACACCGAATTCGGAGGGGACAGGGCGCTCTATACCGCCGTGTTTCTGCTCGCCATGAACTGGGACGCCTATGACGCCATGCCCGATGACCTGCGCGCGATCCTTGATGCGGAAACCGGCAAGGCCCTCAGCCAGGAAGCGGCGCGGGTGCAGCTGGCCGGAGACGTTGTTGGCCGCGGCACGGCGGCGGGCAACACGATCATCACGCTCGACGCTGCAGAGGTCGCCCGATGGGAGGCCGCCGCGCAGCCCGTCTACGACCGGTTTGTCGCCCGCGCCACGGAGGAGGGCTTTGACGGCACCGCTGCCATCGAAGAGGCGCGCGCCCTGATTGCCGCCAACGAATAGAACAGTGCCGGGCCGGCGTTCGCCGCCGGTCCGACCACCGACAGAAGGCCGCTGATGTTCGACCGGATCGAAACCTGGATCACCCGGTTTGCGGCCGGCCTCGCAATCCTTGGCGGTATGGGGCTGATCGTTGCCACCATCATCACCTGCGTCAGCATTCTGCTGAAGCTCGCCCGCCGTTTGGCAGACCGGGTCTTTGACAGCGCAGCCGTCGGCGAGGCCCTGCCATGGCTGCGCTCCGTTCTTGGTGAGGAGGAACTGGTCACCCTCGCCGTCGGATTTGCGCTTTTCGCCGCGTTGCCTTGGGTGATGATTGCCAGGGGTCACATCCGGATCGACATCTTCAAGCCGCTCTTCGGAGACCGGCTGAACAGGGTTCTGGACCTCGCGGGCGACGTCAGCCTCGCCGGGCTCGCCTATCTGATCCTGACCCGGCAATGGGGGTTGATCGTGAAACCCGCGCGCCGGTCACAGGATCCCTTTCTGGACCTCGTGTTCGCTGGCGACACCGGGAGCGCGCTGGCCCGCCTGAACACCGCCGAGGAAAGCCAGATCCTGGGACTGCCGCTCTGGCCATCTTACGTCATTGCCGAAATCTGCATTGCAGCCTTCTTCGTCGTCGCCGTTTTCTGCGTATGGCGCAGCGCCCGTGCGCTGGTTTCGCCCCGGTGACGTGCAAATGGCCGAGTTTCTGACAAGCGCCTTCACGCCGTTCCAACTGGGCCTGTTGAGCTTTCCGCTTCTGCTGCTTCTGGTGTCCATCCGCGTTCCGCTGGCCGCCGCGATGTTTATCGTGGGCCTCTTCGGCACCTGGCTCATCGCCGGGAACGCCCGGATGATGGACAGCCAGTTGAAGACCTTCACCTATCGCAACTTCGTCGACTACTCGCTGTCGATCATTCCACTCTTTCTGCTGATGAGCGAATTCGCGGCCCGTGGCGGCATGTCCACGGCCCTGTTCCGCGCTGCGGAAGCATGGCTGGGGCATCGCAAGGGTGGACTTGCCATGGCCTCCATCGGCGCATCGGCGGGCTTTGGCGCGGTCTGCGGATCGTCCCTCGCGACAGCCTCCACCATGGGTCGCGTTGCCCTGCCCGAGTTGCGGGATGCGGGCTATTCCGGGGCCCTGGCGACCGGAGCGCTCGCCGCCGGCGGCACGCTCGGCATCCTGATCCCGCCGTCGGTTGTGCTGGTCGTCTACGCCATTCTGGCCGAAGAGAATATCGAGAAGCTCTTTACCGCGGCTCTCGTTCCCGGGCTTCTCGCCATGTTCGGCTACATGATCACCGTTGCGGTCTACACGCGGGTCGCCCCCAATTGGGGGACCCCGCGCCCGCGCCTTCCATACAGGGAACGGGTTCGGGCAACCGCCGGGACCTGGCCGGTGATTGTCATCTTCGGACTTGTTCTCGGCGGTATCTACACCGGCGCCTTCTCCCCCACCGCCGCGGCGGCGGTCGGAGTTGCGAGCACCGCGCTGGTGGCCCTGTCCCGGCGTGCCCTGTCATGGTCGGGCCTGAGCGAAGCGCTGCTTGCGACCGCCAAGACCTCCGCCATGATCTTCTTCATCATCGTGGCCGCGCGGGTTTACAATTCCTTCCTGTCGTCCGCTCAGGTGCCCCAAACCCTTGCCGAGATGTTTCTGGGGAGCGGCCTGAGCCCTTGGGCAATCCTTGTCGGCATGCTGCTTCTCTACCTGCTCCTTGGCACCGTGATGGACTCGCTTGCGATGATCTTTCTGACCGTGCCCATCTTCATCCCGATCGTGATGCAACTGGATTTCGGGATCCCACCTGCGGAAGTGGGTATCTGGTTCGGCATTCTGGTGCTGATGGCGGCCGAAATCGGTTTGATCACACCGCCCGTCGGACTGAACCTCTTTGTCATCAACGCTTTGTCGAAGGGCGTCCCAATCGGCCAGACCTATCGGGGCGCCTTGCCCTTTGTCCTCTCCGACATCATCCGCATCGGATTCCTCGTGACCTTTCCGACCATCACGCTGGGGTTGGTTCGGCTGCTCTATTGAGGAAGCCGGGCGTCCTTTGACGCGGCCAGAACAACCTTGGAGTAACGACAGGCGCTGGACCCTTTCCCCGGTGGCACGGGCTAAGGCACCACGACGATGTTGCCGGTATGCCGCTTGGCGACAAACGCGGCCTGCGCGGCGGCCAGATCCCTGAGCGGATAGGTCGCCGCCAGAACCGGCCGCACCTGACCCGCTTCGATGTAGCCGACAAGGGCAGCCATGACCTCGGGATCGATGACGGTGGAGCCGGTAAAGGTCAGGTCGCGCAGGTACAGGGTTCGCAAGTCCAACTCGACCATGGGACCGGCAATGGCCCCCGAACAGGTATAGCGCCCGCCGCGATCCAGAATATCGACGAGCGTCGGCCAATAGGGTCCCCCGACGACATCCGCAACGACCGTGATACGATCCTCGCCGAGGCGGGACCGGAGGTTCTCCGGGGATCGCGGCAATACGCGGTCCGCGCCCAAGGCGGCGACATCGGCATGTTTGGCCTCGGACGCCAACGCGATCACCCGTGCGCCGCGAAGTTTCGACAATTGAACCAGCGCCCCGCCCACCCCGCCGGAAGCGCCGGAGACCAGCACGGTATCGGATTGGCCGACGTTGGCCCGGGTCAGCATCCCTTCAGCCGTCGAATAGGAGCAGGAAAACGTCGCCAGTTCCGCGTCCGACAGATCGGATCGGACGGACAGCGCATTCACCGATGGCAGCGTCGTGTATTCGGCAAAACCGCCGTCCCGTTCCGATCCGAAATACCCGGTCTTGGTCTTGTCGAGCGGGTCGGCCGGGTCGCGCAGCCAGTTGTCGGTGATCACCCGCGCACCGATCCGGTCCGCCGACACCCCCGCGCCGACGGCCACGATTTCGCCCACGGCATCGGCGCCCTGAATGCGGGGGAAAACGATCGGAGCACCGCCCCAGGACGGGTCTTCCTCGGCCGGACCGTCCGACGCCGCCCCCGTTGGCCCGCTGACGGCCTTCGAATACCAGCCCTCGCGGGTGTTGATATCGGTGTTGTTGAGCCCGCAGGCGCCGACCTTGATCAGTACCTCGCCGGGTCCGGGCTCCGGACGGGGCCAGTCCTCTCGCCAGTCCATCATCTCGGGGCCGCCGTGGCCCGTGGTCACCATCGCGCACATCGTGTTCGGCAAATTCATGAAAGCTTCTCCATCCGGTCAATTCCCACCCTGCGCGAAATGCCGGGCAGGCTCAATTGGCGTCTCCGATGGACTCCACGGGTTCGTCCGGGGCATTTCAACGAATTGCGGCGCAATCCGGCCAGGCGTGCGACCGGGCCAATGCCTTTCGAACCGGGTCAGGTGCCGACGCCCGGTGAACATTCCGAGGACAACCTCCCCGATATTGCCCTGTCGCCGCCCCGTGAAATCGGTCGGCTCCCCGATGATGGCGTCGTCAGGGGGCCGGATCGCCATGTCTGCAGGGCCGCGCAAAACACTGTGACCTCTGGCCTATTCGGCCGGCTTGCGTCACTATGTGCTGCACCTTCGCATGGAGGCTTCATGCAGCGCAGCTACTACAAGACCCCGGGCGGACATCCCGGGCAAGATCAACTCCTGTCCGGTCGGGCCGTCTTCACGGACGCTTATGCCGTCCTGCCGCGCGGGACGATGCAGGATATCACCGTCTCTTACCTGCCGTTCTGGGAGGGCACGCGGCTCTGGGTCCTCGCCCGGCCCATGACCGGCTTTGCCGAGACCTTTTCGCACTACCTGATGGAAGTGCAGCCCGGCGGGGGGTGTCATACTCCCGAACTTGATCCCGGGGCCGAAGGCGCGCTCTTCGTGACCGGCGGAAAGGGTGTTCTGACAACCGACGGGTTCGATCACGAGTTGACCGAAGGGTCCTTTGCCTACCTGCCGCCCGAAGCGGACTGGCAGATTTGGAACCGTGGCGATGAGCCGCTCGTATTTCACTGGATTCGGAAGCAATATCAGAAGGTTGACGGCATCGACGTGCCCGGCATCCTGATCTCGAACGACAGCGACGTCATGCCGGTGAGCATGCCCGGCACGGAAGGAAATTGGGCGACCACCCGTTTCGTGAGCCCGACCGACCTGCGCCATGACATGCAGTTGAACGTCGTGACGATTTACCCCGGCGTCGCGATCCCGTTCACCGAAACCCACGTAATGGAACACGGCCTCTACGTGCTGCAGGGAAAAGGGGTCTACCGGCTGAACACGGATTGGGTCGAAGTCCACGCCGGCGACTACATGTGGCTCCGCGCGTTCTGCCCGCAGGCCTGCTACGCCGGGGGCCCCGGCCCGTTCCGATACCTGCTTTACAAGGACGTCAACCGGCACATGCCGCTGACGCCGCCCCGCTAGGCAACCTCATAAGGATCGTCGAACCAGAATTCCTCGAGGTTCGGCGTGTCACCAATCCGATCGACAACCGCGAACCTGCCGGGCGACGCCAGCGGCGTCAGAACGCCGTGCCAAGTGTTCCGCAGGATGTTGATCCCCTGCCCCGGTGCCGTCACAAACGCCAGCGGGGAGCCGGGCCGTCCCTGATCATCCGGGGCGACGACAACGAGAAACGGATGCTCGTGTAGCGGCAGAAACGCCTGCGACCCGTCAGGATGGCGCTCCATCATGTCCAGCCGATAGGGCAACTCCCTTGGCCGGGCGTCAAACAGGCTGAGCCCCGCGCGGCCATCCGGTCCGAAGTCCAGGCGCGCGCGGTCATGGTAGCGACCACACAGTCCCTGATTGATGATCCTGTCAGCTTCTCCGGCACAGTCGAGCACATCACCGAACGGGTGAAATGATGTATGATCAATGGGTTGAACGGCCAACTTCATCCGAATTTTTCCGTCAGTCGCAACATGGCGATCCGCTCGACCTGGGTACAGGCCTCGAGAAACTCCGCTTCGTTATCATTGTCGAGCCGCCGCTCGAACGCCGCAAGGATGCCTGCCTTGTCGTGGTCCCGAACCGCGATGATGAAGGGAAACCCATGCGTTTCGACGTACCGCGTGTTCAATTCGGTGAACCGCGCCCGCTCTTCGTCGGTCAGCGCGTCCAGACCGGCCGAGGCCTGTTCCGCCGTGCTTTCGGCCGTCAGGCGCCTGGCGGCGGCCAGCTTCCCGGCGAGATCAGGATGGGCGCGCAGCACGCCCAGCCGCTCCTCGCGCGACGCGGACCGAAAGGCTCGAGCCAGGACGCTGTGAACCCCGACGGCGCAATCGTGGGCGGGACCAAGCTCAAGGTCCCAGGCCCGCTCGGCGATCCATGGCGAATGCTCGAAGATACCGCCATAAGCCGCTACGAAATCATCCTTTTCCATCTCCGAAGGACGCACCGCCCAACTCGGCGGCGCGTGCTCGGCCCAATGCGCGGCAATCTCTTCGCGCGTTGCGAACCAGACCTGTTCGTGGCTCGCGATATACTCCAGCGCCCTCGCAAGCGGACTGGAGCGACCGGGCCGCCCGGCGAGGCGGCAATGCAGACCAATGGACATCATGCGACCGCCTTCGGCATAGAGCCCGTCGAAAGTGTCCCGGATGTAGGTCTCGAACTGATCGCCTGCCGAATATCCTGCCGGGATCGCAAAACGCATGTCGTTGCAGTCGAGCGTATAGGGCAGGATCAGCTGGCCACGGCCCCCAAACCGCGCCCAATAGGGCACATCGTCGGCGTAGCTATCTGAAATATAGGCGAATTCCCCCTCCTCAGCGGCCAGTTCAACCGTCTTCATCGAACATCGCCCGGTGTACCAGCCGCGCGGCGGGGCGCCGGTGACCTCGGCGTGAAGCCGGATCGCTTCGCGGATCTGGGCACGCTCTTCCTCGGGCTCCATGTCCTTGTGTTCGACCCATTTCAGCCCGTGGGAGGCAATCTCCCAGCCCGCGTCCTGCATCGCTGCCACCTGCGCCGGCGACCGGGCCAGCGCCTCGGCCACGCCGTAGACTGTCACCGGCCTGTCCTTCAGCATCCGCCAAAGCCGCCAGAACCCGGCTCGCGCGCCGTATTCGTAGATCGATTCCATGTTCCAATGGCGTTGGCCGGGCCATGGAGAGGCCGCCGTGATCTCTGACAGGAATGCCTCGGACGCCGCATCCCCGTGCAGGATGTTGTTCTCTCCGCCCTCTTCGTAATTCAACACGATCGACACGGCGACCCGGGCACCGCCGGGCCAATCAACGTTGGGCGGCTCTGCTCCGTAACCGAGCATGTCGCGAGGGTAGCGGTTCATTGCGGGGCCTTTCCTCTTGCTATTGTTGCAAAAGAACGGCGTCTTGGGCAGGAAGACAAGAGAGGCACGCAATGGCCGGCTACCTGACCACCCATATTCTGGACACGGCGCGCGGCTGCCCCGCCGGGGGAATCGCGATTTCGCTCTTTCGTGTCAGCGGGAATTCCCACCGCAAGATCGCGGAGGCGGTGACCAATGCCGATGGTCGCACCGACGCACCTATCCTGCCGGAAAATGAATTCAAGACAGGGAGTTACGAGCTGATCTTTCACTGCGGCGCCTACCTGCGCGACCATGGGCTCAGCGAGGACGACCCCCTGTTTCTCGATGATGTTCCGATCCGATTTGGCATGTCCGAGGCGGCGCATTACCATGTGCCACTGCTCCTGAGCCCCTACGGCTATTCAACCTACCGGGGCAGCTGATGGACCCTATTGTTCTCTGGTCGTGGGCCGAATTCGCCATCCGCTGGTTGCATGTGATCACCGCCGTGGCCTGGATCGGCTCGTCCTTCTATTTCATCGCATTGGACCTCGGCCTGAACCGCTCGATCCCCGGACCCGCGGATGGGGAGGAGTGGCAGGTCCATGGCGGCGGATTCTATCACATCCAGAAATACCTGGTGGCGCCCGAGGCGATG
This sequence comes from uncultured Rhodobacterales bacterium, assembly GCA_964391555.1. Classification (GTDB taxonomy): domain Bacteria; phylum Pseudomonadota; class Alphaproteobacteria; order Rhodobacterales; family Rhodobacteraceae; genus JAMWZF01. The sequence goes on from CAYMMT010000037.1 coordinate 11,689, forward strand.
CCAGAGCACCTGACCTGGTTCAAATGGGAGAGCTATTCGACGTGGCTCTCGGGCGCGGCGCTCCTGATGGTGGTCTATTGGGCCGGGGGGGAAATCTTTCTTCTCGACCCTTCCAAGGTTGAACTCTCGCTTTGGCTCGGCATTGCGATTTCGGCGGCGAGCATCGCGGTGGGCTGGCTTCTGTATGATTTCCTGTGCAAATCCGCGCTCGGCGAGCGTCCGACACTGATGATGCTGGCGCTATTTGCGATCATCGTGGTGATGTCCTGGGCGCTCAACCAGGTGTTTACCGGACGTGCCGCGCTGCTGCATCTGGGCGCATTCACCGCGACGATCATGAGCGCGAACGTTTTCTTCATCATCATCCCGAACCAGAAGATCGTGGTGGCCGACCTGAAGGCAGGCCGCACGCCGGACGCCAAATACGGCAAGATCGCGAAGCTGCGGTCGACCCATAACAATTACCTGACCCTGCCGGTCATCTTCCTGATGCTGTCGAACCACTACCCGCTCGCGTTCGGAACCGAATACGCCTGGATCATCGCGGCATTGGTCTTTCTGCTCGGGGTATCGATCCGGCACTTCTTCAACACCATGCATGCGAAAGGCCCGATGCTCTGGTGGACCTGGGCCGTCACGGTTGTGCTCTTTCTCCTGATCGTCTGGCTTGGCCGGGGCTACCAAACCGACACCTACGACGAGGCCGAAGCGCGTGACCTCACGCCGGTCGAGGCGCGGTTCGCCAGCGCGGAGGGGTTCGAGGACGCTTATTACGCCGTGATCGGCAACTGCTCCATGTGCCATGCGCGGGAACCGGCGTGGCCCGGCATTCGCCAGGCGCCCAAAGGTGTCCTGCTGGAGACGGAAGCCGACGTCGCACGTCAAGCCCCGCAGATCTATCTGCAGTCCGTGGTCAGCCACGCCATGCCGCCGCCGAACGCGGTTCAGATGGATCCGGAATTCCGGGCCGAAATCCGGCGTTGGATCAATGCCGCGCGCGAAGGCTGATACCACCAGGCCATGCCGCGGGAACTGACCCGCGGATCCGGTAAAGGTCCGCAGAGACCACGCCCCCGCCGCTTGCCCTACCCCAACCGCACCATTGTCTCGGCTCCCATGGCACCGCCCAGCGCCCGGAACCGCGCCTCAGCCACTTCGCCGAAAAGAGGCGCGGCAGCCTTTGTCAGGTGAAGCTCCAGCACCCCCTTGCGAGGTCTGTAGCGCATCTTGCCCGGTGCCTCGTCGGCATGCAGCCACAACATCGCACCAAACCGCATGGCGCGGCCCAGCACCTCGGCCTCGGCCAGTTGATCGGGCATCAGCAGTTCCGCGAGTTCGTCAAAGCGTCCTCCCGGGGGCTTTGACGAATACCGATACATGAGCGCCCGCCCGAGGTAGATACGCTCCCCGTGCTTCAACCCGCCAAGGTTTGCCCGCGTTGCGTTGTCGAACGTGGCCTCGGCCCGGTAGTCTGGATGGGCCCGCCAGCTGACATCGTGGAGAAGGCAGGCCGCCCGGATGATCCGGGCCTTCTGCCAATCCGCCCGCGGGAACAGAGGCGCGATGAACCTGTGGAGCACGCGCCCGAATCCCGGCACCCGCGCATCCTTGGCCTCGGCAAAGCGACAGGCTTCGATCAGCGGATCGAGTTCGCGCAGGATCTGCGGCATCTGTTCGTACAGCATCCCTTCGCGGATCCCATAGGACGACACGGTGATGTCCTTGGGCTTGAACACCTTCAGAACCCGCGACAGGACGAGGCTGGCCAGCGGGACAAGCGCCATGCGCGCCTCCGAAATCCGTGCAACGCTGCGCAACTCCTGCAAATCCGCCTTGGCGATCATGTCCCGGGTCCGGGAAATGTCCCGCGCTGTCATCCGGTATTCGTGCAGCACCGTGAGGGGATAGTCCTTTCGCACCATGTCGAGCTTCGCAATGGCCCGCCATGACCCGCCAACGAGAAACAGGCGCTTGCCCGACGGCTCCCCCATCTCGACAAAGAGCTTGTCCACCACGTCCGCGATATGGGCCTTCACGGCTTTCTTGCCGCCCTTGAGGTCGCGCAGTTTCAGCGGACCGAGCGCGGAGGTCGTGCGCCGTCCCACCTCCCCGTTCTCCAGCGTGGCCAATTCCATGGAAGACCCGCCGATATCGCACACCAGGCCATAGGAGCCGGGCCATCCCAGCAAAACGCCCTGCGCCGATAATCGCGCCTCTTCGTCGCCGTCGATGGTGGTGACCGTCACCCCCGTCTCGCGTTCCACCTCGGCGCAGAAGTCCGGCCCGTCCGTGGCATCGCGCACGGCGGCGGTCGCCACGGCGCTCAGCGGGCCGATTTCGAGCCCCCGGGCCAGCGCCGCAAACCGCGCAATCGCCGACAGCGCCCGGACCCGTCCCTCCGGGTTCAGGCGTCCGGTCTCGGACACGCCCTGGCCGAGGGCGCACATGACCTTTTCGTTGTAGAAGTAGGCGGGCGACCGCGCCGCGCCGTCGAAGACGACCATCCGAACAGAGTTCGACCCCACGTCAATCACGCCCACGCGCGACAGTGCCCGGGCTTCCGGATCCGCAAACAGCGGCCTGCCAAACGGGCCCCATTCACCCCGAGTTTCGAGAGGTCCTCCCATGATCAGCTAGGTGTCAGCATCGATGGGCAAAGCGCAAGCGGGAATCGCCCGTCCGTCGCCCATGCCACCGGCAAACATGCCCGCATATTGGGCCGAGCCGCCATGTGTCCACCGTTGCCGGGGCCGATCGATGCCGGACCTGCCTCAGATCACGGCGTCGAGGACCGGTTTCAGGCGCGCCATGGTCGCGCCCGGGTCCTTCAGCTTGTCCAGCCCGAAAAGCCCAATGCGGAAGGTCCGGAAATCCGGCCCCTCCTCCACCTGCAGCGGAACGCCAGCCGCGATCTGCGCACCCTCGGCCGCAAACGCCGCGCCGCTCTGCACTTCTCCCCGGTCCGTATAGCTCACCACCACGCCCGGCGCCGCATACCCGTCCGCCGCCACCGACCGAATGCCCCGTGCCGCGAGTTCCGCCCGCACCATGCCGCCCAGTTCCCACTGCGCCTCTTCGAGCCGGTCAAACCCGAACTCGCGGCTCTCTGCCATCGTATCCCGGAACTGGCGCAGCCCATCCGTCGGCATCGTCGCGTGATAGGCATGCCCACCGTTTTCATAGGCCTGCATGATGTCGTGCCATTTTTTCAGGTCGATCGCGAAGGACGAGCCTTGCGTTGTCTCCATCCGTTTGACCGCGCGGTCCGACAGCATCACCAGCCCCGCGCAGGGTGTCGACGACCAACCCTTCTGGGGGGCCGAAATCAACACGTCGACGCCCGTCGCCTTCATATCCACCCAGACGCAACCCGACGCGATACAATCGAGCACCATCAGCGCGCCAACCTCATGCGCCGCCTCGGCAAGCCCGGCGACATAAGCATCCGGCAGGATCAGGCCCGCGGAGGTCTCCACATGGGGCGCGAAGACCACGTCGGGTTTCTCGGCCCGGATGCGTGCCGCGACCTCCTCGAGCGGTGCGGGCGCAAACGGAGACTGCGCTCCGTTGCCGGTGCGCCGCGCGAGGCACACGGTCGTGGCCGCCGCGATGCCGGAGGCATCGAAGATCTGCGTCCACCGGTACGAGAACCACCCGTTCCGGACGATCACCGCGTTGGCCCCGCCACCGAACTGGCGCGCCACGGCCTCCATCGCGAAAGTCCCGCCGCCCGGCACGATGACCGCCGCGTCAGCCTTGTAGACCTCCTTCAACCCGGCGGAGAGATCCGTCATCACCTCGCGAAAAGCCATGGACATGTGGTTCAGCGATCGATCGGTAAAGACCACGCTGAATTCCATCAGACCATCGGGGTCCACGGGGCTGCGAAACGTGTCGGCTGGCATCTTGCTCTCCCTTGTCCGGTCAGAGGCAGACCTACTCCCTTCATCCCGCTTGGCAAAGCCCCATCTGCGCAGGCGGTTGGTCAGCCGGATGGGGTTTGGCCTGGCTCGTGCCTCGCGAACCACGTCTCAACCCTTGAACGCCATGATCTGGGACGCCACGGTCCTGGGCGAGGCGAACCGATGACAGACCGCGCCGCAGGCCGAACATTCCCGCAGCAACGTGGCGTTGGCCTGCGGGAGCGTTGGGAGCCGAGCCCGGCGCGGTCCTGAATGTCGGCACCGGCAACACTCAGGTCAATGCGGCCGCCAGCGTTGGCATGCGACGCTCCAAATATTCGCGACTGGTGCGAGACGTGCTCTTGCGCCGCCTCTCCGCCTGACAGCGTCAGATTGGACCGGGCCTGCGTTCCTCGCTCAGCAGCACATTGGCCTCCACATTGCCGACCCCGGGCAACGTCATGATCCGCCGCCGGAGCACACGCTCGAAATCCGAAAGGTCCCGGGCAACCACGCGCAGCCGGTAATCGAACAACCCCAGCACGAGTTCCACCAACTGAACCTCGGGGATCGCCGCCACGGCGCGCTCGAAATCCTCGAGCCCCACCCTGCCCCGGCTGGCGAGCTTGATCCCCAGAAAGACGGTTACGCCGAACCCGAGCGCCTCCCGGTCAAGCTCCAACCGGTAGCCGGCCAGAACGCCGGCCTCTTTCAGCCGCCTGATCCGGCGCCATGTCGCCGGCTGGCTCAGCCCCACGACCTCGGCAAGTGTCGCGGCTGATCGGCCCGCATCGAGGCTCAACTGCCGCAAGAGCGCCCGGTCGATGTCGTCCAGATCGGTCATAGCGGCAGGCTGTCGTCGGCGACCACGGTTGCAACGGTTATCAGCGCCTCCAGTTCGGCAATATGCGGCAGCGACAGGATATGGTCGCGATAGAGTCGCTGGTAATCACCCATGTCCCGGGCAACCACATTCAGTCGCACATCGACCCGGCCCAGAAATGTCTGGATCTCCGTGACTTCCGGGATGCCCCGCGCGGCGGCAATGAAGGCGTCGAAGGCCCCGGGATCGGTCTTGTCGAGGCTCACCCGAAGCGACACCGCAACCGCATAGCCCAGCGCAGTCCAGTCAGTCACAGCGCGGCGCCCCTTGAGAATGCCCCGCTCTTCCATCCGGGCCAGCCGCCGACTGGCCTTGAGCGCCGACACCCGCGCCCTGTCGGCCAGCGCCGCCGCGGTCAGCTCCGGTTCGGCCTGCAGCTGGCGCAACAAACGCCTGTCCAAGTCATCAAGCATGAAATCATCATTAGTTTTAATATGTTCGCATTACAACTTCATAAGATGAGAAATTTATGCCTGTCCCGCCCTCGCGTTTCACATGTTCTCCAGCCATAAGAGCGCCAATCAACAACCCGGAAGGACAACAACCATGCGCGTCTATTACGACCGTGACTGCGACGTGAACCTGATCAAGGACATGAAGGTCGCCATCCTCGGCTACGGCTCCCAGGGCCACGCCCACGCCCTGAACCTCCGCGATTCAGGGGCCAAGAACGTGGCCGTGGCGCTGCGAGAGGGCTCCCCCTCGGCCGCCAAGGCCGAAAGCGAAGGTCTGCAGGTCATGGGTATTTCCGAGGCCGCGGCCTGGTGCGACCTGATGATGTTCACCATGCCGGACGAGCTGCAGGCCGACACCTGGAACAAATACGTCAAGGACCACATCAAGCCCGGCGCGGCGATTGCCTTTGCCCATGGCCTGAACGTGCATTTCGGCCTGATCGAAGCCCCCGCCGAGGTCGACGTCATCATGATGGCGCCCAAGGGTCCGGGCCACACGGTGCGCGGGGAGTACACCAAGGGCGGCGGCGTCCCCTGCCTTGTCGCTGTCCACAACGACGCCACCGGCAAGGCGATGGAAATCGGCCTGTCCTACTGCTCCGCCATCGGCGGCGGCCGCTCAGGCATCATCGAAACCAACTTCCGCCAGGAATGCGAAACCGACCTCTTCGGCGAACAGGCGGTGCTCTGCGGTGGCCTCGTTGAACTGATCCGCATGGGCTTTGAAACCCTCGTCGAGGCTGGCTACGAACCCGAGATGGCCTATTTCGAATGCCTGCACGAGGTGAAGTTGATCGTGGACCTGATCTACGAGGGCGGCATCGCCAACATGAACTACTCGATCTCGAACACGGCCGAGTACGGCGAATACGTGTCCGGGCCCCGCATCCTGCCCTACGACGAGACGAAGAAGCGGATGAAGGACGTCCTGACCGACATCCAGACCGGGCGTTTCGTCCGCGACTTCATGCAGGAAAATGCTGTCGGCCAGCCGATGTTCAAGGCTACCCGCCGCCTGAACGACGAACACCAGATCGAACAGGTCGGCGAAAAGCTGCGCGCCATGATGCCATGGATTTCCGCCGGCAAGCTCGTTGACAAGGCCAGGAACTAGGCCGCCTCCGACGATAAGCGGCCCGCCCCTTGGCGGGCCGTTTTGCTAATCCCAGATCCACTCGCCAGCGTCGGGGTTGGACATCCCCGCGCCGGTGTTGCAGGCGAACTCCATCTGGCTCACTGCCTTCTCGAACGCATCCCAAGCCTCGTCGTAGGCCTGTTGCTTTGCGGCGCAGGGGTCGTTGTTGTTGTCCGGGATAACCGGCGTGTCCGAGCCGAGCGGCGCACCAAATGATCCGCCAATGCCGGCAAAGCCACCATCGGGATCACCACCGTTGACCTCCCGGCAGGCGGCCAACTCCGCGGCGGCCATGCTGAGATCGACCTGCGCATTCTGCATCTCCGACATCGCACGATCGCATTCCCCTGCCCCGGCGGGCGGCGCCTGTACGAAATCGGGTTCCGTGAACCCCGGTAGGAACAGGGTCACCAACTGATCCGACACCAGATGAGCGATCAGCGGGTCAGACATCTTGCGACGGCGCATGGCCTGCAGGGCGCCGTTCAATCGGCTCGCCAGATAGGTCAGCTTGTTGTCGTGTAACGTGAGGTCGGTCAGCCCGGCCTCGGCCAGGATCGCGGCCACAAGTTTCGCCTCGATTGTTTTTGTTTTGCTGATTCTTGCGAAGGCTAGCTTTGCAACCGCAGACTGCTGTTCACTGTAGGGCATTGCCATCTCCCGTCATACCAGTGCAGCAAACGGTATGGATGGGCTACCGGTCAAGGGAGCAGGGCGTCAGGCGACGGCCTCCACCTCCGCCACGATGCCGTCGATGACCTCCGACAGCAGGCCCTCGTCTTCGGCCTCGCCCATCACGCGGATCAGGGGCTCTGTTCCGGATTTGCGGATCAGAAGGCGACCAGCGCCATTCAGCCGACCCTCGGCCTCGGCGATCGCGGATTTCACCGACGCCACGGCGAGCGGATCCACGCCGGCACCATAGCGCACGTTCCGGAGCATTTGCGGCACGGTGTCGAATACCCCCGCAAGTTCAGACGCACGATGACCGGTGGAGATCATGGCACAAAGGAACTGCAGGCCCGCAAGCAGGCCATCCCCCGTCGTGGCATAGTCGGTCATCACGATATGGCCCGACTGCTCCCCACCGAGGTTCCAGCCTCCGGATCGCATGGCCTCAACCACGTAGCGATCCCCAACCCGGGTTCGTTCGAGTCGCAGGCCACGGCCCGCCAGGTACCGTTCCAGCCCGAGATTTGACATCACCGTCGCCACCAGCGTCCCGTCGTGCAAACGCCCCTCGTCAGCCCAACGGGAGGCAAACAGCGCCATGATCTGGTCGCCGTCCGCCACCTGACCGGTTTCATCGAGGATCATCACCCGGTCGGCGTCGCCGTCGAGGCAAATGCCCACGTCCGCATTATGGCTGATGATCGTTTCTGCCGCCGCGATGGTATTCGTCGACCCGCATCCATCGTTGATATTGAGACCGTTTGGCGTGGTGCCCACGGGGATCACATCCGCGCCGAGTTCCCACAGGACCTCTGGCGCAACGCGGTAACCGGCCCCGTTTGCACAATCGATCACGACCTTCAGTCCATCGAGGCGCACACCGGGGGGAAGCGTGCCTTTCACGCGCTCGGCATAGCGGAACCGGCCATCGTCAATCCGCTTTGCGCGACCGATGTTCACGGCCTGGGCGGGCTGCAATTCGGTTGCAATCAGCGCCTCGATCTCGGCCTCGGCCTCATCGGACAATTTGAACCCGTCGGGACCGAAGAATTTGATCCCGTTGTCGAAATGCGGGTTGTGGGAGGCCGAGATCATGATGCCCAGATCGGCACGCATCGACGTGGTCAGGAGGCCGACGGCCGGCGTCGGAACCGGACCCAGAAGCAGGACGTTCATGCCCGTGGATGTCAGACCCGCGGTCAAGGCGTTTTCGAACATGTAGCCCGACAACCGCGTGTCCTTGCCGATCACGACCCGATGCCCGTTGGAGCCATCGTTGCGGAAATAGCGCCCCGCCGCGGCCCCGATCCTGAGTGCCATTTCGGCGGTCATCGGCCAGGTGTTCGCGGTGCCCCGGACCCCGTCGGTTCCGAACAGCTTTCGGCTCATCTCACTCGTCCCTCGTCCTCAACGCCAGGTGCAGGCTGAGCGCCTGTCTGGTCTCGTATGTGTCGTGCACGCGCAGGATACGCGCGCCACGGTCCGCCGCAAAGAGGGCGACCGCGACCGAGCCCGCCATCCGCTGTTTGGCGCCTTCCGCGTTCCCGAGTTCACCGATGAACCGCTTCCGGGAGGCGCCAATCAGAATCGGCAACTCGAACACATCATATCGCGGTATGGCGCGCAGCAGGCTCAAATTGTGTTGCGTTGTCTTACCGAACCCGATGCCCGGGTCGAGGATGAGGTGATCCCGCGTGACCCCGGCGTCCAGTGCGGCGGCAATCCGCTCTTGAAGGTGATCGCGCACTTCGGCCACCACATCGCGATAGGTCGCATGGGACTGCATGGTCTTGGGATCGGCCACGGAATGCATGAGGCAGATCGGTACGTTGCGCGCGGCGACAAGCGGCAACATGTCCGAGTCGTACCGGCCCGCGCTCACGTCGTTGACCATATCCGCCCCGGCATCAAGCGCGGCCTCGGCGACCACCGACTTGCGCGTATCGACCGAGA
>CAYMMT010000038.1:0-11461 GCA_964391555.1 uncultured Rhodobacterales bacterium
GCAAGGAGGTTCCGGTCGCGGGTGAGGAGTGCACCATGGAATCGGGAAAGGTCGTCATCGCCTCGATCACCTCCTGCACAAACACCTCGACCCCCTACGTGATGATCGGCGCAGGCCTCGTGGCGCGAAAGGCCGCGGCCCTTGGCCTGAACCGCAAACCGTGGGTGAAGACCTCTCTCGCGCCGGGTTCTCAGGTCGTCAGCGCCTATCTGGAGGCCGCGGGTTTGCAGGACGACCTCGACGCCATCGGCTTCAACCTCGTGGGCTACGGCTGCACCACCTGCATCGGCAATTCCGGCCCGATCCAGAAAGAGATCTCCGACGCCATCGCGGAGGGGGACCTCGTTGCGACCTCGGTTCTGTCGGGCAATCGGAACTTCGAGGGCCGGATCAGCCCCGATGTGCGGGCGAACTACCTTGCCTCCCCGCCGCTGGTGGTGATCTACGCGCTTGCCGGAACGCTCGACATCGACCTGACGACCGAACCCATCGGTCAGGACAAGGACGGCAACGATGTCTACATGAAAGACATCTGGCCTACCCAGTCCGAGATCGCTGACCTGGTAGAACAGACCGTGACGCGCGAGGCGTTCCGGACCAAGTATGCCGATGTTTTCAAGGGTGACGACAAATGGCAGGGCGTATCCGTGCCGGACCAGGAAACCTATGACTGGCCCGCGACCTCGACCTACGTCCAGAACCCGCCCTACTTCCAAGGCATGTCGCCCGAGCCGGGGACGATCTCCAACATCGAGGGCGCGCGGATCATGGCTCTGCTGGGCGACATGATCACCACGGACCATATTTCGCCGGCCGGCTCGTTCAAGGACACCACCCCTGCTGGCCAGTACCTGACCGAGCGGCAGGTCGCGCCGCGCGACTTCAATTCCTACGGGTCGCGCCGCGGCAACCACGAGATCATGATGCGCGGAACCTTCGCCAACATCCGGATCAAGAACGAAATGCTGGACGGTGTCGAAGGCGGCTACACCAAGGGACCCGACGGCAGCCAGATGTCAATCTACGATGCGGCCATGGCCTATCAGGCCGCCGGGGTGCCCCTGGTGGTGATCGGAGGGGAGCAGTATGGCGCCGGGTCGTCCCGTGACTGGGCGGCCAAGGGCACTGCGCTTCTTGGCGTCAAGGCCGTCATCGCCGAGAGTTTCGAGCGCATCCATCGCTCCAACCTCGTCGGAATGGGCGTGATCCCGTTCGAGTTCACCGGCGGCGACACCCGCAAGAGCCTTGGCCTCACAGGCGAAGAGAGCGTCTCCATATCGGGCCTCGACACGGTTCAGCCGTTGCAGGAGGTGCCGGCCACTATCACCATGGGCGATGGAACGGTGAAGGAAATCACGCTGAAATGCCGGATCGATACCGCGATCGAAATCGAATACATCGAACACGGCGGCGTCCTGCACTACGTTCTGCGCAACCTCGCACGCCAGTCCGCAGTGGCCGCGGAGTGACCGGCGACCGGCCCGTCGCTCTGGTCACAGGTGGCAGCCGGGGCATCGGGCGGGCCATTGTCGACGACCTTCTGACCGATCACGCCGTCGCATTGACCTACCGCACGACGGAGCCCGCGCCGGATGTCTCGGCACGGGCCCTCTGCATTCGTGCCGACCTGAGCGATGCCTCGCAAGCACCTGCAATCATTGACAGAGTTCTGGATGAATATGGCCGGATCGATGTCATCGTCAACAACGCCGGCGATGTGCGGGAGACGCCGCTGGAGGCATTTGACGCCGGCGCGCATCGCCATCAGTTCGATCTTCACTATCTCGCGCCCGCGGCCCTGCTGGCGGCCGCGCTGCCGCATTTGGGCCCGGGCGCGTCGGTGATCTCGGTCTCGTCCGTCAACGCGGAGTTGCCACCCAAGGGCGCGGTCGCTTACGGCGCGAGCAAGGCCGCGCTGAACAACTGGACCCGGGCCATGGCCAAGGAACTCGGTCCCCGCGGCATTCGGGTGAATGCCGTCGCGCCGGGCGCGATCGAGCGACCGGAAGCGCCGCGACCAGAGGAACTTCTGAAGCTCTTTGTCGATCTCACCGCCCTCGGCCGGGCGGGCGTGCCGGAGGATATCGCAAAAGTCGTGCGGTTCCTTGCCGGGGATGGTGCGGGGTTCATTACCGGCGAAATCATCACCGTGTCAGGCGGATACCGGCTCTAGTTTCAGACCGCGGCCGGGCATTTGCCGGGCGTCTGATCAGGACGGTCAGACCGGCCGAACGCCCCTCTTGAATGGCGCCGGTTACCCCGAACTAGCCGCTGCCGCCTCGGCCAAGGCCGGCCTGATCACGGTGTCCATCACGCCCTGGATCGGGCCGGGGAACTTCAGCACCACCCGGCCCTGCCCGTCGATCACGAAGGTTTCGGGCAACGCCACGACGCCCCAGTCGATCGCCTGCCGCCCGTTCGCGTCCACTGTCACGGCCCGGAACGGATTGCCGAGATCCTGAAGGAATCCGAGCGCATTGGCCATCCGGTCGGACTTGTTCACGCCGTAGATCGCCACGCCCTCTTCGGCGAGCTGCATCAAAGCGGGATGTTCCGCCCGGCACGGTGGACACCAGGACGCCCAGAAGTTCACGATCTTGACCTCGCCATCGGCCATAATATCCGACGAAGTGAAGGTCGGAAGCGACCCGAGCGGGACGGCATTCAGCGTCGGGATCGTCTGGCCAAGGAAGGTCGACGGCACGGCACCGGGATCGATCCCGTCGGATTGGGCCCGTTGATTCGACAGCAGCGTGTAGCCGAAGGCCGCAAGCAACACCAAGGTGATCGCAACCGGCAGGTAGAGAAGCGGAGAGGTTTTGGACTTGATATCAGACATTGCTGCGCTCGATCTCCTCAAGTTCGGCCCGGACGCGCCGGGCGCGGATCATGGTCATCGCCACGAGGACGGTCAGAAGCCCGATGGTGATGACATAGCAGGCCACGACCTGCCCGGCGTAATCTCCGAGATCAGGCATCGCTCCGTGCTCCTTCGACAGCGCGCTCCCGGCGCCTGAACAGGGCCCGCATTCGGCGGACCCGGATTTCGGTCTGGGTCCGGTGCAGCACCAGCGCGATGAACAGCAGAATGAAGCCCGCCATCGAGATCACGGAGGGGATCCAGTAGACATTGGCGACGTTGGTTTCGGCATCCATTGAAAAGGACGCCGGCTGATGCAGCCCCTGATCGCCCCAGATCTGCGTGGCATAGCGGCTCAGAACGGCAAAGACGCTACCCACCATGCATAGCAGCGACGTCAGGTCAGCCGCGGTGTCTGGATCCTCGATCGCCTCCCAGAGGGCGATGTAGCCCAGGTAGAACAGGAACAGGATAAAGAACGGGGTGAGCCGCGTGTCCCAAACCCACCATGTGTTCCACGTGATCTGCCCCCAGATGGCCCCGGTCAGGAGCGCGATCAGGGTCATCACCATGCCGATCGGGGCAGCGGCCCGGGCGGCAAGAGCGGAAACGTGGTGGCGGCGGATCAGCCAGACAAGAGAGGTCACAAGCATCATCAGCCAGGCATTTATCGCCATCAGCGCGGACGGCACGTGGACGAAGAGGATCTTGACGTTGGAGCCGAAGCCCCGGGCGTCCGGCGTAAAGAAGAATCCCCAGATCAGTCCCGTGGCCAGCGCCGCGAAAGCGCCGCCATAAATCCACGGCAACCACGGGGTCGTCGTCGCGATGAATTTCTTGGGGTTGGCGTATTCCCAGAGTGACATGGGACCCTGATATAATCGCCGTCGCGCTACCTCAATCCCGCTTCACCTCAGAGTGACCCGCAATGCGGCGGCTGTGGCGAAAGGCAGCAGGGCAATGCTGCCCAACGTGATGGCCGCGAGCATCAGTAGCGGGGTGGTGTGCGGCAGACCCTCGGCCCCCCGGCGCACGGTCTCGGCCCCGAAGATCAGGGTCGGAACGTAAAGTGGCAGCACAAGCAGCGACAACAGCAATCCCCCCCGCCGCAGGCCCACGGTCAGGGCGGCGCCAAAGGTGCCGATCAGCGACAGGGCCGGTGTTCCGAGGACGAAGGACAGCACAAGATAGGCAAAGGCCGGGGGCTCCATGTTGAGCAGAATGCCGAAGACCGGGGCGGCGACGGTCAACGGCAGGCCCGTGGTGATCCAGTGGGCGATTGACTTCGACAGCGCGATGCCTTCGAGCGGGAGAGGTGACGTGGCCAGAAGCGGCAGCGCGCCATCCTCGTAGTCGAGCGCGAAGATGCGATCGAGGGACAGGAGCGCTGCCAGAAGTGCCGCAACCCAGAGGATGCCGGGCGCGATCGGTGACAGGATGTCGGCTTCGGGGCCCACGCCAAACGGGACCAGCACCACGACAATCAGGAAGAAGGCGAGGCCGAGGCCAAATCCACCTCCGGCCCTGACGGCCAGGCGGAGATCGCGAACGAGGAGAGCTTTCACAGGAACGCCTCGTCGCTGCCGCCGCTGGCATTCCACGCGGCCCTGAACGGGGTGAGGTCAAGCTCGGGCGCTTCGAGGCCGAGGTCGATATGGGTGGCAATGACGGCGATGCCGCCCTGCCCCAGATGCGCCTCGGTCAGCCAGGTTGCAAACATCTTCACCGAGAATCGGTCAAGGCTGACGGTCGGCTCGTCGAGGATGAGGATCTTGCGGCCGATCACGCCAAGACGGGCGAGGCCGAGGCGCCGCTTCTGGCCGGCGCTCAGGGTCCCGGCGAAACGGGTCTTGAGATCGGCAAGGTCGAACGCGGTGTAGACTGCATCGTCTACAGTCAGGTCATGGACGTCGGCCCAGAAGGTCAGGTTTTCGGCCACGGTCAGCTGCGCCTTGATGCCGTCAGCATGGGAGGCATAGGCCGCCTCCTCCGCGCCGGTTATCAGCCCCGCGAGGGGCGGTTGCAGACCCGCGAGTGTGCGCAGCAGCGTGGTCTTTCCAATGCCGTTGGGGCCGCGCAGGATCAGCGCCCGGCCGGGTTTGACCGAAAAACTGACACCCTGCAGGACCGGCACCCCGCCCCGGGCCACGGACAGATCGGTGACGGCCAGTGTCATGCGCTCAGACCGGCAGGAGCGCCGCGCCAACGCGTCGGCCTTCGCCCAGAAGCACGTTGAAGGTTCGGCAGGCAGAGGGGGTGGCCATCACCTCCAGGCCAAGGCCCGCCGCTTCGAGCGCGGTGCGGAAGGCCGGTGGCACGAAACCCGGCTCTGCGCCGGTGCCGACCAGAAGGACATCGATGTCGTCCGCCCTGGCGACAAGGTGCGCGGTGTCCCCGTAGCCGTCCCACGGCGTCACGCCCGATGGCAGGATGGCAATCGCACCGTCCAATGCCTCGCCCGCGACACGAAACATGCCCGGCCCGTAGCCATCGATCGGTACGGCATCGGAATAGGTCACCTCGTTGAACCGCATCGCCTCACTCCCAGATCGGCAGTCCCGTGACGACCGCGAGGCCGATCACTGCATAAGCCGCCCCGCGATACAGCCTCTCGCGCGCGGGATCAAACAGGGCCTGTCCGACAAGCGTGGTGGCAAGGTAGGGAAGCGACAGGACCGCGGCGGTCCAGATCAGCGACAGGTTGGCAAGTCCGCCAAGCAGCAGATTGGCGAAAATCACACCGTCGAGGCCCGCAAGAAAGAGGATCGTGTTCGACCGAACGGAGTCCGCCCCCCGCTGGGAGGCAAGGTAGACCATGATCACGACAGGGCCGGTGAGGCCGGTCATGCCGCCGACAAGGCCGGCCGCGGCCCCCACCCCAAGGACGCCAGGGGTACCAAGCCCGCCACGGTACCGCCGGCCCGACACGATGGCGGCCAGGGTGATCGTGGCAATGGCGGCGATGATCCAGCGGGTCGTGTCCTGAGGGAGTTGGGTCATGACCCAGAGGCCAAAAGGCACCGTGGGCAAGGCGGCAAGGATCAGAAGGCCGACCTCCGCACGGTCCCCCCGCACCCAGGCGCGCGGGACAAGCGCGGCGGTGGAAACAGCGCCGAGCAGCGTGATCAGTACGATCACGTCCTGCGGCGGCAGAAAGCGGTTCGCCACGGGGACGAAAATCAGCGCGGTGCCGAAACCGGTGAACCCCCGCACCAGCCCGGCGACACCGATCGTCAACGCCAGCCAAGCTATCCCGGGTATCATTGGGCCTGTCCTCTTGCCTGCTGGGGTCGGTGCCCCCGGGACGCGGTTCGAGCGCGTGGAGATGATCACCGGTCCGGACATGGCCGGACCGGGTCCGCGCCGGCCCGTCAGGCGTCGGTCTTGAACCGGTTGCCGATGTTGTCCGGATCGGGCTTGGACCAGTCGCGCTTCACGCCCAGCACAAGCAGGATCGACGACGCCACGAAGATCGACGAATAGGTCCCCACGATCACGCCCCAGATCATCGCAAAGACAAAGCCCCTGATCACGTCCCCGCCCAGCACGTAAAGCGATACCAGCGCCAAAAGCGTGGTGACGGAGGTCATCATCGTCCGGCTCAGCGTTTCGTTAATCGAGAGGTTCAACACCTCCTTTAGGTCCAGCTTCTTGTACTTGCGCAGGTTTTCCCGCACCCGGTCAAACACCACCACGGTGTCGTTGAGCGAATACCCCACGATGGTCAGGAGAGCCGCGATAATGGCGAGGTCAAAGCGGATCTGAAGTTCCGAAAAGATGCCGATGGTCAGGATTACATCGTGCACGAGCGCGGCCACGGCACCGAGCGCGAATTGCCACTCGAAGCGAAGCCAGATGTAGATCAGCACCGCGCCGATGGCCAGGGTCACGGCAAGCGCGGCAGTCATGATGAGTTCGCCAGAAACCGTTGGCCCGACCGATTCGACCGAAGGGAAGGTGATATCGGGGGCGACGCCGCGCAGGGCCTCCTGCACTGCCGAGATGGTCTCGTTGGTGACGCTTTCCTCATCGGCCTGAGCCTGGATCGCGACAAGGGCCACGTTCTCATCCGGGCCGGAGGTGGGGTCAAAGACCTCGGTGATCGTCACTTCGCCAAGGTTCAACGGCTCCAACGCGGCCCGGTAGGCACCTACGTCCACGACCTCGGAAGACTGGGTCCGCAACGTCGTACCGCCCGAGAAGTCGATGCCGTAGCTGAGGCCCTGGATCAGAAAGGATGCCAACGCCAACACCATGAGACCGGCGGAGATGCCGAGCCAGAGGCGCGAGCGGCGGAAGAAATCCCAGCTGGTTTCCTGGGGGACAAGCTTCAGGCGCATCTCACACCTCGATGGTTTTGGGTCGGCGACGTTCGAACCACATCACGATCAACAGCCGCGTCACGAAGATCGCGGTGAAGACCGACGTCATGATGCCGAGGCCGAGAGTGATGGCAAACCCGCGCACCGGGCCGGCGCCCATGGCAAACAGGATCACCGCAGTGATGAACGTGGTGAAATTGGCGTCGGTGATGGCCGAGAGCGCCTTTTCATAACCAAGGTCAATGGCACGCGCCGGACCCTTGGCGGTCTTCAGTTCTTCGCGGATCCGCTCGAACACCAGCACGTTTGCGTCCACCGCCATCCCGATGGTCAGCACGATGCCTGCAATGCCGGGCAGTGTGAGCGTCGCGCCAATCATGCTGAGCAGGCCGAAAATCAGGCCCACGTTGATGAGCAGTGCGATATTGGCGAAGAGTCCGAAGAGGCCGTAGCTGAGCGCCATGAAGACCATGACCGCCGCGAAGGCCACGATGCAAGCGATGGTGCCGGCGTCGATCGAATCCTGCCCCAGGTCCGGGCCGATTGTCCGCTCTTCGAGAAAGACGAGCTCGGCCGGGAGCGCCCCGGCCCTGAGCAGGACCGCCAGTTCCGTTGATTCCTCCACCGAGAAGCGGCCGGTAATGATGCCGGAACCGCCGGGGATGTGGCTCTGGATCGTCGGGGCCGAAATCACCTCGTCGTCGAGGACAATGGCAAAGGGCGACCCGATATTCTCGGCCGTGTAGTCACCGAATTTGCGCGCACCGCCGGGATTGAAGCGGAAATTCACCGCCGGGTTGCCGTTCTGGTCGAAGGTCGGCTGTGCGTCGACGAGTTCCTCCCCTGTCACCACCGCCGCGCGTTCAAGGACGTAGAAGGTGCCGGCCTCGTCAAGTGAGGGCAGAAGTTCATTGCCCGTGCCGGGGTTCGTCGTCTCGTCGGAAGTGCGGGTCACCACGGGCTGAAAGGTCAGCTGCGCGGTGGTGCCGATGATGTCCTTGACTTCCTGTGCGCTACCGACCCCCGGCACCTGCACGAGAATGCGTTTGGCCCCCTGACGCTGGATCGACGGCTCTCGGGTGCCAACCTCATCGATCCGGCGGCGGATGATCTCCAGCGCCTGGGCGACGGTCCTGTCGTCCGTCAGGCGTCGTTCTTCTGGCGAAAGAGTGACAATGATCAGTCCGTCCCGCGCCGTCACGTCGATGTCGGAGGCCCCGGCCCCGGTCAGAGACACGACAGGACGGGCAAGGCCCCGAACGAGGCTCAGCGCTTCCTGAATGCCTTCGGGCTGCGAAATCCGGACCCGCAACTCGTCGTCCGGGCCGTCCTCCTGCGTGACGAAGCCCACCACGTCGCGGTTCGCGGCCAGAACGTCGCGCACTTCTGGCCAGAGCGCCTCCATGCGGCTTGCATAGACCTGCTCGACCTGCACCTCGGCGAGCAGATGTGCCCCGCCCCGCAGGTCGAGGCCAAGGTTCACCAGCCCATCGGGCAGGAACGACGGCCAGAGCCCGGCCTGGTCCTCGAGCGTGACATCGGTCACGCCTTGTTCGATCACCGTTTCGGCGTCGTTGGACATCTCCACACGGGTGTAGAACGCGTTCGGCAAGGCAAGCAGAAGCCCCGCCAGCACCAATAGCCAGATGGAGACGCGTTTCCAAAGGTCTATCTGAAGCATGCTCCGCCTCTGTCTCTCTCTCTTAACTGCTCATTACGGGCACAGGGACTGGTCCGCCGCAAAATCCTGCGGCACCTCGTCTGCCCTTTCGATGACAAGGTCAATGGGCAGATAACCTGAACCGAGAAGCTTGGCCCATCGGGAGGCCTCCTCGACCGTGAAATCGCCGGTGACGACGACCTGCCCGCCGACGATGGGCGATCGGATCACCGGAGCCGACAGCATCTCGCCATCCAGCACGATGCCCAACGGCGCGCCGATATGCGCGCTTGTGAACTCCCCGAAAAGCCGCGCGGCGGCGGGTGTGAACCGAAACAACAGGGCCGGCTTTCCGTTCTGGTCAAAGGTGGCCTGTGCCGCCGCGAGGTCCGCGCCCGTCAGAATCGGCTCAACCGCGATCCGGTACGGGACCCCATCGCTGTCGGTCACCACAATCCCGTCATCGCCCTCCTGTGCCGCGTCCCCGATCATCAGGACGTTGTGGATCCCGAGTTCGATGCGCTGCAAAGCCCCGGCAAAGGCGGCCAGGTCAACCGTGGAGGCCGGAAACCGCACGACCAGCCCGCCGTCGGCGACATCCACGTAGTCCTTCAGAAAGCCTCCGCCGAGTCGGGCGTTCAGGACACGCTCGGCCGCTTCCAGGTCCACGTCTGAGGTGCCAGCCGGCGCCGAAAGATGGATTTCGGTCCCGCCGCACGCCGCCAATGCCCGTTCCATCGGGCTGGTCTGGGCCAGCGCTGGCATTGCCACCGCGGCCATGAAAACAATAAGGGCGCGGAACACGCGCCGCCTCACGCTTCGGCTGGCTCGGTCTTGTTGACGACCTGAGCAATGGTTGAGCGGACCACCCGGACCTTCACGTCCTGAGCCAGTTCGACCTCGACCTCGCTGTCGTCCTTGACCTTTGTCACCTTCCCGATGAGCCCACCTTGGGTGATCACCTGATCCCCCCGCCGCAGCGCCGCGACCATGGCCTGATGCTGTTTGAGCTTCTTTTGCTGCGGCCGGATCAGCAGGAAATACATGATCGCAAAAATCAGGATCAGTGGAATGAACTGGGCGAATGCGCCACCTTCCATGTCGGGACCTCTTGGTTCGTTTCTTCAACTGCCTTGGTCAGGCATTGCCCCTTTCGGGACAACGTTTGCCTTGGCAATGTAGGCTCCGGGGTCATATGGGCCAGCCACGCGGGAGGTGCAATGCATGGATCCATCGGGACGGACAGTCTTTTGGTTCGGTGCCCCGCGACACCGGCGCCGGTCGCTGACCGTCCTTGCCTTGGTGATCGCCGGTCTCGCCCACCCCCTGCCCGCGCAATCCGAAGACGCACTGTTCGAGCGCGAGACGATGCCGCCACTGCCGTTATCGGCGGTGGCAGAGTTGTCGGCCGTGGGCTGGCTCGCCTCGGTTGACCCGGATCGGGAGGGCGGCTGCACCGGCACCTTGGTGCGACCGGACGTGGTTTTGACCGCCGCACATTGCGCGGGGAAGATGGCCCCAGAGGGCCGCGTTTTTCAACCCGGTGGCCCCGGTTCGGGCCGGGCCCCGATGGCCATTGCCGCGACCCTGCGCCACCCGGCCTATGACGCCAACGGCTGGCACGACCCGCGCT
Source organism: uncultured Rhodobacterales bacterium (assembly GCA_964391555.1). GTDB lineage: Bacteria > Pseudomonadota > Alphaproteobacteria > Rhodobacterales > Rhodobacteraceae > JAMWZF01. Next base: position 10,476 of record CAYMMT010000038.1, read on the forward strand.
TTGACGTCGGCCTGGTGTTCCTTGTCGGCCCCATCCCGGACGTGACACCGGTGACCGTTTCTGCCGAAGAGCCGTCGGGAGAGAGGGTCGCTCTTGCCGGGTTCACGGCCCGGGACAAGAGCACCATGGACGGCAACCTTGCCTGCCCCATCGTGGAACGGTCAGAACGAAATCTGGTGCTCGATTGTCCGGTTCTGTCGGGAAATTCCGGCATGCCCGTCCTCACCCATACGCCCTCCGGCGGCTGGCAGATGCATGGTGTGGTCAGCTCACGCATCGCCACCGGACTGAGGACGAGCCGCGCCCTTGCCGCGCGGCAGCAGGGCTGGATCCTGTCACAGTTGGAACTCCACGACGCAGCCCGGCGGGATTGATCACTCGCGTCGACGCAGGACACGAGGCGTTGCGCAATGCGAAGGCCCATGGTCCGGCGTAGGTTGGCGGTTCGGCATGGCCTGAAACGGCACGGTCATGGTGATTGGGGGATGCCCGGGCAACTTCCGGGGCGGAGATGGACGCGATGCCACTGGTCCCCGGCCCCGCGATGAGGCATAGGACGCGCGGATATCTCCGCTGGAAGGACCAGAGCCATGCATGACATCAAGGTGATCCGCGATACGCCGGCTGCTTTCGATGCCGCCCTGTCCCGTCGGGGGGAGGCACCGGTGTCTGCGGAGCTTCTTGCGTTGGACGAAGCCCGGCGCGCCGCCATCCTTGCGGCCGAGACCGCGCAGGCCGACGCCAATGCCGCCGCCAAGCAGATCGGGGCGGCCAAGGCCAAGGGCGACGAGGCCGAGTTCGAGCGGCTCCGCGCGTTGGTTGCCGACAAGAAGGCCGAGATCGGCCGCCTTCAGGACGAGGCCCGGGACAAGGACGCGGCCCTGACGGCCCGGCTTGCCGAAATCCCCAACCTGCCGGCCGACGATGTGCCCGACGGGGCGGATGAGGACGACAACGTCGAAATCAACCGGTGGGGCACACCACGC
>CAYMMT010000038.1:11561-20244 GCA_964391555.1 uncultured Rhodobacterales bacterium
ACAGACAAGCTCCCGAAATTCGGCGGTGACAGCTACCGGACCGAAGACGGCCTGTGGCTGATCCCGACGTCCGAAGTGTCGCTGACCTACATTGCCGCAGGCCACGTGATCGAGGAAACCTACCTGCCCCGCCGCTATACCGCCCACTCATTGTGTTTCCGCTCGGAAGCGGGCAGCGCGGGGCGCGACACAGCAGGCATGCTGCGTCAGCACCAGTTCGAGAAGGTCGAGATGGTCTCGGTCACGCATCCCGACGAAAGTGACGCCGAGCAGAAACGCATGCTGCGCTGCGCCGAGGATATCCTCGAACGACTCGGCATTCCCTACCGGACGGTTGTGCTGTGCACCGGGGACATGGGGTTCGGCGCCCGGCGAACCTTCGATATCGAAGCCTGGCTCCCGGGCCAGAACACCTATCGGGAGATCAGCTCCGTTTCGACGACCGGTGATTTCCAGGCCCGCCGCATGAACGCGCGGTTCAAGCCGAACGACGGCGGCAAGCCACAGTTCGTTCACACGCTGAACGGCTCCGGCCTCGCTGTGGGACGGTGCCTGATTGCGGTTCTGGAGAACGGTCAGCAGGAGGACGGCTCCGTCAGCCTGCCCGCGGTGCTTGCCCCCTACCTTGGCGGGGCGACGCAGATCACGGCGGACGGCACCCTCACCTAGGGATCAGGATGGCTGCGGGGTCACCTCGTCGTCCTCCTCTTCCTGCCGCGTCTCCTCGGCAATCGATCGCTGCGGCAGGAGACCGGGCAGTTCGTCCCAGACCTTGTCGAGGCTGCCCGGATGATAGGGCCCTCCGGAATTCGCGGCGCCCAGGCGGATCTTGGCGAGCACGCTTTCGTGGACATACATCGCCTCTGACGGTCCCTCACGATCCTGAAGAAGCGGCGTTGACACCAGTTGCATCAGCCTCGGCTTCGGCTTGTTCTGGACCGGATCGCCCGGCGCGCAGAGCGCAGCCACACTGGCCAGCCGGTCCGCATCCATCTCAAGCCCCTCGGCAATCGCGCCGTCCGCGATCCAGCCATGGGTGAAGGCCGACAGACCCCGAACCTCTCCCCCGCCGCCGACCGAGCCATGATCGCCGGCAAACCAGATCTGCTGATAGGGCGCGACGCTGCGCTGCTTGCGCATGTTCAGGTCTTCGAGGTTGCCCCAAAGTGCGGGCGGGTAGTGCTTCCGCCGCTCGTCAAGCGCGACCGCATGGCGGGCGGCTGAAACCGAAGAACTCAGGGAGGTGTCGTGAAACGCATATTTCTCGTTGAAAATCCTTGCAAAAAGCCCAAGGAAGCCGGGCAGGCCAAGGGCCCCGACCGTGTCCCAGACCCCGAGGTACCTGATCCGCAGGAGCTCTGTCGCGCGGTCCCGCTTGGACAGGTCATCGAGCGAGGTGGCGACCTCCGGTGACAGTTCCGCCCGCTTCTCCTGCACCTTGTCGGCGTCCGGATGGCCCGATTTTCCGCGCTTTCGGTAAAGCGCCATGGCCTCGGAAATCTTGTGCACGTTGTCGCGGCTGAGAATGCCCGCCTTGCGGATCAGCCCCGCAAGAGACCGCGCCGTGTAGGCGCCGCGAGAGAAGCCGAAGATGTAGATCTCGTCTCCGGGTTCATAAAGGAAAATCAGGGACTTGTAGGCCTGCTCGATATTCTTCTCCAGACCCCATCCCAGCGCCCCGCCCAGCCATTTGTCCGTGGTACGGGCGAAGGCATTGGAGCCGGTCCCGGTCCCGACACCACGCACGTAGATCGGCACCTGCTTGGTTCCGTCATCGGCACTGAGCTTGACCGCCTGGGCCAGTTGCACCACGTTGGTTTGCTGGTCCTTGCGGTCCGTCAGGTTCCACGTTCCGTCACAGAATATCGCAATTCGCTTCATCGGCTGGCCCTCCTGACCGCAGCCTTCCGCACCGGCCATCCCGACACAAGTCCGGAATCCCCTGCTTCTGCCCCGCCAGAAAACCGCAAGGACCAAACGCCTATCAAACGCGCAGCGCCCACATGTCGCGTCACCTCACAGCTGGCTGAACAAGAGCGCGCGGAAGCGCCCCTTTGGATCAAGCCCCCTTCGGAGACGGCTTGCCCAGATGTTTGCGCAATCGCGACGGCGTGGACTTTTTCTTGTCCTTGTAGGGGTTCTTGTCGCCTTGACCACGAAACGTCAGCCGAATCGGGGTGCCCGGCATGTCGAAATCCGCACGCAGGCCGTTGACCAGGTAGCGGGCATAGCTCTCGGGCATCTTTTCAGGGTGCGAACACATGATGACAAAACCCGGCGGACGGGTCTTGGCCTGCGTGGCGTAGCGCAACTTGATGCGGCGCCCTCCGGGTGCGGGTGGCGGATGGGCCACGGTCATCTCCGTCAGCCAGCGGTTGAGCGCCGCGGTGGGGACGCGCCGATTCCAGACCTCGTGCGCCGTCATCACCGCCGCCTGCAATCGGTCGAGGCCCCGGCCGGTGCGGGCCGACACCGTGACCAGCGGCGCACCGCGCAGTTGCGGCAGGAGGCGTTCGAAAGCCTCGCGCATGTCCTTGAGTTTTTGCTGCTTTTCGGGCTCCACGTCCCATTTGTTGACCGCAACGACCACCGCGCGCCCCTCGCGTTCGGCCAGATCGGCGATGCGCAGGTCCTGCTGTTCAAAGGGGATTGAGGCGTCAAGGAGCACGATGACCACCTCGGCGAACCGGACCGCGCGCAGCCCGTCCCCAACCGAGAGTTTTTCCAGTTTCTCCTGCACGCGCGCCTTTTTGCGCATGCCGGCGGTGTCAAAAATCCGGACCGGGACGCCGCCCCAATCCAGTGCCACGGAAATCGCGTCGCGGGTGATGCCAGCCTCGGGTCCCGTCAACATGCGCTCTTCTCCCAAGAGCGCGTTGACCAGCGTGGACTTGCCCGCATTGGGCCGCCCGACCACGGCAATTTGCAATGGTTTTTCGGTCGTTATCGCGCGAACCTCATCTTCGTCGGCTTCGACGGAAACCTCCACCTCGGGCGCCTCGGACACCGCGCGGGCTTCGAATTCCTGCGCCATCGGCATCAACGCGGTGATCAGATCCTCCATCCCTTCGCCGTGTTCCGCCGACAGCCGCAAAGGGTCCCCCAGGCCGAGCCCCCAGGCCTCAAGGGCCCCCGCTTCGCCGGCCTGGCCCTCGGCCTTGTTCGCGGCAAGGATGACCGGCGTGCCGGACCGGCGCAGAATATCGGCAAACACCTCATCGACGGGCGTCACCCCGGCACGGGCATCGATCACGAAGAGGCAGACGTCGGCCATTTCGACCGCCCGCTCCGTCAGGCGCCGCATCCTGCCCGGCAAGCTGTCGTCGGTCGCATCCTCAAGTCCGGCGGTGTCGATCGCGGTGAAGCGCAGGGGCCCCAGCCGCGCTTCGCCTTCTCGCAGGTCCCGGGTCACGCCGGGCTGGTTGTCGACAAGCGCCAGCTTCCGCCCCACGAGACGATTGAACAAGGTGGACTTGCCCACATTGGGCCGCCCGACAATGGCGAGAGAGAAGGACATGGATACGCTCCGGCGGAAGGCCCGAGCCTCTACCCCAGCTAGCGATAGGCCACAAGCTGTCCGCGCGAGGTCACGACGTAGAGCGTGCCACCGGCCACGGCGGGGTTGGTTGTTGCGCCGCCACCCGGGATCGGAACCGACCCCAGCAATGCGCCCGTTTCGGGATCGAACTGGCGCAATTCACCGTCGGAGGAGGCAACGATCAGCCGTCCCCCGGCCAGCACCGGCCCGTAATGGGCAAACCGGGTTTTCTGTCGGCGCACGCGGTTTTCGACGAACCCCGGCAGGGGTTGGCGCCAGAGCACCGCGCCATCGGCCGAGGAGAGGCGCAAAAGCTCTCCCATGTCGTTGACTAGAAACACGGAATTGCCGCTTGGCCAGACCGGGCTCACGGCACCCTCGGTGGCGGTCCAGATCCGCTCTCCCGTTGCGACATCGAGCGCGGCGAGCCGCCCGGACACGTTGGCGGCATAGACCCGCCCGCCATCGATCACCGGATCGCCCGCAATGTCGGATACGGTGGCCGCGGCAACGCCTAGCCGTTCGCCCGACACCACGGTGGACCAGCGGCGCAGGCCACCCAGCGGGAAGGCCGCCAGCACTTCGCCGCTCGCGAAGGGAAAAATCGCGATTTCGTCGGTCACGGCCGCCCCGGCCCCGCCGGAAAAGCCCTGCTGGGCGGGTGTGCCGTTCAACGTCCAGCGGATCCGTCCGGACGTCGCATCAATGGCCCAGGCGCGACTGTCCCGGGCGGCGATGTAGACGAGATCGCCCTGCACCGTGGGGGCCGAGCCGCCCGCCGCGCCGAGATCCTGCGTCCAGAGCACCTCTCCGGTGGCGGGATCGAGAGCCGAAACCTCGCCAAAACCCGTGCTGACAAAGACACCGGCATCGGAAACCGCGAGCCCGCCGCCCGAAGCGTCGTTGCGACCGTCGCGCGGGGGTGTCAGATCGGTCTGCCAGAGAAGCACCCCCGCCGTCGAGACCGCGGAGGCGGTGGCGTTCGCATCGAGGGTAAAGACCCGACCGCCGGCAACAACCGGATCGGCGGTCAGCCGAACACGGCGTCCGTCGCCCTGACCGATGTCGACACTGAAGACCTGTGTGAGGGCCGCACCAAGCTCCGGATGCTGGAGACGGTGGGTCGCGGAGCCGCCCCGGTGGGTCCAGTCCGCATTGGGCGCCGCCGCCGCAAGGCGCAGCGCGGGTATCTCGATCTCTGCCGGGGCCTCGGCCTCGGTCGAGGCTTCGAGACCCGCACGAATATCCAACCGCTCGCCCGTAAGGATCCTGTCGGGCTCGCCGCATGCCGCCAGCGCGCCGAAAAGCACTAGAAGAAGGTTCGCCCTGCCTGTCACGTCGCTCGCCCCGCTCGTTTGCCTCGCCCGTACTCCGGCCCGCTCTCCGGTGGCATGATCTTGCCCGTCCGGCCTACTGGCTGTCCGGATCGGTTATCGGTCCGGTCGATGCGCCGGCCGCTGTTGCGATCTCTGGCACCGTTCCGCCCAGCGCCACAATCAGGCTTTGCGCCCGTTCGCGCAAGCCCCGGCCCAATTCCGCATCCTCGAGAATGTCCTCCGCCGTTGCCAACGCGGCGTCGGTATCCCCCGCTTCCACCTGCGCCAGCGCGATTTGCTCAAGCGCAAGAAGGCGATAGGGGGAGCCGGGCTGGGACAGTGGCTGAAGTGTCGCGATCCGCTGGTCCGGTGGCTCGGCGCCCAGCATCGCGGCTTTGAGCATCGCCAGATCGGCATAGGCCGGATCGATCCCCGGGGTATTGGCCAAGGCGGTCAGCACCGCGGCAGCACCGGCAGTGTCACCCGCCTCGTCAAGCGCGGTCGCGCGCAGCAGGTCCCGGACAATGACGGCATCGCCTGTGACCTCCACGCTGGCCAGGGCCTCGGCGCGGAGGCCGGGCGTTTCGTTCTCGATCGCGGCAAGCATAGCGTCGCCCAGCGATTCCGCCGCTGACCGCGCCTGCGCCTTTCGGTATTCGTTGAAGGCCGTTCCGCCCACCAGCAGGATCACCAGCACAACACCGATCCAGCCATATTTCCGCATAAGTTGGAACAGGCGGTCGCGCTGGACCTCCTCGTTCACCTCGTCGATGAAGCTCTCGTTGTTGCTCACCCTGCCCTCCGCCGGTCCGGCGCCGCGGGATACAGGTCCTGCCGCCGTTCGGCGCTTCCTATCGCAATTTCCCGGTGCCTGCCAAGAGCCCGCGAAGGATGTCGACAAAACCGGTCCAGGCGCCAATGTGTGGCTTTGAATGCCCAACATTTTTGCATAGATGGCCTTCAGGAAACGCGCCTTGCCGCGTTATGTTAAAAGAATTAATCTGAACTGGATAGTTTAGCGTATCCTGATCAGGTGCCGCGCGTGCGGGGCCTGGGTCGCGTTTTGAGCCTGGAGGAAGCCTCGCCAGACCCGCGACATGTGACGGACAGAGGGAACCAAGAATGCGAGTGATGCCAATCCTGACCGCGATCATCGTGGCGGCCGTGCTGTATGCGTTGGTGTTTGAACGGGACGCGCTGCTGGCGTTTGCTCAGGTCGAGCGGCCCGACGAGGTCGCGACAATCGAAGCCGAGGCGGAGTTGGTGCGCGTGGTGGCACTGCATTCCGAGGCGCAGGTTGTTGATACGGCCGTGATCCTGCGCGGCCAGACCGAGGCCGACCGGCAGGTGGAAGTGCGCGCCGAAACGTCAGGCGCGGTGATTTCCGAGCCGCTGCGCAAGGGGGCCTTTGTCGAAGCCGGTGACCTGATGTGCAAACTCGATCCCGGCACGCGGCAGGCGTCGCTCGATGAGGCGCTGAGCCGGCTAGAGGAAGCCCGAGCGCGCCTGCCGGAAGCACAGGCGGGGGTTCCATCGGCCGAGGCGCGGCGGGCCGAAGCCACGGCACGGGTCGCGGAGGCCCAGTCGGCGCTGGCCTCGGCCCGCGCGCGGCTGGAGGAAGCGCGCATCAACCAGAACGCCGCGGCGCGGCTGTCCGTGGACGGATTTGCATCCGAAACCCGGGTTGCGAACGCGGACGCGGCTCTGGAAAGCGCCCGCGCCGGGGTCACCTCCGGTGAAGCGGCGGTGGAAAGCGCACGGGCCGGGATCATCGCCGCAGAGGCCGCCGTGGAGGGTGCGGAGGCGGCCGTCCAATCGGCGCGCGCCGGGATCCAGGCCGCACAGGCCGGCGTGGCGGCGGCCCGGCGGGAACTGGAACGGCTCGAGATCCGCGCGCCGTTCGGCGGGTTGCTGGAGACCGACAGCGCGGAGCTTGGGACGCTGTTGCAGCCCGGAAGCCCCTGCGCGACCGTGATCCAGCTCAACCCCATCAAACTGGTGGGATTCGTCCCTGAGGCGGACGTCAACAAGATCGAGATCGGCGCCATGGCCGGAGCGCGGCTGGCGTCCGGGCAGGACGTGCGGGGCGCGGTGTCGTTCATCTCACGCTCGGCTGACATGACCACCCGGACTTTTCAGGTGGAAGTCGAGGTCCCCAACCCGGACCTCGCCATTCGCGACGGTCAGACCGCGGAAATCCTGGTTGCGACGGAGGGTCAGTTGGCCCATTTGATCCCGCAATCCGCCCTGACGCTGGACGATGAGGGCACGCTTGGTGTGCGGACCGTCGATGAGGGGAACATTACCGGCTTTGCCGAAGTCAGCGTCATCCGGGACACGGTGCAGGGCATCTGGGTCGCCGGTCTGCCCGAGACCGTCGACCTGATCGTGGTCGGACAGGAATACGTGACCGACGGCGTTCAGGTGATTCCCACGTTCCGAGAGGAGGCAGACGGATGACCGGTCTCGTCGATTGGGCCGCGTCTCGGGCGCGGATGATCCTTGCCTTCATCGCGCTGTCCCTGCTGGCAGGCATATACGCCTATACCGGCCTGCCGAAAGAGGGCGAGCCGGATATCGAGATCCCGGCGGTCTTTGTCTCGGTGCCTTTCCCCGGGATCTCCGCCGAGGACAGCGAAAAGCTGCTCGTCAAGCCGATGGAGACGGAACTCGCGGGGCTTGACGGCCTTGACAAGATGTCCGGAACGGCGGCCGAAGGGTACGCCATCGTCGTGCTGGAGTTCGAGTTCGGCTGGAACAAGAGCCAGGTTCTCGCCGATGTGCGCGCCGCCATGAACAAGGCCGAGGCGCAGTTCCCGGACGGGGCCGACAATTACACGATCGACGAGTTCAACTTCTCCGAATTCCCGATTGTCATCGTGAACCTGACCGGGGACGTGCCGGAACGAACACTGGTGCAGGTCGCCAAGGACCTTCAGGACCGGCTCGAAGGGCTGGACGCCGTGCTCGAAGCGGGGCTCGCGGGTCAGCGGGACGAGATGCTGGAGGTGGTGATCGATCCGCTGCGGCTTGAGGCCTACAACGTCACCGCGGGCGAATTGATCAATGTCGTTGTCAATAACAACCTGCTGGTGGCCGCGGGGGAAGTTGAAACCGAAGCGGGCGCCTTCGCGGTCAAGATCCCGTCGTCCTTTGACGATGCGACGGATGTCTACAACCTGCCGGTCAAGACCAACGGCGACCGGGTCATCACGCTGGGCGATCTCGCCGATATTCGCCTGACCTTTGAGGACCGGGTCGGCACGGCGCGGTTCAACGGGGTCAACACCGTGGCCTTGCAGGTGGTGAAGCGGAAGGGCTTCAACCTGATCGACACCGCCGATCTTGTGCGTCAGGAAATCGAAGCGGAGCGCGCCACCTGGCCCCCGGAGCTGCGCGCGGCCATCGATGTTGGCACCTCCAATGACCAGAGCCGCAACGTGGCCTCCATGGTCAGCCAGCTCGAGGGCTCCGTGCTCACGGCCATTGCGCTGGTGATGATCGTGGTGCTTGCGGCCTTGGGCACACGCCCGGCGCTGCTGGTGGGCTTCGCGATCCCGACCTCGTTCCTGTTGTGTTTCGTGCTTCTGGGCGTGATGGGCGTGACCATCTCGAACATCGTGATGTTCGGCCTGATCCTTGCCGTGGGGATGCTCGTCGACGGAGCCATCGTGGTGGTCGAATATGCCGACAAGCGCATCAAGGAAGGCGTGGGTCCGATGCATGCCTACACCGACGCCGCCAAGCGCATGTTCTGGCCCATCGTGTCGTCCACCGCCACGACGCTCTGTGCCTTCCTGCCGATGCTGTTCTGGCCCGGCGTGCCGGG
>CAYMMT010000039.1:0-20004 GCA_964391555.1 uncultured Rhodobacterales bacterium
GTAACGGAATACTTCCTGCATGGAGATCACGTCGCCTTCCATGCCGGTCACTTCCGTGATCGACACCATCCGGCGCGAGCCGTCCTGTAGACGCGATGCCTGAACGATCAGGTTCACAGCGGACGCGATCTGCGCGCGCATGGCCTTCATCGGCATTTCGATCCCGGCCATGGAGATCATGTTTTCAAGGCGGGAGACCGCGTCCCGGGCAGAGTTCGCGTGGATCGTGGTCATCGACCCGTCGTGGCCCGTGTTCATGGCCTGAAGCATGTCAATGACTTCCTCGCCCCGCGTCTCGCCCACGATGATGCGGTCGGGACGCATGCGCAGGGCGTTGCGAAGACAGTCGCGCTGGGTCACGGCGCCTTTGCCTTCGACGTTTGCGGGCTTGGATTCCATCCGGCCCACGTGGGTCTGCTGGAGCTGAAGTTCCGCCGTATCCTCGATGGTCAGGATGCGTTCGTCATTGTCGATGAAAGACGACAGTGCATTGAGCGTGGTCGTCTTGCCGGAACCCGTACCGCCAGAGACGATGACGTTCAGGCGGGTGGAACAGGCGGCCTCCAGGTAGGCGGCCATCTCCTCGGTGAAGGCGCCGAACTGGACGAGGTCATTGACCCCCAACTTGTCCTTCTTGAACTTACGAATGGAGACGAGCGATCCGTCGACGGCTACCGGGGGGACCATCGCGTTGAAACGCGAACCGTCGGCGAGACGCGCGTCCACGTAAGGGTTCGATTCATCCACGCGCCGACCCACGGCCGAGACAATCTTGTCGATGATCCGCATCAGGTGGCGTTCATCCTTGAACGTGATGTCGGACAGCATCAGCTTGCCCTTGCGTTCAATGAAGATCTGCTGCGGACCGTTGATCAGGATGTCGTTGACGTCATCGTCCTTGAGCAACGGCTCAAGTGGTCCAAGGCCGGTGACTTCAAAGAACAGGTCCTGGTTCAGCGTCTGGCGCTCGTCCCGGTTCAGGACAACGCCCATCTCCTCCAGCGACTCGCTGGCAATCGCGTTGATCTCGGCCCGCAAGTCCTGCTCTGTCGCGGTTTCCAGAGCGGCGAGGTTGAGGTTGTCGAGCAGCGCCTTGTGCAGATCGAGCTTGATCTCGGCGAGCCGCTCTTTGCGCTTCTTTTCCTTGTCTTGCGGGGTCGGCTGCGCCGGTTTCGCCCGGGGCGCCGGGGTCATCTTGGTCACATTGCCTGCCGGCTTTGCGGTCGAACCCGGAGCCTCTGCTTCGGGTGATGCCGGTCCGGACTTCTTGTACTTGGAAAACATGGCGTGGCCCCGTTTTGGTTAGCTTGCGGTCGCTTCGGCTTGATTGACCTCGTGGATGGACGTCGCGAGTTTGAGGATTTCCTTGCGAAGCGGGTTCTTTGCGATCCCTTCGGCAAGCGGAATGCCATGGTCGGCCGTCTGGGCAACCGGCTTTCCGCCGTCAGGCATCTGCACCTCGATTGAGATGCCAAGGCTTTCTGCCAGCCTCTTGACCCGGGCCTTCCCGCTCAGGTCAGTGAACTTGGGCGCCCGGTTGAGCAGGAAGCGCAACTTTTCGAACGGAAGGTCTTCGGCCTGAAGTGCGCGTTTCATGCGCAAGGTGTTCTGAGCCGACCGCATGTCCATCTCGATCATCGCGAAATAGACATGGGCGGCCTCAAGGACGGCCTGGCTCCATTCCACGATCGTCGAGGGCATGTCGATTACGACGTAATCGAAGTTTTGACGGGCCATGTCGACGACACGGTTGATATCCTCGGATGTCACGAGATCCAGCGGGATCAGTTCCATCGGGGCGGTGAGGACATGCATCTTGTCCTCGAAACTCAGAAGCGCCTGCATGAAGCTCTCGGCGTCCATCGATTCGGTGTCCGACAACATCTCAAAGACAGCCTCGCGGCGCGGCAGGTCGAGATAGGTCGAGGCGGAACCGAACTGCAGATCGAAATCCAGAAGGCAGACCCGCGGCGGGTCCTTCTTGTCGATATTGGCCAGTTCCCAGGCCAGGTTCACGGCAAGCGTCGTCGCTCCCGTGCCGCCGGCCATGCCGTGGACCGGGATCACCACGCCGTTACGGTCGGTCGTGGTCTTGAGCTTGTTTTGCATCTCGGGCGGGACCGGCACTTCTTCGGGCTCGGACAACACGCGGTCGATCGCGCCGGCAAGTTCGCCTTCGGGAAGCGGGTAGGGCACGAACTCGTCGCCGCCTTCGCGCAAGAGCTGGTGAAGCGCGGCGGGCGTTACATCCTCCGCGATCAGGATGACCTTGATATCACGGCCCTTTGCAGCGGCGATGATATCCGTGATCAGCGGGAGTTCCGCCTCGTCTTCGGCGTCCAGCGCGATTGCAACGAACCGGAGGTCCGCCGCTTCCGGTTGCTCAAGGAACGACAACGCGTCCCCAAAGCTCAAATCGCCCCACGATTCCCCAAGCGAGGCTTCCATGTCTTCGATCAGCAGGTCGAAGATCTGCACATCACGGCTGATCGTGCAGGCCGTGATCGGCTGCTGCTCTGGTTGCAAGACTGCGGTACTGCTCATAGCCTCATGTCCTTTGTGGAAGCGGGCCACGGCCGGGGCGATACCTGTTCAGACACCCAGTCGAGACCCGGACCCGGCTTTGCCAGGCACGGTTTCCCATGGAGAGGAAACTCGGGGACAATCTTGGCTAGATTGGGGCCTAAAAGTCGCAATTGTGCGATTTCGCGAACGATAGAGGCCATTTGCGTCGGTTGTTGAAAGGCCCGCCGCGGTTGTCCGGGCGGGCCTCTAGAACTTGAACAATCCTGATGCCGGTTATTCGGCGCCGGTGGCCTGACCGCCTGCTGTTTCGGTGACCAGTTGTTCGGGAACGGCGGATGCAATGTATTCGCGGAAGATCACTTCGGCATATTTGCCGTTCAACACCGTCGGGTGATTCCGGACAAATCCCGAAACCTCTGTCACCGTCCGCCGGTTGCGCCGTTCGCGACCTTCGGTCACGACAAGAGGCTGCGACTCGCCGAAAGACACAACCGCCTCCAGTCGTGAACGATCAACGCCCTGACTGGTGAGGTAGAGCACGACCGCCTGAGCCCGACGCAAGCCGAGGTTCCGGTTGTATGCGGTGGAGCCTACCAGGTCGGTGTGACCGTAGACCTTGAACCGGACCTCGGGGAATTGCCTGATCCACGCCGCCTGCTGGCGCAAGGTCGCCCGCGCCTCTTCGTCAAGCGCTGTGGAATTGAAGGCGAAATTCACCGTCGCATCGATCTCGTCGGTGAACCGGCGGTTGAGGTTGATGGTGTAGTTGATTTCACCCGACTGGATCTGGGTGTTGTTCATCGTCGCGTTGCCGAAGTCGGCGGAACTGTCCACCACCGAGCCCGCTTCGCGATCGAAATTCACCAGATCGGGCGGCATGGAGGAACAGCCCGCAAGGGCAATCGCCGCGACCCCTAGTGCGTATACCTTCTTGGTCATGCCCCCGGACCTTTCTCTTGTTAATCGTTGGGTCGGTCAGTCGTCCATCACGTAGCCATAGGACCCGCTGAAGTCCTGTCGTGCAACTTCTGCGGCACCCCCGGTGGTGGGAGAGTTCGGCGAAGTGGCCACGCGACCGAAAAGGAAGAGATCTCGCTCCGATGGCGGGCGCACCCGGTCGGTCGGGAGAGCCAGCACCTCGCCCCGGGTGGGGGTCACCAGATGCGGTGTCACGATGATCACCAGTTCGGTCTGCTGGCGGGCGTATTCGGCCGACCGGAACAGGGCGCCGAGCACCGGCACATCACCAAGCCATGGCACCTGACCGCTGAGGTCGGTGAAGTCGTCGGCGAGAAGACCCGCAATGGCAAAGCTTTCGCCGTCGCGCATCTCGACCGTGGTCGATGTTTCGCGGCGCCGGAAAGCATCGACGGTGAAGCCACCCTGGGTAAATCCGTTCGACGGATCAATCGAGCTCACCGCGGCCTGCAATTCCAGATTGATGACATCGCCATCCACGACGCGCGGGGTGAAGTTGAGCTCCACGCCGAACGGTTTGAACTCGATGGTGACGGTGTTGTTGTCTTGCGCCACCGGGATCGGATACTCGCCGCCGGCAAGGAACCGTGCTTCCTGCCCGCTGAGGGCGGTCAGGTTCGGTTCGGCCAGCGTGCGAACAACCCCTTTGCTTTCAAGGGCTTCGAGGAGGATACCCACCTCGACAGCGCCAGCGTTGAAGCCAAAGACGATGGCGCCGTTGCTGTCCGCGCCCGCGGCGCCGATGCTGCCGTCAATGGTGGTTCCGAGACCGGCACTCGTCGAAGCGGAGTTGGTGCCACCGGCCAGGCCAAGATCGCCCGACAGCGCGGTGCCCTGTAGTGCGATGGAAGACGACAGCGACTTTGAAACAGACCGCTGCATTTCCGCGAACCGGACCTTCAGCATGACCTGCTGGGTGCCGCCGACGCTCATCAGGTTCGAAACACGCTCGGGTGCGTAGCGCTCCGCAAGGTCCAGCGCGCGATCCATGCGGGCCAGCGACGAAACGGTGCCCGACAGGACAATACCATCGTTGGCGGTGCGCACTTCGATATTCTCGCCGGGCAGGATCTGCTGGAGCCGCTCCTTGAACTCTGCCAGGTCGGGGGTGACGCGGACCTCGACGTTGCTGATCAACCGGCCATCGGGACCAATCAGCGTCAATGTGGTGCGACCGGGTTCCTTGCCGAGCACGTAAATCGAGCGATCCGACAGGCCGGAGATATCGGCGATGTTGGGGTTCGCGATACTGAGTTCGGCAAAGGGCGTGTCGCTTTCGACAACCACAGCGCGATCCATGGGAATGTTGAGCGCGGCCGATGGAGCGCCGCGAACGACGCGGAGCGTTTCTGCCGATGAAGGGGCGGGCGCAGACGTTAGCGCGACCGTAAGGCCCAATAGGGCCGCTGCAAGAAATCTGTTCTGAGCCATTGTGACCTGCCTCTGTGCCACGTGTTACACCGGGTCTTTTGCCCGCAATTTTTGCCACCCTGACCGCAATGCCGCTTTTTTTCAAGAATCAATGCTTTGTGGTGCGTGCTTCATGTGGAGATCAGGCAACAGGCCGAGCCACAAACGCAACATGGGGCGCCGGTCCACCCAGCGCCCCACAATGACAAGTTGTTGGAAAAGATCAATTCGTGCAGGGGATCGGTATTTCGACCAGCTCTGCGCCCCGGCGTGTCCGGACGGTGCAGACCTGCGGTTCCTCCACCGCTTCGGGGGCAGCCTGGGCCACAATCCCGAGGAGAGATTGCTGATCGACCTCGACGACTTCGGCGACCGTGTCGTCTTCGGCGCCGACAAGGGCGAGCGACAGGCGGCCGGTTGATTGGGCTTGCGCCAGAGACGCAACCTGCTGAGGGCTGGCCTCCACCGTGACTGTCTGCGCGATGACAGCTTCGGATCTATCGGCATTTGCGCTTTGGTCGACGGCGACCAGACGCAAACCGGTATCGATCAGTCGGGTGATGTCGCCGCCGCGACCGGGGCCACCTTCGGCGCCGGTGCCGCGGCCGGTCCAATACACGTCGACGCGGTCGCCCGGGCGCAGGAAGCCGGAAACGCCCGAGCTGACGTCGACCGAGATCGCGAAAGCGCGCATGCCGGGGCTGAGGCTCGAGGTGATACCGGCCTCTTCGCCGGGACGTGTCACCTTGCCCAAAAGAACCGGCTCGTTCACGGCCATCGCACGGAGCACCACGCGCAGTTCGTCGCCGTTGCCGGGAAAGAGATCTTCTTCGGTTCGGAACACGCCTTCGGGCAGCGAGGCTTCGACGTAGTTGATCAGCTGGACATCATCCTTGGTGATCTCCTCACCATATTCGATGTCGCGCTTCATCGCGAAGACCGGAACGGTCGGCACGATCTGCGCGGCGCGGGCCTGCTCGTTCTGCAAGGCGATCTGCTGCTGTTCGAAATAGCCCTGGGCCATATAGACAGCGAAACCCGCCAGGCCGATGCCGGCGATAAGGACCAAACCAAATACTGCTCTCATTTTACCATCCTTTCACGCGTCTGCAGATGGGACTGTTTCCAGTTTCTTGATTGTTAGCCCCGAATTGGGGCAAATTATGGGCCTGCGCGTGGCGCGCAATTGGCGGTCAGTTATAAGTCGAAATCTCTTGCGTCTCGAGCCGGGCTCCCACGCCATCGCTCTTGTCCGTCGCGCTGTTCGCGATGAGGAGCAACAGGGCGATCGCGAGGCCGATAATGGCGGCCGTCAGGACGATCCAGTCGACCGTGACGGCCCCGTCTTCGTCCTTGCGAAATCTTTCAAAGTATTGGTGCATAACTCGTCTCCTGGCTGCGCCGTTCTGGCCTTCGGGCCGCACATGGACATTTGAATATTCATCGAATGTGGCGCGAGTTGGGTGGCGGCGGGTCGTTTTTGGTCCCCGTTCACGCGGCGCGGTGCGTTTCAATCGCTGCGTGGGTCCATGAGACTTGACGAAAAGAGGGGCCTCGGGCGGCCCCATTGGTTTCTGAATTTGGCGGCCGTCAGTTGTAGTTGACGATGTTCGAGTTCTCGAGATGCGCACCCAGGCTCTGGCTCTTGTCCGTGCCCGCCTGTGCAATCAGCGCCATAAGCGCAACGCCCAGTCCGACGATCGCAGCTGTCAGGACCACCCAGTCGACCGTTACCGCGCCCTCTTCGTCCTGGCGAAAGCGCTGGATGCTGTTTCTTACTGTCATGTCACTCTCCATTCACGGCCCATCGGGCTCTTTCCCGGTAAACGGTGCCCATGAATTGTGGCGCTCCTTTGGTCTGTCGGTGCCATTTTTGACCTGGCCCGGTCCAATCCCAGTCAAATTCGCGAAGGATTGGAAGGACCCGCAAAACACAGAGATATGAGCACAAGAAAAGGGCCGCGCAGCAGCTGCGCGGCCCATTTCCTGTTTCCAGGTGATCGCCGTTTTAGTTGTAGGTGACGATCTGCTGGTTCACGAGCTGGGAGCTCACCTTGGAGCCCAGGTTCGTGGTCCCGTTGCCGACAGATGTCAGGACGGCAATGCCGAGGCCAACGATGGCGGCGGTCAGCACGACCCAGTCAACGGTCACGGCACCGTCTTCGTCACGACGGAAGTTCTTGATGAAGTTCAGCATGTGTCTTTGTCCTTCAGATCAAATTAGTTGTAGGTGACGATCTGCTGGTTCACGAGCTGGGAGCTCACCTTGGAGCCCAGGTTCGTGGTCCCGTTGCCGACAGATGTCAGGACGGCAATGCCGAGGCCAACGATGGCGGCGGTCAGCACGACCCAGTCAACGGTCACGGCACCGTCTTCGTCACGACGGAAGTTCTTGATGAAGTTCAGCATAATAATCCCTCCTCAGGGGTAGCTCAGGTTGTCAGGTCCCTTCCGGTTCGCATCGTCCCACCCTCTCAAATGGTCCGATCCCCGTCTTGGATGCTGCAATAGAGCCCCCGGATTGGGGCGATAATACGACTTTAATAGTTCAATTTTGCACCCTCGTCCCAGAGCCTTGTTTTGTTGCCTATGCTCATGAAAAATATGGATATTTTTATTGAATTAATTGGCTCTTTCGCCGGGTGGACGTGGCGTCAGCGCCGCAAGTCGGCCAATTCCGGCGGAGCGTTCGGCAGAGGGGCTGGCCCGGTAACCACTTTTTTGCGATGCTTCGGGCAGAAGGCGAAACGCCCATGGACGAGGCAGTGCAGTGTTGAGATTTTTTCCGGTCGCCGGAGCGTTGGCTTTGGCCGTGAGTATTGTTGGCCCGGTCGCGGCCGAGAACCACAGGTACCGGCCCGACTTCACTTTCAAGCGCATTGCGGCGCCCCAGCCCGGCACGACGCCGCGGATCACCGTGCAGATTGCCCCGCGGGCGCAGTCCACTTCGCCCGCGGCGGCGGCGGTCGCGCCCGATGCCGCGACCGAACCGGCGCGGGAGGCGGCCTATGCCTGGTTCTGGGATGACGTTTCACCGGAAATCTCCGCCAGCGGGCCGGGGCGGCTCGACGAGGGCCTCAGGGCCCTTCGCAACGGTCCAGGCGGTACGCGGGTCGCCAGCCCCCGTCTGGACGCCTTGCGCGGAATCGCCGCGGACCATGGAACGGACATTCTGCTGGCGACCGTGGGGACCGATGTTTCCCCGGCTCTGGTCGTTGCCGTGATCTCAGTTGAGAGTTCTGGCCGCGCGGATGCCGTGAGCGGGGCCGGTGCCGAAGGCCTGATGCAATTGATGCCGGCCACAGCCGCCAGGTTCGGGGTGAATGACAGCATGGTCCCCGAAGACAACATCAAGGGCGGGGTTGCCTATCTCGACTGGCTCCTCGGCCAATTCGATGGAGATCCGATCCTCGCACTTGCGGGCTACAACGCCGGAGAAGGTGCCGTTCAGCGAAGCGAGGGCGTGCCGAATTATGCCGAAACACGGGACTATGTTCCCAAGGTTCTGGCTGCGTTTTCGGTCGCAAAGGGCCTGTGCAACACGCCGCCGGTCCTGATTTCGGATGGATGCGTCTTCAACGTGGGATCAAACGATGGCTGACGGGGCTCCTATGACAACGAAGAGACCACTGGTTCTCGATGCCGACGGCACTCTGCTGCGGACCGATATGTTGCTGGAGTGCTTCTGGGCGGGGCTTGGCCGCGATCCGATTGCGACGCTCGGGGCGGTGGCGCGCCATTTCGGCGACCGTGCGGCGCTGAAGGCTGAACTCGCCCGCATTGCACCGCTCCGCGTGGACCTTCTGCCCCTTGAACCGGCGATCGTGGACCTCGCGCAAGAGGCCAAGGCCGAGGGGCGCGAGGTCGTGATCGCCTCTGCCTCCGACATATCGCTTGTGGAGCCTCTGGCGGAACACCTCGGGGCCGACCGGGTCTTTGCCTCCGATGGGCAGGTAAACCTGAAGGGAGACGCGAAAGCCGACGCTCTGGTCGCCGCCTATGGCGAGGCCGGTTTCGATTACGCGGGCAATGATCGGTCCGACCTGAAGGTCTGGCGGCGCGCGGCCGGTGCAATCATCGTCGGCCATGCCGGCGGCGCAACGGCTGGCATGGAGGGCGAGGGCGTCACCCGCATCGCCGGTGGTTGGGCCTTGGCGGACCTGATCCGGGCGATGAGACCGCACCAATGGGTCAAGAATTCGCTTCTGATCCTTCCCATGATCGCGGCCCACGAATTCGGTCTCGGGCCGCTGATGCTGGTCCTGCTCGGCATGGCGGCGTTTTCGGCGGCGGCCTCGTGCATTTATCTGGTCAATGACCTGCTGGACCTCGAAGCGGACCGTCGTCACCCGACCAAATGCCGTCGCCCGTTTGCAAGCGGTGCGGTGCCGATTGGTGTGGGCATGGCGGCGACCGTGGCGCTTGGGGCCGTCGCATTGGGGCTTGGTGCCGCGTTGGGGGGCGCGTTCCTGCTGGTTGTGGCGGTCTACATGCTGTTGAGCCTGGCCTATTCGCTCAAGCTAAAGCGCATGCGCTGGATCGACATCGCGACCCTTGCAACGCTCTATACATTGCGCGTTGTGGCAGGGGCGGCAGCAAGCGAAGTCGAGGCCTCGGTCTTCATGCTGATCTTCATCTTCCCCATTTTCATAACCTTGGGCTGTGTGAAGCGGCTGACGGAACTCACCCTCGCAAATGGGGACGAGCGGCTTCCGGGGCGGGGTTATGGTCGCCCGGATCGTCCGGACCTGTTGAACATGTCGCTTTTGGGGACCGTTGGGGCGTTGGTGATCTTCTTCCTCTATTCCTTCTCGGATCAGGCGCTTTTGCTCTATCCCGATCAGTGGATCATGTGGGTCGCACTTGTGCCAATCGCCTGGTGGATGCTGCGCATGGTGCGGCTTGGGTGGTATGGCAAGCAGGATTACGACCCCATTGTGTTTGCCCTGAAGGACAAGCGCGGGATCGGGCTCTTGCTGATTACACTGTCGCTGATGTTCTATGCCGCCGGGCTTTGGACCGAGTGGTTTGAAGTGCTCGGTCTTCTTTGACCGGGGCCCGGCCGACCGCGTATGTCGCGGAGCCGGTCTGGGATCTTTCCAGCGACCCACACTGATTGGCCAAGTCCACCGGGATGCGTCAGCCGTACGCCTTGAGCATGCCCTGCAAATCCTCGAGCGTGTTGATCTCTGCCAACGGCTTGTCCCGCCGCCACCGCGCCATCCGGGGGAATCGCAACGCGATGCCGGACTTGTGGCGCGGACTGGCCTGGATCCCTTCGAACGCGATCTCGAAGACGTGGATCGGCGTCACCTGCCGCACCGGGCCAAAGCGTTGCAGCGTGTTCTTGCGGACCCATGCCGTGATTTCCCGAAACTCGGCATCGGTGAGGCCGGAGTAGGCCTTCGTGAAGGGGATCAGCGCATCCCCGTTTCGAACCGCGAATGTGAAGTCGGTGAACAGGTTCGCCCGCCGCCCGGACCCCGACTGCGCGTAGATCATCACCGCGTCAACGGTCAGCGGATCGACCTTCCATTTCCACCAATCGCCCTTCTTGCGGCCCGACAAATAGGGTGAGGCGCGGCGCTTCAGCATCAGCCCCTCGGCCATGTGCGCCCGGGACGACGCCCGGGCTTCTGCCATCCCGTCCCATGTCGCTGCGGTCACCTCCGGCGAGAGCCTCATGGGGGCTTCGGGGGGAAGGTCCGTGGTGAGCGCGTCGAGTTGCGCGCGGCGTGCCGAAAGCGGCTCGGATCGGATGTCCTGCCCGCCCGTCTCGAGGAGGTCATAGGCCATCAGGATAACCGGGGCTTCGGCGAGCAGCTTTCTTGGAACCGTCTCGCGCCCAATCCTCCTTTGCAGCGCATTGAAGGGGAGGGGCGCGTCGTCGGCCCATGCCAGAACCTCGCCATCGATGACCGTGCCGTCGGGAAGGAAGTCGATCAGCCGGGCCAACTCGGGAAAGCGGTGGGTCATCAGTTCTTCGCCCCGCGACCAGAGGTGATGCTCGCCGCCGCGCAGGATCAGTTGCCCGCGGATCCCGTCCCATTTGCGATCCACGAGCCAGTCGGACACCGGGCCGAGATCCACGCTCTCTTCCAGCTGATACGCGAGGTAGAACGGATAGGGGCGGGACAGATCGGCACCCGGGTCGTCCGCTTCGATCAAGCTGTCCCACGTCACGGTTTCCGGTGTCCACGCGCCCATGAGCTTGTGAGTCAGGACCGCCTCGTCTTGACCGGTGGCGCGCGACAGGGCCCGGGTCATGAGTTTCTGGCTGACGCCGACGCGAAATCCGCCGGTCAGGAGCTTTGTGAAGAGAAAGCGCTCGCCCTGTGGCAGAACATCCCATGCCGCCAGTATCCCCGCCTTGCGATCCTCGTCGCTCAGTCCCGACAAGCGCTTCAACTCGCCAATCCAGTCAGACAGGCTGCGGTCCACCTCGGCGCCGGGCGGCGGCAGGACCAACTGGATCGTTTCGGCCAGATCGCCAACGATCGGATAACACTCCTCGAACAGCCAGAGCGGGATGCCAGCCTGTTCCGCTGCCCATTCCCGCAACAATGTGGTTGTGATGACCCGCCGTGGGCGACGTCCGGAAAAGAGGGCGATGCACCACAGGCGATCTTCCGGGCTCGCCTCGGCAAAAAACTCGGCCATAGCGGCCACTTTAGCGGTGGTCTTTGTCGTCTGGTCCACCGCGGTGAAGAGGCGGGCGAAGTCCTGCATCAGCGGATCTCGTCCACGATACCTGTGACATTCGCGACAGGGATGAACCCGAGCCCTCCTGCAATACGACGCAAGCGGCTGTCGTCGGAGTTGTCACGGTTGTCGCCGAGCAGAAACAGGTGGCCCTCGGGAACGGTGAAGATGCCTGTATTGTCGAGCGGGAAGGATCCGACATCCAGAATGCCGTAGCTGACATCCCCCAAAGTCTCCATCGCGCGGGTCTTGATACAGTCCGGCCCCTCCGGAACGACGCCGTTGGCGCAACGGGGCCATTTCCCCGCCGGACCCTGTGGTTCGAATGTCTCTACGAAGATGCCATCCTCTTCGACCCGAACCGGCCTGCCATCGATCACCAAGCGACCATCGATCATTTGCACGGTTTGGCGTTCCGTTGCCACGATGCGCTTGACCCACTCGTTACCGTCGGTCGGGTGGCGAAAGGTGACAATCGTGCCCTGTGTCAGGTCAGCGGTTTCGAAGTCGAGACGGGCGATGAAACACTGGCCTGTCAGGATGGTCGGCTTCATGCTGCCCGCCGGCGCCACATAGCTCCGGAAAAGGCCCGTGGCGCATTTCAGGCAAAGGCAGAAAGATTGCGATGCGGCCGGACTTGCCAGCGCGACCAACACTGCGACAAGGCGGATCATGCGGGTGGCTTCTGATCGTTGGTCTCAAGGCTCTCGCCTTCAAATTCGGTTTCCACAATCCGCGCGTCGTAGCCCTGTTCTTCGAGCCAACGTCGAAAGACAGCGGTGTAGCCATGCGTGACAAAGACCCGCTCGGCCCCGGTCGCTGCAATCGCATCATTCAGCCCGGGCCAGTCCGCGTGGTCGGAGATCACGAAGCCTCGGTCCGCGGAACGCCGCCGCCGGACACCCCGAAGTGCCATCCAGCCTGACGCAAACGCAGAAGCTCCGGGAAAGCGCCGGGCCCAAACGGACCCTATCGCCGATGGCGGGGCAAGAATAAGGGCCCCTTGGTGGGCCTTCGGATCGGTGTCCGGCGTGACGCGGACGGTTTCGGGCAGGGAAACGCCCTGTGCGCGGAGCACTTCGTTTGTGTTTTCAATGGCACCGTGGGTCAGGATGGGCGCGATTCCGGGATCGAGATCGGTCAGCAGGCGCTGGGCCTTGCCAAGCGAGTAGGCGCCAAGCAGGGCAAACCGCCCCGTTGCCGCATTTGCGGCCCACCATGCATTGAGGTCGTGGCGCAGGGTGGCTGTGTCAGTCCATGTGAAAACGGGCAGGCCAAAGGTGCATTCGGTGATGAATGCATGGCAAGGGACAGGCTCAAATGGCTCGGAGAGGCCGTCAGGAACCGTCTTGTAGTCGCCCGAGACAACCCAGACTTGACCCCCGACCTCAATCCGGATCTGCGCAGACCCCGGCACATGCCCGGCGGGATGGAACGAAACGTTGGCGTCTCCAATCCGCCGCGTCTCACCATAAACAACCGTGTCAAGCGCAATGTCACCGAGCCGATAGCGGATCACGGGCGCGGCGGCAGCGGTGCAAAGGTAGCGCGCATGGCCTGGTCGGGCGTGGTCGGCATGGCCATGGGTGATGAGGGCATTCTCGACGCGGCGCCAGGGATCGACATAGAAATCACCTGCGGGACAGTAGATGCCGCGATCGGTGAATGTGAGAACGTCTGCCGTCATGGTCCTAGGGTGCAGCCCACCGCGTGGATTTCAAGGGAACATCCCGAATTTGCCCGAGCCCGGAAACACCAGCCGGCGCGTCGAGAATTGCGAGGCACTTGGAAGTGCCGTCAGGCATGCGCTGCAAAGAATGGCAGCATCCGGTCAAAGAGCAGATTGCGGCGCTCCGGCGTCTCCATCAGGACCTCGTGCCGACCACCGTCAATCAGGACGAGTTCGCCCGCGTCCCAACGGCCCATGCGGTCGTGCACGGCGTCGGGGTCAACGATCTCCTCGTCAGACCCGAGGAACGTGATTGTCGGGATTTCGGGTGACGGTCGGGCCGCCAGACCGCGCATTTCCAGAAGCGCCTCGTTCAGCCAATGAAGGGACGGTCCTCCGAGCGCGAGATCGGGATGGGCATCCAGTTGCGCCCGCATGTAGTCGAACATGCCGCGATCCGCGGTGAGACGGTTCGTCTCGAAATCCGACCGCATCACATAGGGATCGGCCTGTTGTCCCGGCGCGAATATGTGGGAGAAGCGCAAGGGCTTCGAAATCGTGGACAGAGTCCAGGCCACGGGTCGCAAAGCTGCCGACATGAGGATGCCCCACATCGGCGCAGAGAACGCGACCGCCTTGATGTCCAGCCCGGCCATGACGGACCTCAGACCAATGCACCCGCCCATCGAATGCGCGATCAGATACCAGGGCTTTGGCAGTTCCAGCGCCTCAAGATGCGCCAGGGTTGCGGTCACATCCAGCTGATAGTCGGGAAAATAATCGACATGCCCGACCGCGCGGTTTTCCTGCATGCGCGCGGCGATGCCCTGACCGCGCCAGTCTATTGCGGCGACGGCATAGCCGGCCTCGAGAAGCACCTTCGCGTCACGCCCGTACTTTTCGACGTATTCTGTACGGCCCGGAAAGATGATCACCGTCCCGTTCACTCCGGGGCGGGTCCAGTGGCCGACGCGAATGCGCAGTCCGTCCTCCGTCGTCAGCCAGTGGGCCGCGCCACCCGGTGGGCCATCGGCCACATCCTCGAAGAATGGCGCCTCTTCCATCATCTGACTGTCAGAGCACGCCCGACAGTTTCATGGCCGTTCCCATGTCGCCGTCGACCTTGAGCTTGCCGGTCATGAACGCGGCAGTCGGGTTCTCTTCGCCGGTCAGGATCCCCTTGAAGGTGTCGGCGCTGGCCGTCAGCGTCACATCGGCGTCATCGTCGCCGGCACGGACGCCGTCGCTGTCGATCATGATCGATCCTTCGTCTTCGATCACGAATTTCGCGCTTCCGTCGAAACCGCCCGAAATCTTCTCGCTGAGAACCGCAACGGCCTCTGTCACCACATCGCTCATGCCCTGATCCCTTTCGATCCTGAGATTGTGACCGGCCGCCACTGGTCAGGGCGGCACATGTCGCTACAGTTACGCATATGACGAGCGTTGCACATCCCTTCAAATGTATCGTTGCGGCATTTGGCCTGGCAGTCGGGTTTTCCTTACCTTTGGCCGCCGAAACCCTCGACGAGATGTTCGAGGCTCTGGCTGTGGCCGGGCCCGAAGAAGCCCAGCGGATCGAGGACCGGATCGTGACGGCCTGGTCCAAAAGTGGCTCGGCGTCCATGGACCTGCTCCTGCAGCGGGGTTCCGATGCGCTGGATGCTGGGGAGTATCAGGCCGCGGTGGAGCATTTTACCGCTGCCATCGACCATTCGCCCGACTTTGCAGAGGCCTACCATGGCCGGGCCACGGCATATTATCTGCTCGACTATTATGGACCCGCGTTGGACGATTTGCGGCAGGCTCTGGTGCTGGAACCCCGTCATTTCGGGGCGCTGAGAGGGTTTGCGATCATCCTCGAACAGCTCGGTCGCGAGGAAGAGGCACTTGAGGTCTATGAACGGATCATGGATATCCATCCCAACCTCGAGCAGGTCCGCCCGTCCATGGAGCGGCTGCAGGAAAAACTTCGCGGTCAGACCCTCTGAACGGGGCGGCCTGACCCGGCAAAGACGGGGCATCCATGTCCAACAGGTCCCGCATCACCGCCGTCCTCGGCCCCACGAACACCGGAAAGACGCATTTCGCGATCACGCGCATGCTGGCCCATCGTACCGGTATCATCGGCCTGCCGCTGCGGCTGCTGGCGCGCGAGGTCTACGACCGGGTCAGGGCGGAGGTCGGCCCGTCAGTCGTCGCGCTTGTGACGGGCGAAGAGCGGATCGTGCCGGAGCGCGTCCGCTACTGGGTCTGTACCGTCGAGGCGATGCCCGACGGCATGGGCTGCGATTTTCTCGCCGTCGACGAAATCCAGCTTTGTGCAGATCCTGAGCGGGGTCACATCTTTACAGACCGGCTTCTCAGGGCGCGGGGCACGACCGAAACGCTTTTTCTGGGTTCGGAAACCATGCGCAGCGCCATTGCCGCGCTTGTCCCCGGCGTGCAATTCGAACGGAAGGAGAGGTTCTCCACACTCACCTACTCAGGTTCGAAGAAGATAAGCCGTATGCCATCCCGATCGGCGGTGGTCAGCTTTTCTGTTGATAATGTCTATGCGATTGCAGAACTTCTGCGTCGCCAGAAAGGGGGCGCTGCGGTTGTGATGGGCGCGCTGAGCCCCCGGACCCGCAATGCGCAGGTCGCGATGTATCAGGAGGGCGAGGTCGACTACCTCGTGGCGACCGATGCGATCGGGATGGGCTTGAACCTGGACATCGATCACGTCGCCTTTTCCGCCACGAGCAAGTTCGACGGGCGCAGGATGCGGCATCTGTCTCCCGACGAACTCGCCCAGATCGCGGGCCGCGCCGGGCGGCACATGAACGACGGCACCTTTGGCGTGACAGGCGAGGCGGAACCGCTTCACGACGGGGTTGCAGAGGCGATTATGGAACATCGCTTTCGCCCGGTGAAGAAGCTGCAATGGCGGAACTCCGACCTGCGCTATGGATCCATCGACGCGCTGATCGGCTCCCTGGAGAAACGCACCGACCACGACCTGCTGACCCGTGTGCGCGACAGCGATGACCTGATCGCGCTCAAGGGGCTCGCCGACGACGCCGAGGTCCGGGCGCGGGCAAGCGACGGCCCTTCGGTCCGCCTGCTTTGGGACGTTTGTCGCATCCCCGATTTCCGGGGCATCAGTCCCATGGAACACGCCAACCTTCTGGCCCGGATTTACGGCTTTCTCCATGAAAGCGGCCGGGTGCCTTTCGACTGGATGGCGGGGCAGGTGTCGCGGATCGACAAGACCACCGGCGATATCGACACATTGTCGAAACGGCTGGCGTATATCCGCACATGGACCTACGTCGCGCAGCGCAAGGGCTGGGTTGCGGACGAAAGCCATTGGCGCGAGGAAACCCGCGCGGTAGAAGACCGTTTGTCAGATGCGCTGCACGGCGCGCTGATGCAAAGATTCGTGGACCGGCGGACCAGTGTTCTGCTTCGCCGGCTCAAGCAGAAGGAGGCCATGGTGGCCGAAGTGAGCGATACCGGCGAGGTGACAGTGGAGGGCCACGCGGTTGGCCGTCTCGAAGGGTTCCTGTTCCGTCAGGACGAGGCCGCAACACCGGACGAGGCCAAGACACTCCGTCAGGCCGCAATGGCCGCGCTTGCGCCCCAGTTCCATTTGCGGGCCGACCGGTTCTACAATGCGCCGGACCCCGAAATCGACTTCACCGAGCAGGGGGGCCTGATGTGGGGCGATCAGGCGGTGGGCAAGCTGGTTGCCGGCTCTGATCCCCTAAAGCCCGAGGTGAAAGCCTTCGTCGACGATGAAGCGGGCGCGGATATCGCGGAAAAAGTCCGCCGAAGGCTGCAGCATTTCATCGACCGCAAGGTGGCGTCGGCCTTCGAGCCGCTTCTGAAGATGCAAGGCGACGCGGACTTGCCTGCGCTGGCCAAGGGGTTTGCCTTCCGCATGGTCGAAGGTTTTGGCGTGATCCAGCGGTCCGAGGTTGCCGCCGAGGTCAAGGCGCTGGATCAGGACACGCGCGGTGCCCTACGCAAACATGGCGTGCGGTTCGGACAGTTCACCATCTTCATGCCCCTGCTGTTGAAGCCCGCACCGACGCGGTTGCGACTGGTGCTTTGGTCGCTGTCGAAGGGTCTCGACGAATTCCCCGAAGCGCCGCCTGCCGGGCTGGTGACGGTGCCGACGGTTGAAGGATTGCCCGAAGGCACATTTACCATGGCTGGCTATCGCCGCGCCGGGGATCGGGCGATTCGAATCGACATGCTCGAACGGCTGGCCGACATGCTGCGCGATCAGGACAGTCGGGGCGGGTTCGAGGCCAATCCCGACATGCTGTCGATCACCGGTATGACTCTGGAGCAATTCGCCGCACTGATGGAAGGTCTGGGCTACAAGGCCGAGAAGGGCGAACGGGTGAAGGTCAAGGTCGCTGACCCCGTCGCCGACCCCGCGCCTGCCGCTGAGTTGGAAGTGGACGCGAGCGATCCTCCGCCGCCCGTCACCGAAGAAGAGCGGATTGCCCCGATCCCCGAACCGGAGCCTGAAGACGGCGTGGAGCCGGCCGAACCCGAGATGGAGGTGTTTTACACCTTCACCTGGGGTGGAGTCCGGCGCGAAAACCGCGGACCCCGCCCGCAGGGCCCCCGCAAGGGGGCGCCGCAAGGCAAGAAAGGTGGCCGGAAAGGCGGGAAACCCGCCGGGGGCAAACCGCAGGGTCACTCGGCCAAGCCCCGGAAACCTGAGAAGAAGATTGATCCCGACAACCCGTTTGCCGCCGCTCTGGCAGGGTTCAAGACCAAGTGACGACCGAGGCGCCCGAGACGCTCCGCATCGACAAATGGCTGTGGCAGACGCGGTTCTTCAAAACCCGGACGATGGCGGCCGAGCTGGTTCAAAGAGGGCGTGTACGGGTTGACGGCCAGCGCATCACAAAGCCCGGCCGCGCTGTCGGACCGGGTAATGTCCTGACCTTTCCGCAGGGGCGCGCTGTTCGGGTGATACGGGTGCTCGGAATTCCGGTGAGACGCGGCCCCGCATCAGAGGCCCAGGCGCTTTTCGAGGACTTGAACACGGCCCGCGACGACGTGACCGAGTGACCGCTTGCGGGGGCGAGCGACCTCCATTAACAGACCCGCGACATCCATGGGAAATCGAGCATGACATACATCGGCAATGACAAGTGCATCGGCTGTAAATACACGGATTGTGTAGAAGTTTGCCCGGTGGATTGCTTCTACGAGGGCGAGAACATGCTGGTGATCCACCCCGACGAATGCATTGACTGCGGCGTCTGCGAGCCCGAATGCCCCGCCGATGCAATCCGGCCCGATACCGAACCGGACATGGAAAAGTGGGTCGAATTCAACCGCAAGTATTCCGAGATGTGGCCCGTGATCGTGACCAAGAAGGATCCGTTGCCGACCGCAGAGGAATTGGATGGCAAGGAAGGCAAGCTGGAGATGTTTTCCGAGGCTGCCGGAGAAGGCGGTTGATCCCGGTTGCAGCGGTTCGCGGCGGGCTGCTTGGTTTTCGGGCATTTTTGTGATATATGTAGTGGCGATGCTGCTGGAATCGTGATCCTGACAGTCTGACGAGAGATCGACGGAGGCCTTGGTCCCCGCCGGTTTTTTTGTCGCCGGTCAGGCCCGAACATGAGGAGCCCTGAATGAGCAAGGCCAAGAAGAACGGATTTCGCCCCAACGACTTCGTCGTGTACCCCGCCCATGGCGTGGGTCAGATCGTTTCGATCGAACACCAGGAGGTGGCAGGGTTCGAGTTGGAGATGTTCGTGATCTCCTTCGAAAAGGACAAGATGACCCTGAAGGTCCCGACCAACAAGGCCGAAGAAGTCGGGATGCGGTCCCTGTCGTCGCCCGACGTCGTGGCCCACGCGATGAAGACGCTGAAAGGCAAGGCGCGCGTGAAAAAGGCCATGTGGTCGCGCCGGGCGCAGGAATATGAGCAGAAGATCAACTCTGGTGACCTGATTGCCATTGCCGAGGTGGTGCGGGATTTGCACCGAGCGGACGATCAGCGGGAGCAGAGCTATTCCGAGCGGCAGCTCTACGAAGCGGCTCTGGAACGGTTGACCCGCGAGATCGCGGCGGTTGCCGGCAATGACGAGGTTGCTGCGGCCAAGGAAATCGATGAGGTGCTGCTGAGCCGGGCTGCGGCCTGAACCTTCAGCAGGCTTCAATCAAATGGAAAAGCCGCGCCATTGGCGCGGCTTTGCTTGATTCTGGAGCGAGTTGCGGCGTCAGCCCGGTGGTTTCGAGCCGCTAATTTCGCGGATATCGGTCTCTTGCGGAGATCTTTCGGATCAAGAGCACGCGTCAGATCGCGCGATGGCCGATGTCGGTCCGAAAAAAGCCGTCCGGCCAGTCGACGGCTCTGGCCAGAGCATAGGCGCTGGCGTGGGCCTCTTTGAGCGTGTCACCGCGCGCCGTCGCGTTGAGGACGCGTCCGCCCGTTGCGCAGAGTTTGCCGTCGAGAACGGCGGTGCCCGCGTGAAACATCATCTGGGTACTGGTTTCCGGCAGGCCAGCAAGGCCGTTGATCTCGGTGCCTTTTTCGTAACTGCCGGGGTAGCCGTTGGCGGCGAGGACCACCGTGATGGCGTGGTCGTCGGCCCAGTTGACCTGCACCGTATCGAGGCGATCCTCGGCGCAGGCGAGCATCAGGTCGAGAGCCTGCGCGCCGAGGCGCATCATCAGGGGCTGGGTTTCGGGGTCGCCAAAGC
>CAYMMT010000040.1:0-19707 GCA_964391555.1 uncultured Rhodobacterales bacterium
TCGTCGGCCATCTCGTCCGGGGCGCTGTCATCGGCTATCTCGTCCGTGGCGCTGTCGTCGGCCATGTCTTCCGAGGCCATCTCCTCGGTGGCGTCGTCGGCGGCGCCTGTCACCTCGTCCACGGCCTCTTCCAGCGCATCGCCAGCGTCCTCGACGGCCTCATCCACGGCGTCGGTTACCTCTTCGATCACCTCGTCCACGGCGACTTCGACAGTGTCCTCCGCTGTCTCCATCGCCTCTTCGACAGCCTCTTCCACGGCATCGGCCGCGTCGCCCATGGCCTCTTCCACGGCAGCGGCAGCGTCCGTACCGCTGTCCTCGGCGGCCTCGACGGTCTCTTCCACCGTTTCGACCGCGTCCGCGGCGGCGTCCTCCGCCGCGTCGGTCGCGCCGGAAAACACATCCGCAGGTGTCCGGCCATTCACGCCGTATTGGTATCCGAAGAACCCAAGCACGGCAGCGACGATAATGATGAGAGTGCCTCTCATGATACTCTATTCCTCCAGATCAAATCCGGCCCCGCACAACACGCGCGGACCGTGTCTTTCGCAGATGCAGCATAGCCCGATGCGCCGCAAGGGGAATTGCCCCCTTGCGCGCCCCGTTGCCGCCGAATAAGCGGTTGAACCACCATCGGTGCCCCCTTACCCTAACGGCACCGATTTCGAAAACGACCGAAAGGACAGTCGACATAGCCCGCAGACCCCACAACGCGCCTCCACAGCGCGACACCGGACCCCGCGTGAATGACAAGATCCGCGCCCCGGAAATCCGGCTCATCGGAGCCGAAGGAGAGAACGTCGGCGTGGTGAGCCCCTCCCGCGCCTTGGCCATGGCAGAGGATGCCGGGCTCGACCTCGTGGAAATCTCGCCCAACGCCACGCCACCCGTGTGCAAGATCATGGATTTCGGCAAGTTCAAATACGAACAGCAGAAGCGCGAGAGCGAGGCCCGCAAGAAGCAGAAGACGATCGAGGTGAAGGAGGTGAAGTTCCGCCCCAACACCGATACCCACGACTACGACGTCAAGATGCGCAACGTCTTCAAGTTCCTCGAGAACGGCGACAAGGTGAAGGTCACCCTGCGCTTCCGCGGCCGCGAGATGGCGCACCAGAACCTCGGGCGGGAGCTTTTGGAACGGGTGGCCGACGATGTCGAAGGCCTCGGCAAGGTCGAGAACATGCCCAAGATGGAAGGCCGCCAGATGGTCATGATGATCGGACCCGCGCCTCAGAAAGGCTGAGCCCTGATCCTGCGATGCGAGGGCCCTGCTTCGGCGGGGCCTTTTGTTTTTCCAGATCGGCCGTCCGACCGACATTCCGCGGGGCAGCTTGGCCACACGCCAAGCTTCGCGGATAATCTCGGAACGGTCCGTGCAGGGCCCTAATGTCCGATACGTCCAGTATTTTTTGTTCCGCGTCCAGCATCCCAAGGTGACGTTTCACCGCGACAGCCACCTCATTCTCGGTTTATCCTGAAGCACGGGAATGAGGGAAACATTCATGCGCAACCTTGGAATTCTGGTCTCGCCGTCCGGCCCGGACAACCACTCGGGTTCCGCATCAAGCCTTCGACCCGCGACAGGTGCTTTCCCATGACACTGGATCTCGCAATGGAGGGGGTCCGTTTCTCGGCAATGCTCGTGGTGATTGTCGTGATTGCCTGGTTCGGAGTTTACAGATCGATCCGGTTCGACCGTGGGATCAACGTGATCCTCGCAGGCTTTGTCCTGCTGTTCCTCGGTGCTCTCATCGATGTGGCCGACGACTACCCCGAATTGGGCGCCCTGGGAGAGGTCCTGTCCACGAGACTGGCGGAGTTCTTCGAGAAAGAGGTGGGGTATCTTGGTGGAATGATCCTGCTGGCGATCGGTTTTGGTATCTGGTTCCCGAAGACCCAGGCGCTGGCCCGCGAAATCGATCAACGCAAGAGGACCGAGGCGATCCTCGGTCAGTCCCAGAAGATGGAAGCCGTCGGCCAGATGACCGGCGGCGTGGCTCACGACTTCAACAACCTGCTGGCCGTCATCCTCGGCAATCTCGAGCTCTTGAGAGAGAGACAACAGGATCAGAATAGCCTCGAGCATATCGAGGCGGCGATCGACGCAACTCATCGCGGCGCAGAACTCACCCGCAACATGCTGAGCTTTGCCAGAAAGGCCCCGCTTGTGCCGCAGCCCATCAACCTCAACCAGATTGTCGCGAAGACGAAAAGCTGGATCCAGCGGACGCTGCCCGCCAATATCGCGGTCGAGACATCGCTGATGGCCGGCATCTGGGAGGTCGAGGCCGACCCTGCATCGACGGAAAGCGCGATCCTGAACCTGATCCTGAACGCGCGCGACGCGATGCCCGACGGCGGCAAGCTGACGATCGAGACCGCCAATCTGCGTATCGACGACGACTATGTCTCCGATCGCAACGAGGACGTGGTCCCGGGGCGGTACGTCATGGTGGCGGTGAGCGACACCGGCGTCGGCATACCGGAACACCAACGGGAGGCGATATTCGAACCCTTCTTCACGACCAAGGGGCCAGCCTCGGGGTCGGGCCTTGGCCTGTCGATGATACAGGGGTTCATGAAACAGTCCGGGGGCACCGTCCGCGTGTATTCCGAGGACGGCGACGGGACGACATTCAAATTGTGTTTTCGGGCCAATTCAAACCAGGCGAATGGCCGCAATTCACAGGCCAGTTCGGACACCCCGCATGTTGATACCCTTGGCATTCGGGTCCTCGTCACCGAGGACGAACCCTCCGTGATGAACGTGATCTGCGAGGCTCTCGAATCCGCCGGGTATTCCGTATTGAGGGCTTATTCCGGCGATGAGGCGCTGGAGCTGTTTGAAAGGACCCCCGACATCGACATCTTGCTGACCGACATCGTGATGCCGGGCAGCTTGCAAGGTCCGGCCCTGGCAAAGCGACTTCGGGCAATCAACCCCGACCTGCCGGCGGTCTTCATGTCCGGATATCCCAACGAAGCCACGGTCCATGGCAACGGGCTGCGTCCCGAGGATATCCGACTGATGAAACCCATTCCGAGGCGGGAGTTGCTCAAAGCGCTCGAAAAGATCCGTGCCCGGGCCGCCGGGACGACCGGGCAGAACTGATCTGGCAACGGACACCGTCGGGCGGACCACGCAACACCCAGCCGCCGTTCAACGATGCGCCGGCGACCCCGCGCGTCACGACGACCGCCCCACCCTTCAGGGACCCGCTGCGACCATCCTGCCCAGATCCTATCGCCGGCGGCGCACGACCCAGAACATCGCGGCCCCGCTCAGCGCCAGCGGCAGTCCACCGGGCAGCGGCACGGGCGGAGGATTGTTGTCATCGGCCGTGCGATCCGTCCAGGTGATGGTGTTCGAGCTGATCGAGCCAAACCCACCCGAACCAAGCGCCTTGCTAAAGAAGAAACTGTCATTCGTCATCGCGTTCAGGATGTCCGCCGTGATCGGATCAGCCCGATCCCAGGTCGAAAGGACGTCGTTGGACGCAAGAAAGAACTCGTTGTATCCGGACGGATTGCCGCTGTCGCCGCTGAACGCCCGAACGGCAAAGATGTCGACGAAGCTGGCGCCAGCGGTGGCGTCCTGTGTCAGGATACCCCGACCGGGCGAGCCGGTCGACGCCACTGCGTTTATTGTTCCGGTCGGCGCGATCAGGGACAGGCTGCTGTAGGCCGAAGTCAGTGTCGAGGCCACACTGATGCCGTCCGATCCACCGGGACCGCTCGATCCCGCTCCGGACGAGAAGTCGTTGTCGAAGGTGATCGCCACGGTCAGTGTTCCGCCCGGCGCAATTCCCAATTCTGTCAGCAGGCCCGCCGAACCACTTACCCCCGAGACGGTCGCTTCGAAAGTTACAGTCGCGGCTTGCGCCGAACCAGTTGCAAGAAACGCGCTCAGGCCGAGCGCCAGCAAACGATGCATATTGATCCCCTCACGATAAAACCGTCGTAGGTTACCCAAATCTGAAACAAAATCAAAGAATTTGACAAATACGCCCAAAATTCGGGCAGGCGGTGGTCGCGATGACAGGGTGTCGCGTTCCAACCTGCGCCGGACACTCAAGCTGTGCACGCCTGCCGATGTGAGGCCCTGCTCGGTCTCAAAGGACGCACGCGGCGTCTCGTGTCCATCCGGTGCGTGGTGTTCTCCGGATGATGTAAAAAACTTTCACATACCCCCTTGTTAATCCCATTCACATGCCCCATCTCCTGTGATGTGAAACGAATTCACATAGACACCGACACACACAGGAGACATCAATGAACACCGCTTCCTCCCCCATCGACCATTCGGCGCCCTATGCCCGCGACCTTCGGGAGGGCAACTGGTTCACCCGCGCCGAAGCCTGGCTCGACGACCGTGGCAAAGGTGCCTGGATCGTCGCCATGGTCCTTGGCTTTGTCTTTATCTGGCCTGTCGGCCTCGCCCTTCTCGCCTACATGATCTGGAGCAAACGCATGTTTTCCGGCAATTGCGCCCACCGCAAATCCCACCGTCACGCCGCTCGCACCCACTGGAAAGCGGCCATGAAATCCTCCGGCAACGCAGCCTTCGACGCCTACAAGTCCGAGACGCTGCGCCGTCTGGAAGAAGAGCAGGACCAGTTCGAAGCCTTCCTGCAACGTCTGCGGGAAGCCAAGGACAAGGCCGAGTTCGACGAGTTCATGGAAGAGCGGGCCAAGCGGGCCGCTGACACCGATGACGCCGATGGCGCGGAACCGAACACCGCCTGACCGTAACCGACCCGGGGCCGGCCTTTCGAGGCCGGCCCGCCCCCGTGACCGTTCTTCAGGGAGACCCTTTGACATGGACCAGACTGTCCGCCCCGCCCCGTTCCCGATCCCCCGTGGTGCCGGGACACTCCATTTCCTGACCATGGCGCTTTATGCCGGCTTCGCGATCCCGGTGACGATCATCGCGCTGGGTGAGTTCTGGCCCGCGGGCGTGGCCCTTGCCGTGATCTTTGCGGTGTTCTGGCCGAAAGCGCCCAAGCACCTGCGCGGCGACTTTGCGGCCCATCCCATCACCCGCGTCGCCCCCTCCGTGCCCGAAGCGGACGTCCGGCCCAGCGGCAACGCGAGCTTTGACGCCTATCGCTCCGAAATGCTCGACCGGCTCGAGAAGGAGCAATCGCGCTTCGACGACTTTCTCGGCCGTCTGCGCGAGGCCAAGGACAAGGCCGAATTCGAGGACTTCATGGAAGACCGGGCGCGCGCGGCCCGTGCCGCGACGGGCACAGATGACGCCCCCGAATTGCGCGAACCCGCGTAACGCACCACTCCGAGGTCAGGCCCCCTCCCTGCCGGCCTCGTCCACGGCCCCGCCGTCCCGTCCCCTGATGGCGGGGCCGTCCAATCCACCGCGCCCCACGGCGGCCCGATTGTTCGCGGCTGGCCCGTTCCGGGGATCGAAAAGAGGATCTGCAACGTGACCACAGCGACCTACCGCAAGCCCACGGGTCGAGCCAACTCTGGCCTGCCCGACCCCGCCCGGCAGCCCGACTTCTACGCAGGTGTCCCCCTCAGCCGCGCGCTCGCCTGGGTCATGGACATGGTCCTGATCGCCATCCTCGCCGCCCTTTTCCTGCCGTTCACCGCTTTTCTCGGGGTCTTCTTCTTTCCTCTGATGATGCTCGTGATCGGCTTTCTCTACCGCTGGAGCACGCTGGCCAACGGATCGGCCACATGGGGCATGCGGTTCTTCGGGATCGAGATCCGGGAACGCTCCGGTCACCGGCTGAGGTCCGGGACGGCGCTGCTGCATACGCTGGGCTACAGCATCTCGCTGGCGGTTGCGCCGCTGCAGCTGATTTCGGTGATCCTGATGCTGGTCACACCGCGCGGTCGGGGCCTCTCCGACCTCGTTCTGGGGACCGCGGCCATCAACCGGCCAATCCGGTAACCTCCCCGGAACCGGGGGGCTTTTTTTGCGCGCAAAGCATTGCTAGGCTGCGCGACGAGGACACCCCGGGACCCATGCGCCACACGCTTCCACTCGCGCCCCAATTCTACGTGACGGCTCCCCAGCCCTGCCCCTATCTCGAGGGCCGGATGGAGCGGAAGTTGTTCACGGCGCTGCAGGGGGATAACGCCGAACAGCTCAATGATGCCCTGTCAAAACAAGGGTTTCGCCGGTCCCAGAACGTTCTCTATCGCCCGTCCTGCGCGGATTGCTCCGCCTGCCTTTCGGCGCGGATCGACGTCTCTAAATTCAGCCCGTCGCGCAGCCAGCGGCGGGTGGCGAGGCGCAACGCGGAGTTGCAGCGTAACGCCTCCTCTCCTTGGGCGACGGAAGAGCAATACGCGCTTTTCCGCGAATACCTCGACAGCCGTCACGCCGATGGCGGCATGGCCGACATGGATCTCTTCGAATTCGCCGCCATGGTCGAGGAAACGCCGATCCGGTCCCGGCTGATCGAATACGCCCATCCCCAGGACGACGCGCGCGGACCCTGCGGCGGCCTCAGGGCGGTTTGCCTGACCGACGTGCTCGATGACGGGCTGTCCATGGTCTATTCCTTTTTCACCCCCGAGCGCGACCGGGACAGCCTTGGGACATATGTGATCCTCGATCATATCGAGATCGCCCGCGCGATGGGGCTGCCTTATGTCTATCTCGGTTACTGGGTCCCGGGCTCACCCAAGATGGGGTACAAGGCCAAGTTTTCCGGGCTCGAAGTCTATGCGCACGGCGAATGGCAATCCCTGACCGACCCCGACCACTATTCCGCGGATCGTCACCCGCTGGCCGTGGCCCCGATCGCGGAACAGGTCGCACGGATATCCTTGCCCGATATCGGACCGAAGCGCCGCTGACGCAGCGAAGCGGGCGACGGCGGCCGGATCACTGCGCCACGAAACCGCCAAGCGTGTTCAACAGGTAGCGTGCAAAGAACGGGCTTGTTGCCGCGCCCAGTTCCCGGGCGCGGTGGCCGATGCTGCCGGCCTCGATCTTTGGCACGATCAGGCTGCGGGCATCACGTTTGGCCATCTCCTCGGCTGTCAGCCGGACCAGCGCGTCGCGCACATCCGCCGGAAACGCGCCGTCGATGACCACGGCTTCGAAATCGATCACCGACACCAGCGTCAATGCGGCCCGGCCCAGATGAGCGGCCGCCGACCTGACCCACGCATCGACAAGATCCGCATCCCGGGACCAGTCCTCGTTCGATGTCCACAGACGCTGCGGGTCGCGGTCGTCCCTGGCCATTGCCGCTTCCAGGAGATACAGCGACGCCACGTCGAGAAGCTGCACCTCGCCCTTCTCTTCGGTGAAGGACGGCAGCGGCCCGAAGCCGCCGGCATTGCCGTGCGGTCCCTCGAAGACGGTACCGTTGAGGACCACGCCCCCGCCAATGAAGGAGCCGATGTAGATATAGGCGTAGTCCCGGAATTCCCGCCCGCGGCCAAAGACCTGCTCTGCGTGGCAGGCGGCCGTGGCATCGTTCATCAGGTAAACAGGCAGAGGCGAAAAGGCCCCGATCTCCGCAACGATGTCGAAATCACGCCAGGCCTCGAGATCTTCCGGCGGAGCCCCGATCGCCTCCGGCCACTCCCACAGCTCATGGGGCCGCGCCACGCCGATGCCCGCGATGCGCGACGTGGCGGGGCCGAGTCGCGCCTCCACTTTGCCGAGCCCGGTCTTCAGAAACGACAGGACGTCGGGCGGGACCGGATAGGGATAATTGATCGACCAATGCTCGATCTGGTGTCCTTCGAAATCCGCCAGGACCAGCGCCGCATTTCGCCGCCCGATCTTCAATCCCACCGAATAGGCGGCGTCGGCGCGAAGTTTCATCGGCACCCTCGGCTTGCCGACATGACCCCGTTGCGGCGTGCTTTTTTCGATGAACCCTTCGGCTTCGAGCGCTCTCAGGATGACCGACACGGTCTGCGCCGACAGCCCGGCACGCCGGGCCAGCTCGCTCCCCGGCAGTTCGCCGTGGCGCTGGATCATCGACAGGATCAGCCGCTCGTTGTGCGCGCGGACCCCCTGCTGGTTTGCTCCGGCAGACAATTCCCGGACCGTGACGTCCGTCATGGCCTGTCCTCCCTGGTGACCCAAGCTGCCGAATCGTAATTATTAAATCAAGTGGATTTATTAATTGACCCAAAGTCCCGAATCGCGTTTTGTTGAGATCGTGCTGTCGGAATACCCGGCGGAACGATGGTCGCATCCCGCGGCCAGTATTCTGGGAGGATACCATGAAAAGACTATTCGCCGGCGCTGCGCTGGCCCTATTTGCCATGTCGGGCACCGCCTGGGCGGCCAGCCACGGCGTTTCCGCCTGCCTTATCACCAAGACCGACACCAACCCCTTCTTCGTGAAGATGCGGGAAGGTGCTCAGGCCAAGGCCGAGGAACTGGGCATCACGCTCAACGCCTATGCCGGCCAGATCGACGGTGACAACGAAGCCCAGGTGGCCGCAATCGAAACCTGCATTGCCAATGGCGCCTCGGGGATCCTGCTGACTGCCTCCGACACCGCCGCCATCGTGCCGTCGGTTGAGGCTGCACGAGAGGCCGGCCTCTTGGTCATCGCGCTCGACACCCCGCTGGAGCCCATCGATGCGGCCGACGCGACCTTTGCCACCGACAA
Organism: uncultured Rhodobacterales bacterium; assembly: GCA_964391555.1. Classification (GTDB taxonomy): domain Bacteria; phylum Pseudomonadota; class Alphaproteobacteria; order Rhodobacterales; family Rhodobacteraceae; genus JAMWZF01. Next base: position 8,613 of record CAYMMT010000040.1, read on the forward strand.
CTTCCTGGCCGGTGTGCTGATCGGCCAGTATGCCGCCGCCGCCATGGGTGACGCCGCCGCCGACGCCAAGATCGCGATGCTCGACCTCGCCATCAGCCAGCCCACGGTGGGCGTGCTGCGCGACCAGGGCTTCCTCACCGGCTTTGGCATCGACACCGTCGACGTCAGCAAGTGGGGCGACGAGACCGACGAGCGGATCATCTGCAACGAGGTGACGGCGGGCAACGAAGAAGGTGGCCGCACCGCGATGGAGAACTGCCTCGCTGTCGATCCCGACATCAACGTGGTCTACACCATCAACGAGCCCTCGGCCGCCGGTGCCTACGAGGCCCTGACCGCCGCAGGCAGTGCCGATGGCGTTCTGATCGTGTCCGTGGACGGCGGCTGCCCCGGGGTCGAAGACGTCGCTGACGGCGTGATCGGCGCAACCTCGCAGCAGTACCCGCTCCTCATGGCCGCGCTCGGCGTCGAGGCAATCGCGCAGTACGCCGCTGACGGGACGCTGCCCGCGAACACCGAAGGCAAGGACTTCCTCGACACCGGCGTCGGCCTTATCGCCGCCGAACCGGTGGACGGCGTTGACTCGCTGTCTGTCGAAGAAGGCCTGGAGCTCTGCTGGGGGTAATCGGGTAAACCGGCCTGTGGCCGGCGGAAGGTCCTGTGGACCTTCCGACCCGATTACGGGCGGAGCCCCGGCGGCTCCACCCAGTTGCACACTCGAAGTGGGCAGCGCCCTGCCCTCTTCCCCAAACGCCCCGCTCTGGTCCATGCTGGACAGACGATGTTTGATAGAGGCTCACCATGACGACGCAGGATTACGAATCCGCCGCTGATGCAGCGGTGAGCGAAGTTGCGCATTTCGAAGATGAACGAAAGGGCCTCCTCGGCCATTTCCAGCACGCACTCCATGTCACGCCGGCCCTTGTGCCGCTGATCGTCTTGCTGGTCGGCATCGCCGTATTCGGCCTGATCCTCGGCGAACGCTTCTTCTCGCCCGGCACGCTGACCCTGATCCTGCAACAGGTGCAGATCGTCGGCATTCTCGCCGCCGCGCAAACCCTGATCATCCTGACAGCCGGGATCGACCTGAGCGTCGGCGCCGTGGCGGTGTTCTGCACCGTGATCATGGGGCAGTTCACCTTCCGCTACTTCATTCCCTGGTCCGAGGGCCTGTTCAATTGCCTCGTCGGCGCCTCCGACCGCGAACTGGCCGCCGCCATCGAGGCCGGGACCGCCGCCGCCCATTGCGCGCCGGTTCTGGGCTCCGTGCTGGGGTCGGTCGCGATCCTCGCGGGTCTCATCGTCGGCACGCTGATCGGCGCGATCTCGGGCTTTCTCGTCAGCCGGGTGAAATTGCCACCCTTCATCGTCACGCTCGGCATGTGGCAGATCGTGCTGGCCGCGAACTACCTTTATGCCCGGAACGAAACCATCCGCGGCCGTGATATCGACGACAGCGCGCCGGTCCTGAAGTTCCTCAGCGGCACGTTTTCCATCGGTGAGGCGAAATTCACCTATGGCGTGGTCCTGATGATCATCATCGTGCTTGTCCTCGCCTATTGCCTGCGCTCCACCGCTTGGGGACGGCACGTCTATGCTGTTGGCGATGATCCCGAAGCGGCGGAACTGGCCGGTGTAGACGTCAAGCGCACGCTGATGTCCGTCTACATGATCTGCGGCTTCATCTGCGCGCTGGCCGCCTGGGCCATGATCGGCCGGTTCTCGGCGGTGTCGCCCTCGGCCTCGACGGGCGTGGTCGGCAATATCCAGTCCATCACCGCCGTGGTGATCGGGGGCATATCGCTCTTTGGCGGGCGCGGCTCGATCATGGGGGCGTTCTTTGGCGCGCTCATCGTGGGGACGTTCGAACTGGGCCTGCGCATGGCCGGGGCCGACCCCCAATGGACCTTCATGCTCATCGGCATGCTCATCATCGCCGCCGTCGCGGTTGACCAGTGGATCAGAAAGGTCTCGGCATGACACAGGAACCCATTCTCACGGGCCGTAATCTGGTCAAGCGCTACGGCAAGGTGACCGCCCTCGATCACTGCGATTTCGAGCTCATGCCCGGAGAGATCCTCGCCGTGATCGGCGACAACGGTGCCGGCAAATCGACACTGATCAAGGCCGTCTCCGGGGCCGTGATCCCCGACGAGTGCGAAGTGAAACTGGAGGGAGAGGTGGTCCATTTCACCTCTCCCATCGACGCCCGCGAAGCGGGGATCGAGACGGTCTACCAGACCCTCGCCATGTCCCCGGCGCTGTCGATTGCCGACAACATGTTCATGGGACGCGAATTGCGCAGGCCCGGCTTCATGGGAAAATACCTCAAGAAGCTCGACCGCAAGGCGATGGAGGATTTCGCCCGCCAGAAACTCTCCGACCTGGGCCTGATGACGATCCAGAACATCAACCAGGCGGTGGAAACCCTTTCGGGCGGTCAGCGCCAGGGCGTCGCCGTGGCGCGCGCCGCGGCCTTCGGATCCAAGGTCATCATCCTCGACGAGCCCACAGCCGCGCTCGGCGTGAAGGAAAGCCGCAAGGTGCTCGAACTGATCCTCGACGTGAAATCCCGCGGCATCCCGATCATCCTGATCAGCCACAACATGCCGCACGTGTTCGAGGTCGCCGACCGCATCCACGTGCATCGGCTGGGCAAGCGGCTCTGCGTGATCGATCCCAAGGAACATTCCATGTCCGACGCCGTGGCCTACATGACGGGCGCGAAGGTACCCGAAGGCGTGCAGGCGGCCTGACTTCGCCACCGCGCCGCTGATCGACGGGCCGCGGACAGGCGAAACAATCGAAGGCCCCGGCATGTCATAGCCGCGACATCCGCAGGACTGCCGCGCGAGCCACGTCCCCGGCCAAATCGGCTGGCCGGGCGCGGTCTGAAGATCGGCGGCGGGGCTGACGCCCCTTTGCACCGCGCGGTCTGGGTGGGTGCCCTAGTTCCCGATCAGGTTCGGAACCACCGTCACGATCTGCGGGAACGCGGCAAGCAGCGCAAGGCCAATCACCTGGATCAGCACAAAGGGCAGCACGCCGCGATAGATATGAGCCGTGGTCACTTCCTTGGGCGCCACGCCGCGCAGGTAGAAGAGCGCGAAACCGAAGGGTGGCGTGAGGAACGACGTCTGCAGGTTGACCGCGATCATGATCGTCACCCATTTAGGATCGAGCGTGCCGCCATAGATCACCGGCCCCACGATCGGGATCACGATGTAGATGATCTCGAGGAAGTCGAGCACGAAGCCGAGGATGAACAGGATGATCATCACCACGAGGAACACCACCAGTTCATTGTCGAAAGACCGCAGGTACTGCTGGATGTAATGCTCGCCACCGAAGGAAATCAGCACCAGGTTCAACAGCTGGGAGCCGATCAGGATGGTGAACACCATCGACGTCACCTTCGCGGTTTCTCGCACGACGGGGCTGAGGATGTTCGACCGGAACAGGACCCAGCACGAGAAGAGCAGGCCGAAGAACGCGAAATGGTACGCGAATTGCGCGAGGACATAGGCCACCCAATCTTCGAACGGCACGCTTTCGCGGGCGATCCGCAGGTCGAAATTCACGCCCAGAAGGATCATGATAACGAGTGCGAAAGACGCCCAGATGACGATCTTCGACTTGCCGTTCTCCTCCTTGAGCTTGCGATAGGCCGCAAGCATGATCGCGCCCGCCGCGCCGAGGGCGGCCGCCGGCGTCGGGTTGGTGATCCCGCCAAGGATCGACCCCAGAACGGCGACGATGAGCACCAGCGGCGGAAAGACCACGCGCAGAAGTTCGTTCTGCGACAGCCGCCCCATGGCGACGCCGGTGCTGTAGAGCGTCACGATTGTCGGGATCGCGAGGATCAGGAACGTCGCGCCGGGTCCCGTCAGCGGTGAGATGAACGCGATATCCGCAATCAGCGCCAGAACCACCCCGAGCCCGCCAATCAAGAGCGGCGTGGGGTCCGATGACGGCGACACCCCGCGGGCGATGATCAGGACAAGCGACAGGATCGTGAAGACCGCCGCCACGCCAGAGCCGATCGGCGCCGCGTCGCCAATGGCCGCTTCGAGCGCCGCGTCGTGTTCTTCCTGGGTCAGTTCGACAAGCTGGGAAGAACCGCCGGACGCTCCCAGCGCCGCCTGCTCTTCAACCGCCCGGTCCCAGGCAGCCTGGCCGTGAAGGTCGATCATCGCGGCCTGGCATTCCTCGGAGACATTGGTCCGCAGGCTCGCCTGTTGGCCCCGCTCGGCATAGTCGGAAACGGTGATGTTCTGGGTGCCGATAATCCCAACACTCGCCGCAAAGACGACCGCGATGATCAGGCCGACAGGGGCAAGGAGGTACCAGGTCAGCGCCTCGTTGCGCGTGATGACCTCTCCCTCGCCCCCGGCGATCTCCACCGGCGGCGCCGCGGAGGGCCGGACAAGCGCGAAGCCGAAGGCATAGAGCGCATAGAGGCCGGCGAGGAACAGACCCGGCAGGAGCGCGGCCTGGAACAGCGTGCCCACCGACAGAACCGCCGGTTGGCCAAGGTAGGTCAGCGCGTCCGAACAACCGGCAAGCTGCGCCCGTGTTTCCTGTCCCGTGGCATAGAGGTCGCCCACGAGCGTCCCCAGAAGGACGATCACGATGGACGGCGGGATGATCTGCCCCAGCGTGCCGGACGCCGCGATCACACCGGTCGCAAGCTCCGGCGAGTAATTGTTGCGCAACATCGTCGGCAGGGCCAGAAGGCCCATCGTCACCACGGTTGCGCCCACGATCCCCGTGGACGCGGCCAGGAAGGCCCCCACGATCACGATCGACACCGCCAGACCGCCGGGCAGCGGGCCGAAGACCCGCGCCATGGTGGTCAGCAGGTCGTCGGCGATGCGGGACCGCTCCAGCGTGATCCCCATCATCACGAACATCAGCACGGCCAGCAGTGTCTCGATCGACTGGCCTGCGATGACACGCTCGTTCATCCGGTTGACGATGAAGGAGATATTACGCTCCAGCGCCTGCTCCCAGCCACCGGTAAAGAGCGCCTCTTCCACCCTCGGCAAGTCCGGATATCGGAAGACGGATATCGCTTCCCGGGCCACCCCTTCGGTCAGCAGCGCGGCATATTCCGCGGACCCCGTGTCGATCGCCTGATGGATGAGCCACCCGGCATTGTCCATCGCGGCGATAATCGCGAAGGAGATGATCCCGGCGCCGCCGATTGCAAAGGCCACCGGGAAGCCGGTCATGATCCCCGCGAACAGCGTGAGGAACACGATGATCAGGCCAACCTCGACACCATCAAGTCCGAAAAGCATAGGTTTACTGTCCCCTCGTTGCGCCGTTTGAAGGCGTCCTGGTGGTGGTCGTCAGGTCGATCCTGAGTGAATGGCGTGTTCGACCTCTTCGGCTTCATCGCCGATCTGATCGCGGTCGAGATGCTTGCCCGCGCTCTCCTCGCCTTCGAGCCACTCGAGGTAAGAGCGCCAGAAGAACGAGATGGCCTGCATGAAGACCAGCACGCAGAAGAGAACGATCAGCACCTTGAAAAGAAAATAGGCGTTGAAGCCGTTGGGGCTGAAACCGATGGTCTCCACGTTCCAGCGGAAAATGCGCGATTGCATGAGCATCCGGTCAAGATCGCTCGTCGATGTCACCGAGGGCGTCATCAGGTGCCGCCACATGAAGAACCACGCATAAAGGTAAGTGATCACGATGGTCGGCATCATGAAGATGAGGCAGCCCACCATGTCGATGACCTTGCGGGTGCGGAACTTCACGGCCGAATAGACGAGGTCGACCCGCACATGCCCGCCCTGGACGAAGGTGTAGGAGACGCAGAGGGTGACGACAATCGCATTCCAGAACTTCAGCCCTTCGGCCCACCAGCTCAGGTCGTAGGTGATCGCGGTGCCAAGGGGGCCCAGCTGGATCTCCGCCACCCGGAAAATCCGCTGCAGAAACACGATCATCACCTGGATCAGGACCATCGCCAGCCCGGCCCATGCCGCGGTCCGGCCAATGCCGTTGGCGACGGCCTCGAGGCCCCGCACGGCGGTCCAGAGGATTTCACGCTTCCAGAACACGCCCAGCGCGGTGATGATGAGAAATGTCGTGAAAACAACGAAGAACAGTTCGACCGACGCGCCGTAGTAGATGAAGCGCATGACCGCTTCCGGGTTCGACCAACTCAGCCACGCGCCCGGATCGGTCAGGGCCGTGATCAGGTAGTAGGGCGCAAGGGCGATATTCTGCAGGACCCAGACGACGAATTCGATCATGGATAGCTCCCCGAGGTCATGGGCGCGACACCCTCCGTCGCAATCTGACCGTTATCCCGAGCCACTCTTGATGTGGCAGATTTCGCCCCGACCCATGCGGGGCCGGGGCGAAACCGGTCTTGTGTCCGGCAGTTAGCCCGCGTTGACGCGGTTCCGCTGACGGATGAACTCACCGTCGCCGATGGAGAACCATGCCGACACTTCGTCGAGCGCGGCAAAGTAGCTGTCGGCGATGTCCTTGTAGATCGGATCGGACATGTTGGCCTCAAGGACCTCGGCGGCACCGCGACCGAAGGCGTCCCAGACGTCATCGGGGAACTCGCGAAGCTGCACGCCAGCGGCCTGCAGGCGGGCGAGCGCCGCACCGTTCTCGGACCAGGACAGGCCCAGGTTGTTGGCGTGGGTGGCCTCACAGGCGACCTCGACCACGCGCTGCTGCGACGGGGTGAGGGATTCCCAGACATCGAGGTTCATCGACAGGGCAAGCGCCGAGCCGGGCTCATGGAAGCCGGAGGTGTAGTAGATGTTAGTGACTTCCTGGAAGCCCATCCGCTCGTCCGCGAAGGGACCAATCCACTCGGCACCGTCAATCTGACCGGACGACAGAGCCTGGTAGATTTCACCACCCGGAATGTTCTGCACGGACGCCCCGAGCACACCGAGAACCTGACCGCCCTGCCCCGGCATCCGGAAGCGGAGGCCCTGCAGGTCTTCGACCGAGTTGATCTCGGTGTTGAACCAGCCGCCGGGCTGCATGGCCGTGTTCCCGGCGAGGAACGGCTTGAGGTTGAAGAGGCTGGCCAGCTCGTGGTGCTGCTCCTTGCCGCCCTTGTGGTAGTACCAGGCCAGCATTTCCACACCGGTCATGCCAAAGGGCACGGAGGTGTAGAAGGCAAAGGCCGGGTGCTGGTTGAGGAAGTAGTATTCCGCCGAGTGGTAGATATCGGCCTGACCGGAGGACACCGCGTCGAACACCTCGAACGCGCCCACGAGGGAACCCGCGGGCATCTTCTGGATGGTCAGCGCGCCATCGGTCATCTCGGTGATGATGTTCGAGGCCATCGTGGCGGCGTCATCAAAGATCGCAAAGCCATCGGGGACCGAAGTCACCATGGTCAGGGTGCGGTTGCCTTGGGCATAGGCGGGCGCAGCAAGTGTGCTGGCTGCGGCAGCGGTGCCACCTAGCGCCGAAGTGCGAAGAAAAGAACGACGATCCATTGGTTGAGTATCCTCCCATTTTGTCACTCAAGACCGTTTGTGACGCCTTGAGCGGATCGATACAAGTGCGGCGAAGCTAAAGGCCGCCGGCGATGTGGTAAATAGTTTTTACCAATTTTACCACCCGTATCGGGTGTTTTTTAGGTCGGAAAAATGGGCATTTGGGATCGTTAGCGCCAACAGGAACGTGGTTTTGGCAGATTTCGCCAGGGCCGGACGCTGACGTTCACGTCACATCACACCCCAAACAGAATCGGCTCCGACCCGGATTTCCCGCCCTACTGTACCGTCAGGAATGCGTGGGGAAATCCGCGGCGATCGCCTCGGACACCTGTTTTGCCCACTCGCCGTAGACCTCGGCTCCGGGGTGAAACCCGTCCTCGGCCATGTGCTGCGGCCCGAGATCCATTGAGAACGCGATATACCGCACACCCTCCGAACGCTCCGCGACCAACTGTTCGAGGGCCTCGTCAAAGAGCTCGACCCGCGTGCCCACCACGCTGCGCGTCGGCCATTTGAGGATCGGAAACTCGCGCACCGGGGGCAGTCCGCTGGCATAGACACAGGCGGCGCCGAACTTGGATTGCAGCAAGTCCAGAAGCTGCGCGTAGTCCCGGCGCCACGCCGGCAGGGTGCCCCCGTTCTTGGCATCGTTGACCCCGAGGCCGATCACGACCGCATCGAACCGATCCGGCAACTGCGCGTCGAGCCGGACCAGCGTTTCCGGCACCGTTGCGCCGGATTTCGCGATGACTTTCCATTCCACCCGGTAACTGTCGGCCAGGGCCCGCGTCAGGTGGCCGGACAGGGCATCGCGCTGGTGCCGCACCCCCACGCCGGCGACGGAACTGTCCCCGACCATGAGGACCCGCAACCGTCGGCCACGGCCGCATGTCCCCGCCCGGGGCCCGTCGGGTTCCGGCATGTGGAGCGCGGTTCGCTTCAGCCACAGGGCCTGCGGCAACGCGACGGGCGCAAGGACGTAATGCAGCGCCTTCATAATTGTTAATCTAGGGACCCGCCCACTGTCGTCAAAGGCGGACATAACGTCACTCCTTCCTGTTCGGGCCTGTTCGGGTCAGAGGATGAAATCGTCCTCCGACAGGTCATCGGCATCCACCCCTTCGAGCCGGATCGTGATCGCGCCGGCCTCGATCACCGCCGCACTCTCGTCCTGGCTGAGAAACAGGTCATCGAAGGTCAGACCGCCCGCGATCAGGATCTTGTCCTCGCCTCCGGTGAAGTCATTGATCACATCCGACCCGGCACCTTCGATGAAGCCGAAAATGTCGTTGCCCGAGCCGCCGGTCAGCTGGTCCGACCCTTCGTCGCCCCAGACCTGGTCGTCACCGGCGCCCCCGTACATCGTGTCGTCATCGACGCCTCCGAACAGGATGTCATTGCCCTGCTGACCCCGGATAATGTCGTCGTCATCGGCCCCGTAGACCGTGTCGTTGCCCCGGCCTGCATAGATCACGTCCTTGCCGTTGTCCGGCTGCGGATCGGCGGGATCAGCGACGTTGAGCGTATCGGGCAACTCCGGCGGCAGCCCGCCGTAGATGATGTCGTCGCCGGTTCCGGCCCGCACGACGTCGTTGCCTTCACCGGCGATGATGACGTCGTCCCCGGCGCCGGCCTGAATGAAGTCGTCGTCAAAGCCGCCGTCGATGTAGTCGTCTCCCCTCCCGGCCCAGATGCTGTCGGCGTCATCCCCGGTCAGGATCGTGTCGTTCCCATTGCCGCCGTAAACCACGTCCCTGTCGTCGCCCGGGTCGTCATCGGCGGCAATCACACCCGGAACCGGCGTATCGGGCGCGCCTGAAATGCCAAAGACGGCATCCTTGTTCCCGGATGTATCGATGTAATCGTCGCCGTCACCGCCGATGGCCTTGTCCGACCCGTTGCCGCCGATGATCCGGTCGTTGCCCTGATGGCCGCGCATCACATCGTCGCCGTTGCCCCCGTGCAGGACATCCCCTCCGCGACCGCCGTAAAGGTCGTCATCGCCGCCGCCGCCGTACAGCTTGTCCGCGCTCAGACCGCCGCGCAGGTCGTCGTCCCCCGATCCGCCGTGCAACTCGTCCCGGCCCCGGCCACCGAACAACAGATCGTTGCCCTCGTCTCCGCGCAGCAGGTCGTTCTGGTCGCCCCCGTGCAGCCTGTCCCAGCCCTTGTTGCCGCGCAGCGTGTCGGCCCCGTCGCCGCCAAAGAGGATATCCCCCTGGTCTCCGCCACGAAGCTCGTCCTCGCCACGTCCCCCCCAGAGCGTATCGCGGTTTTCGTCTCCCAGCAGGACGTCATTGCCCATCCCGCCGTAGATCTTGTCGTTGCCGTCGCTGCCCTGGATCGTGTCGTCGCCGGTATAGCCGGAAATGACGTCATCGCCCTGGTTGCCGTCGATGCTGTCGTGGCCCCTGCCACCCTTGATGACATCCCCCCCGGCGCCACCGAGGATGACGTCATCTCCCGTGCCGCCAACCAGCAGGTCGTGCCCCGACTTGCCTCGGATGTCGTCATCGCCGTCGCGGCCAAAGATCGTGTCCTTGAGATTGGTGCCGACCAGAATCTCGTCCGAGGTGTCGACGTCGTCCGGCCCAGCGTCGTCATCGGGAGACGAAAAATCGTCGATCGGCGTGACCTCGCTGTCGAACAGCCGGCCGGTCTCGGCGTCGATCAACAGATCGTTCCGCACCAGATCGCCCCCGCGCGCCACATATTCGATGCCGATCCCCATCAACATCCCGCTCTCGGGCGTGCTTCCCTGGTAGGCGACGAAGTTGACCGCACCATCGACATCGGCCGACGGCGAAAAGCCCGGGAAATCCAGCCCGCCATAAATCGGGCCGATTGTTCCGGTGTCGTCGTAGGTCGTGAAGGCCCATTCGTAGACGGACCCGCCGTCGGAGAAACTGTATTCTTCCTGCCAGAGGAACAGTTTCTTGTCGGCACCCAACCTTTCCGACAAGGACGCGCCAAGCGTCGTGACGGCACTCCGTGCCGCGACCAGTTCCTCCAGTGTCATGTCCCGTTACTCCCAGACCAATCTTTACGTCAGCGAAAATACGCACCGAGACCTCTCGATCTCGCCCCTTCCGGTGAATTGTGGCAGCAAAATGCCCCCAAATCCAAGTTAATTCAGCGTTAACGCCCGGCGGGGGTTTAGTCCGATGACAGGATCGGGATTGTGCCGCGTCGCGAAACAACGGGGCCCGGGCGCACGCCGGCCGGGCCGCGGATCCTCCGCCGGTTTCGGTGTGGAGATTGCGGCCGCCCGGCCGGCGCGCGCAACAATGTTTCCCGACCCAACGGCCCGGCGACATTTTCTCCATATCCTGTTGACCCCTCCCCCCGCACTCGTCATAACCATGCGCACGAAACGAAAGGACCTCGGGATGCTGGGCATTCTCGTACTTGTAGGGGAAAGGCGCATGGGCCGGTAACGGTACTCCATAACGGACCCCCATGCGCCCTCGGACCCCCCGGGGGCTTTTTTATGTGCAGTTCCGACAAATCGGAGCCGCGCGGTGTCAGATACGGAGAGAGACATGGCACGTCAGATGACCGGAGCGAAAATGGTGGTTCAGGCCCTGAAGGATCAGGGTGTGGACACG
>CAYMMT010000041.1:0-11310 GCA_964391555.1 uncultured Rhodobacterales bacterium
ACGGTACACGGTACCAAAAACCGCTGCCTTACCGCTTGGCTACACCCCAGCAGCGACGTGCTCTCTAGCGGCTCCGGGAGATCGGTTCAAGACCGGTTGCGCAATTTGACAATGCATTTTGGTGAACGGTTTTCATTCCTCACTCCTCGGCGGCATCGCGATGGAGCAGGTCCTCCTTGTCGGCCTGATCCCGTTCGGCTTCGACCAGTTTGTTGAGCGCCGCCTCGCTGTTTGCGGCGACGTCCTCGACCCCTGCCGGCAGAACGGTTTCTTGCGGCGTCGGTGCGGTAATCGCAGCCTCCGGCATGTCCGGGGATGCCGAGCCCACCATATCGATTGTGTAGGTCGTGTTCGGCAACGAGATGCCGGCATTTTCGAGGGCCGCTTTCACCAGTCGCAAGGCTTCCCCTCGTGCCCGGACAAGCGATGTCTCCGCCTGATCGACCCATCCCGTCACGATCACCTCAACGCCGCTGTCCGTGATGTCCCCGAGCCAGACCGACACCGCCGGTTGGTCGAGGATGAAGGGCAGGGCCTGCACCGTCTCCGCCGCGATCGTTCTGGCCTCTGCGAGGTCACAATGACTGTCGACACCCAAGGTTAGCATGAACCGCCGCTCGGCGTTGGTCGAGAAATTCATGATCCGGCTCTTGTAGACAGTGGCGTTGGGGATGCGGATATGGTTGCCGTCGAAACTCAGCAGGATCGTCGCGCGTGAGGTCAGGCGGATGACCTTGCCGGTGTCCCCATTGATTTCCACGACGTCGTTCGGCCGGAAAGGCTGGCGCACCGACAGGAGCACGGAAGCGATGAAGTTTTCGACCGTATCCCGGACGGCGAAGCCGATCGCCAGCCCGATGAGACCGGCCGCCCCGAGGATCGTGGACAAAAGGGCAGTCGCGTTCAGGATATCGAGGGCGATGACGATGGCCGCAATGAGAAACGCGATCCGCACGATCTGGCGGTAGAGGTCCGCGATGAAGGCGTTGGGTGCGAGCCGGTCCCAAGGGTTCCTGGCCCGGGCAATGCGAAAGCCGAGAAAGGCCACAATGGCAAAGACTGCCGCCGCGATGGCGGCCAGCGGCAGCATGATCAGCATCTGGTCGATACGGGTGCGAAACCGCTCGACCGCCGGGTTCAGGCGGCGGACGATGTCGGCGGTTTCCGACACTTGGTTTCGAACCGAAACGACGCCTTCGATCCGGGACGCCAAGACCGTCAGATCCGCGGCTTCCGCCGTTGTCGTCGTGGTGCCACGGAGTGTCACGATGCCTTCGTTGACCTGAACCGTGACGTCTTCGTAATTACCGAGTTCGCCGAGGATTTCCCGCATTCTCACGGCGATATCGGCGTCGAGTTGCGCGTTGTCGCCCGTCGCGATCGTGGCAGTCGGGGCCGTGGTTTCAGCGTCCTGTCCAAATGCGGCAAGGGGGAGCAGGAGCAGTGTTGCAAGAAAGAGCGTGCGCAGAAAAGTCATGGTTCAATCCGTCAGGGCAAACAATCCGCGACAGATTACGGCGGCAATGCACCAGATTGAAGAGACCCGACTTGTTTTTCACCGGGCCGAAGAAGCCGGACCGGACGCATGTGCCCGCCGGCTTACAGCTGCCGTTGGATATCAAAGCGCGACGGGCCAGTCCTTGGCGACGGCATCCAGTGCCATCAGCCGCTTGATCAGATCCGCCATCTGGTCAAGCGGGATCATGTTGGGTCCGTCTGACGGCGCGCGGTCGGGGGCCTCGTGGGTTTCGATGAAAACCCCGGCGACCCCCAGCGACACCGCCGCTCGTGCCATCACGGGCGCAAACTCGCGCTGGCCGCCGGATGAACCACCCTTGCCACCGGGTTGCTGTACCGAATGGGTGGCGTCCATGATCACCGGATATCCCGTCGCGGCCATCTGCGGCAGGCTGCGCATGTCCGCGACCAGGGTGTTGTAGCCAAATGACGTGCCGCGCTCAGTCAGCAGAATCGCGTCATTGCCGGTCGACGCCACTTTTTCCGCCACGTTCGGCATGTCCCAGGGCGCCAGAAACTGGCCCTTCTTGATGTTGATGACGGCGCCCGTTTCGCCCGCGGCGAGCAGCAGGTCGGTCTGACGACACAGGAATGCGGGGATCTGCAGCACGTCGGCAACTTCGGCCACGGGCGCGCACTGTTCGGGCGAGTGGATATCGGTGAGAACGGGAACTCCCAAAGTCTCTTTGACCGAGGCCAGAACCGATAGCCCCTCTTCCATGCCGAGCCCGCGTTTGCCCGACAGGGACGTGCGGTTCGCTTTGTCGTAGCTGGCTTTGAAGATGTAGCCCGCCCCGGCAGTGTCACAGGCATCGGCCATCGTTTCGGCAATCATCAGGGCATGGTCGCGGCCTTCGAGCTGACAGGGGCCCGCGATCACTGTCAGGGGCGCTGAATTGGACAGTGTCAGCGCTCCGACTCTTACCGCTTTCATATCCGTCATCAGGCAGAAACCTGTTCACGGAGGATCGAGGCTGTGAGCGAAACCATGAGGTAGGCTCCGGCAAAAACAAGGAAGGCCAGCACCGTGTTCTCGAACACTTTGGGGTACGAGGCCTTGTCCGGCGCAATGGGGCGCACGTTGAGCGACAGATAACTCACCTGCCTGTTGGCTTCGATCCGCGCCGTTTCCATTTGCTGCAACGCCTGCTGCACCATCACGGTCTGGAACGTGTAATTCTCCTCTGCGAGCCGCAGTTCGGTATTCTTGGTGGCAAGGCTCAGGCCATCGGAATTGGCCGCGGTCAATTCGCTGCGCAGTTCCGTGATGAGGCTGTCGATGTTCGCGATCTGGCTCTCCAGCGCGGTGACCTGGGCTTCGTTCGGGCGACGCACGTTCAGTCGCGTCTGCAGTTCGAGTTGCAGCTGCTGACGCTGACTTTCGAGTTGGGCGATCTGAGATGTCTTGACGCTCGTTTCGCCGACCGGATCCACGATCTCGAGCTCCTGCTGCAGCGTGAGCCAATCCTGCAGGGCCTGCTCGCGGCGGGCCTCCGCTTCTTCGTAGCTGGCGCGCGCGCCCTGCATCGCGTCCTCGCGGACCCGTTGGGTCAGGTCGTCGACACGTTCTTCGGCATATGTGATCAGGGCCTCGGAGAACCGCTGGGACGACGCGGGATCCGCTGCGATCACCTCCATCTTCAAAAGGCCCTCGGTCGGGTCGTAGGACACGCGCACCACGTCACTGTAAACGGCAAAGGCCTCTTCATCCGTGCTGTCGAGTTCAAGACGCTGCAGCGCATCAACCTCGTCGCCACTGAAGTGTGCCTTGAAGTTCTCTTCGCTATTCAGGCGCTGGTAGGCGTCGCGAGAAACCAAGAAGGATTGAACCGAGATCGCGTCTTGCTGGGTAGCCAGCCCGGTGCCAGAGAACAGGCTGCCCAACCCCCCCGCTCCGCCTTGTGACTGCTGCTCGCGCACGGTGAATTCGGCGTAGGTCGCGTACATGGGTGTTGCGATGAAGGCAAAATACCAGCCGACCAGCAACGTGGGCAAAGCCACAAAAACGGTGAGCCGTGTGAACAGCATCACCAGATTGCGGCGCCGACGGCGCGCAATGTCGCGTTGAATTGCGGTAATTTCTGCAATGCGCTCGACGGCCGGGTTCGGGGCAGGGCCGGTTTCGGTGGACGGAAGGTTCGCGTCTTTGCGGATCGTCTGGGGCAGCTGAACGCGCGCCTGTCCGCCCTCCCTGTTGGGTCCGGATCTGCCCGAGGTCAGACCGGCTTTGGCGTTGGAGGCGCTGTACGCGCTCTCGCCACCATTTTGCGGCGCGGCGCCGCCGGCGTCGTTGGGCACCACCAGTTCAAGGATGTTGGCGCGCCGAAACGGATCAATCCCGTTCAGCCGCAACTGCCGAACGGCGTCAAAGTCCGAGGTCACCGGCAGCCCGTGCTTCTGAGCGATCCGCCGCGCCATCCGAAGCTGTCGACCCGTCAGGCCTTCCTTGCGGATTGCGTTGATATCGGTCTCTGCGGCGACCTGGGTCGGGCTGTCGACCTGCCCGGACTGGGCCGACGGCTCCGTGTTCGTGCCGGCATCCTCAGGTGACTCGCCGGAACCGCCCTCGTGCGGCTCGTCCGACGGCGTCGGGGGGACCAAAGGGTCAGTCCGCCGGATTCTGTAGCGCAGTGCTCTAGGCTTGGTAGTCATACATCTGTTTCGCTTCTTCGAGGCTGTCGAACATGTGCAGTCGTCCGTTTCTCAGGACCGCCGCCGACCGGGCGAACCGTTCAAGCGTCTGGGCCTGATGAGAGACGATGACCACCGTGGTGTTCTCCAGCCGATCGCGCAGGACCGAGCCTGCCTTGCGGTTGAATTCGGCATCCGTCGTTGCCGGCATACCCTCGTCGATGAGGTACATATCAAACTCGAGCGCCAGCATCAGCGAAAACGTGAATCGCGCTCGCATGCCCTGGCTATAGGTGCCAACCGGCATGTCAAAATACTCGTTGATGCCCGACATCCAGCGGCAAAACGCCTCCACGTAGTCGGGGTCGAGGCCGTAAAGGCGGGCGATATAGCGCGCATTTTCGTTGGCGGTGAGCTTGCCCACGACACCGCCCATGAATCCGAGCGGAAAGGAGATGCGACAGGCACGCGTGATTTCGCCTTCGTCCGGTTGCTCGAGTCCGGCCATCATGTTGATCAGCGTCGTCTTGCCCGTGCCGTTTGGCGCCAGAATGCCCAGCGAGTTGCCCAAATCCACACGAAACGAGGCGCGATCAAGGATCACCTTGCGCTGCGTTCCGGTCCAAAAGGACTTCGAGACGTCGTTAAACTCCAGCATGTCGCCTTCGTATGTCACTGCTCTGCCCGCGCAGACGCAGGCTAACCCAAGGGCCCGTCTTGCCTGCGGACTGTCTCAGGTCGAAGTTAAGGCCGGGTTAGAACCTGCCTTTCGGCCATAGTATGTGGGAACTGCCGCGAGAGGTACATCAAATTTGAGTGGTCGGCGTGTGACCGCCACGAGGTGTTACCACAACGACTCGTCCGCATGTCTCAGGCCAGAACCTGCCAGAGCAACCCTGCGGCCATGGCGCCCACGAGGGCAAGTCCCAAATAGGCCGCAAAGACACGTGGTTTGACCAGCGCCCAGACGGCCATGGCTGCCGGTATGCTGCTGACACCACCAGCGAGCCTAAAAGACATTGCGGCCCCCGGGGCCATGCCTTGATCCAACAGGCCACCAACCAGCCCGGCGGCCGCATACCCGTTAAGATACGCTGGCATGCCGACCACCGCGCCAAGCAACACGGTGCCGGCGCCCTCGCCGCCGAGGACGGTCGAAATGGTGTCGGCGGGAATATAGCGAACCATGAGCGCTTCGATCGTGTAGGCGAGCGTGAGCCATTTCAGCAGGAAAGCCGTGTTCTCCAGTGCCGTCCGGCGAAAAGTCTCGGTGCGCTCGGGATCGCCCCAGAAGCGCCATTCCGGCGTGCCGGAGAATGGCTTTTTCACCCCGCAGCAGCCGCCCACCTTGGGCCGCTTGCGCAGCGGATCGGCAAAAACGGGGGACCGGGCCAGCGCCAACGTCACGACACCGCCCAGCAGCCCAATCCCGACGGCGGCCACGGTCTTTGCAATAGTGAAGCTCAGCCCGATTTCTCCCCATGTTATCAGGAACATCGCCGGATCCATCAGCGGAGAGGCCAGCCAGAACGCCATGACGGCAGACAGCGGCGCACCGACGGCGAGCAGCGCGGCGATGAACGGGATCACCTCGCAGGAACAGAACGGGGAAAGCCCGCCAAGAAGCGCGGCAAAGACGATCATCCGGACCGGATTGCCTTCAAAGGCCTTGGCGACGAGGTTTTCCGCGCCGGTCGCCTTCAGATAGCCGACGGCCAGCACCGCGAAGACTATGAAAGGCGCTGTGCCGATCAGGGCGGTCAAGGTGAACCGGAGCACCGGGACAAACCCCGCCGGGTCGAAGATCGCGACCAGCAAGGGCAGCACGGCAGTGATCGTCCAGACCCAAGGAAGCTTTCTGATTTGCGCTCCAAACGACGGATAGCTCGGGTGCGCGGTCTCAGCCATGGTCATGGTCCGATCTGTCGCAGTCCGCGCAGCATTCGCTGAGCAGGAAGTTGGCCAAATGCTCCAATTCGCCAAAGGCGACGGCCGCGCAGATGATCGAACGACCGTGCTTGACCTGCGTCACGAGGCCGGCGTTGGCCAGGATCTTCATGTGGTGGGTCAAGGTGGAGCCCGTGACCCCGGAACGGTTGCCAAGCTCACCGATCGTCAGGCCATCCGGGCCCGACCGCACAAGCGTCCGAAGAACGTGCAGACGCTGCTCCGATCCGAGGGCGGCAAACGTGGAGGCGGCCAGTTCGAGGCTCAGGTCTTGGGTTTGATCCATTTTCATGTTTCTAGAGTTATCGAAATATCATTCGTGGATCAACGCAAACTTCGAAGGTTGTCGAAATTTCTAGCGAGATGGAAGCGCCGGATCCTGGAGGCAACGGTTCAGAGGCAGGGGCGTTACCGAAGTGACCTTGATTGCCCACCGCGTTTCCACATCGACCACCCCCTCGAAGCAGGCGCAGCCGTAGCCGTAACTTCCATTGGTTTCGACCCACCAGTCCGAAGGCGCGTCGGCCCATGGGGCGTCATAGAACCCGTTGTCCCGATCGCCGATACCCTGGATCGAAAGTGTCCATTCGCCGTCGGCATCCTGCAACCAGTAGTTGGCCGGCGTTGGGTTGCTCAGCCAGCCGCACCGGGTCTCCGCTTCGGCGGCGAGGGGAAAGGACAATGCAAGGATGGCAACGGCAAGGCGCATGTGGAAAGCCTAGGCTGCAGCGCTGCCCCAACGCAAGCCACCGACGCTCTCAAACGGCCTGTTCACGACCCGCCCCTGCGGGCTACGTCTTGGCTCATGGACGAGCTGACCCGAGAAATCCGCGCTTGTGCGGTTTGCAAGGACCGTTTCGCGGCTACCGCAACGGCTCATGCGCCGCGACCGGTCGTTTGGGCCCGGCCTCCGGCCCGCATCCTGATTGCGGGGCAGGCTCCGGGGAAGAGGGTCCATGAAATCGGGGAGCCGTTCCGCGACCCGTCGGGAGACCGGTTGCGCGATTGGCTCGGCATGACGGAAGCGGAGTTCTACGACCTGGACCGGGTCGCGGTTGTCCCGATGGCCTTCTGCTTCCCCGGCTATGATGCCAAGGGCTCCGACCTTCACCCACCGCCGATTTGTGCCCGGACGTGGCACGCGCGGGTCATGGCTGCTCTTCCCAATATCAGGTTGACCGTCCTCGTCGGTGGTGCAGCGCAGCGCTGGCACCTGGGCGCAAGGCAGGGGGTGACGTCGACAGTCGCCGCTTGGCGCGACGTCGCGCCACGCGTGTTTCCCTTGCCGCATCCGTCGTGGCGCAATACCGGCTGGCTGAAACGAAATCCCTGGATGGCGGGCGAGTTGCTTCCCGCGCTCCGGGCGCAAGTTCGGAAGGTGCTCGATGACCCCACTTGATATCGCCTTCGCCGAGATGGAGGCCGCACCTGACGACGACGCCGCGCGGCTTGCGTTTTACGCACGCCTCGCCGAGGCGGAACTGATCCTGCTTTTGGAAGAGGACGCCGGCGATGACGACATCGCGCCCCGGCTCATGGAGACATCCGAGGGCCGCTACCTGCTCGCGTTTGATACAGCACAGCGGTTGTCCGAATTCGCGGGTGAGGCAGCGCCATACGCCGCACTCCCGGGCCGCGCTCTGGCAGAGATGCTGGCCGGGCAGGGGATTGGCCTTGCTCTGAACCCCGAAGTTGCCACGTCAGCCACGCTCTTGCGGCCCGATGCGATTGCATGGCTGGCGGAGACCCTCGCGGGTGGGCCCGAGGACATGTCCGCCGAGGTGGCGGAAATCGGTCCGCCGGGCGACCTGCCTCAAACCGTGCTGGCGGCCCTTGACGGGGCTCTGGCGCGGGCGGGCGGTCTGGCGGAAACGGCGTGGCTCGTGACCGCGGTGGAAACCAATGGCCGGCGCGGCCCGCTTTTGGCGCTCGTGGAGCCGGCGCCCGGGGCAGAAGCCGCCCTCGCCAAGGCGGTCCGCGACGCCGTTGCCCTGTCGGGGGCGGAGGCCGGGTTCCTCGATGTCGCATTCTTCGGGCGCGATCACCCGGTTGTGCCGGTCCTGAAACGCCAGGGCCTGCGCTTCGAGTTGCCGGAGCCCCCGGCGACCCCGGTGCCACGCCCGCCGGGCATGGATCCCGATATGCCCCCGGACTTGCGTTGAATCGGCTCCAGCGCAATTCTCGCCCAACAGCAGCGCCATCGCTCCTTTCATGCTCCGGCCCGAGGTCATTGGTTTGGTCCGGTCCATAGACGGACGAATTTACACTACATGCTCGACGCGGGTCCAAGCTCAGATCTTGTCCAGGCCCAACTGTGACTTGAGCCCGCCTATGAAGGCCGCGTCATCAAATGCCTTGCGGCTGGTCAACAACTCTTCCGCATCCGCCCCCGCACGGTATCGCAGGGTGTCGGTGCCGTCGGTGACGGCCTGCCAGATGACGTCGGCGACAACGCTTGGTTCCGACGCCTGAGTATTGGCGCCCCAGCTTTCAAAAAGGGCTTTGATGACCGGTTGATACTCCGCCATGCTCTCGTCATTCGTGAAATCGAAAGACCGGCCCCCGAAATCCGTTGCGATCATTCCCGGTTCCACGATTTTCGTTTTGATCCCGGCGGCTTCCAACTCGAAATGCATGGCTTCCGAGATGCCCTCGACCGCGAACTTCGTGCCGTGGTAAAGGGCGCCTAAAGGGAATGTCATCTGTCCGCCGATGGAGGAGATGTTCACGATCGTACCCGAGCCATTGGCCCGCAGATGCGGAAGCACGGCCTTTGTCGTGGCCAGCAGGCCAAGGACGTTGGTATCGAATTGTCGGCGGATCCTGTCCATCGGGAAGGCTTCGAGCGGTCCATAGGCACCGTATCCGGCGTTGTTGAGGAGCACGTCGATCCTGCCGAATTTGTCGATCCCCTCATCGACAGCCGTGGCGATCGAGTCTTCGTCCGTCACGTCCAGCCGCGCAACCAGAACGTTTTCCATCTGTGTGAGTTCGTCTTCGTTGGCCGGCGTGCGCATCGTTGCGACGACATTCCACCCCTTTTCCTGAAACAGCTTCGCGGTGACCTTGCCGATGCCTGACGATGCGCCGGTGATGAGAATGGTCTGGGCCATGGGCTTCCTTTCTCGGTGATGTCCGAGACCTAGGGTGTTGCGCGACCTCTCTCAATTTCCCTTTGCGCCAATAGATTTGCGAAACGCGCCAATCCTCGAGGGAATGTCACGTGGCGACGATGAGCAATCCCCATGATCGAAACGGTGAAATGGTCCGAGCTTCGACAGACCTTCGCATCCTTGAATGGATCCACCTCAGAGGGTCACGCGAATGGGGCGCTTGTCATGCTCTTGCCGGTCGGACTCCGAGGGCGACACGGGCTTTCCTTTTTCGCACACGCGGCGTAGGCTTCTCTGCACTGCCGCAGGGGGAGGGCCCAAGGGTGTCCGCAAAGCAATCGCCGCTTCTGATAAAGCGTTACGCGAGCCGCAGGCTCTACAACACGGAGACCTCCGACTACGTGACGCTCGAGGATATCGCGACCTTCATCCGCGAGGGTCGCGAGGTGAAAATCGTAGACCTGAAATCGGGCGACGACCTGACACGCCAGTACCTTCTTCAGATCATCGCCGAGCACGAGAGCCGGGGTGAGAGTGTCCTGCCAGTGGACGTTCTGACCGATCTGGTGCGGTCCTACACGTCACAGTCGATGTCGGTCGTGCCGCAGTTCCTCGCGATGTCATTCGACATGCTGCGCGACGGGCAGACAAAGATGGTCGAAAGCATGACCCGGGCGAACCCGATGGCCGCGATGCCGGGGTTCGAGGCCATGCGCGCCCAGCAAGAAGCGTTCCTCAAGGCAATGACCGGCGGCATGATGGGCGCGGGAACACCGCCACAGGCAGAGACACCGAACAATCCCGCGGAGACCGCCGGGGATGGCGAAGACCTTGATGAGATCAAGGCAGAACTGGCGGCGCTTCAGGCCAAACTGTCCAAAATGGGCAAATGACGCCCTGATCTGCGGCCGTTGGCGCTTGTAGGCTTGAGCGCGACCAGCCCGACAACTCAAAAATTCCTTGGCACCCACCGGCCCTGGCTTGGTCGGTGATTGGTCTTGGAATCGTCCCGCGTTGTATGTTAGGAAATTCCGAAAATAGAATTCGGAAAAACTGAAATGACCCTGCAAGACACCCCCGTCGCCGCACCGGACGTTCATACGGCCGAAGCAATTCCTCCGTCCGCCCGAACCGAGGTTGAACGTCTTCTGATGACGGGTGACCTGTTCAGGTACACATCCGACGATGCACCGGTCGCCCTGCTGGAATCCGAATTCGCCAAGATGATGGGGACGAAATACGCCCTTGCCGTGTCGTCCTGCTCGGCAGCGCTGTTTCTGTCACTGAAGGCGCTGGGCCTGCCACGGGGCGCGAAAGTCCTGATCCCGGCGTTCACCTTTGCCGCCGTGCCGTCCGCCATCGTCCATGCGGATTGCGTGCCGGTTCTGGCCGAATGCGGAGAGAACTACCGCATCGACATCGACGATTTCGCGCGCAAACTTCCGGAGTGTCGGGCCGTGATCATCAGCCACATGCGGGGCCATACGTCCAACATGGATGCGATCATGGCGCTTTGCAGCGAGGCGGGCATCCCGGTGATCGAAGACGCCGCGCATTCGCTCGGGACCACGTGGAACGGCCGGAAGATCGGCACGATCGGCCATGTCGGTTGCTTTTCGTTCCAATCCTACAAGCTCCTGAATTCCGGGGAGGGGGGCATCCTGATCAGCAATGACGCCGATCTCGTGGCTCAGGCCGTCATCATGTCCGGCGCTTATGAGCACAATTGGAAGAAGCACCCCGTTCTGGCCGAGCCGTTTTCCCGCTGGCAGAACAAGCTGCCGCTCTACAACCTTCGCCTGTCGAACCTCTCCGCCGCGATCATTCGCCCGCAATTGGCAGAGGTGCCGCGTCGTGTCGCTGACGGCCGCCGCAATCACGACCATGTGGCGGCGCAGCTTCATGCAACCGCCTATTTCGATGTGCCGGAGAAGCTGGAACCGGAAGTGCGCGCGCCGGACTCGATCCAGTTCAATCTCGTCGGAATGTCCGATGAGGACGTGACAGCATTTGCAAAGGCGTCCGCGCTGCGCGGGGTCAAGGTGCAGGTCTTTGGCTCTTCAACCGACAACGCGCGGGCCTTCTGGAACTGGCAATTCCT
>CAYMMT010000041.1:11410-19337 GCA_964391555.1 uncultured Rhodobacterales bacterium
AGAGGTCGCAACCGACCCGCGATCTCTCCCGGCATCGTTCCCAACAAATCGCGCCGTGCGGTGAGGGATATCGTGCGGCTCAGACCCGGGCCGGGCAACGGTGCAACGTCAACGGCATCTCTGAACCTCTGCGCCCGCATCCATCCCAAAGGGGTCAGGATCGTCCAGCCCGCACCTTCGGCCACCATCGCCAAGATCGCGTGGTAACTGTCGAGTTCGAAGCGCCGGGTCAGCACGATATTCTGCCGCGACAGGTGCGCCGCGATGGTGCGCCCCATCAGGTGTCGCTCGGTGTATTGGACAAACGGCATCCGGCGCAATTGGCGCAACACGTCGCCGGGTCCCAGCGCCCCCTTCGGCATGGCCAGGACAAAGGGTTCCTCCATCAACGGGTGCACTTCCATCGTCGGGGCCTGCTGGCCCATATCGGCGGCCACAACCACGTCGAGGGCGCGGGTTTCGAGCAGATCAAGGAGGCGGTGGGACGCGCCGGTTTCCAGCAGGAACTGGCACGACTTCAGATCGTCGGCCATATCCGAGAGAAGCCGGGGCGTCACATCCGCGTCGAAATCCTCGATCATGCCGAGGCGGAAGCGCGTCAGGTGACTGAGGTCCTGCTGGCCCAACTCGGCCCGGGCCTGATCGGCCTCGTTCAGAATCGCGTTGGCGCGGCGCAGGAACATGTCGCCCGCCGGGGTCAGGGCCACGGGACGCGCCTGTCGGTCCAGCAGCGTGGTTCCGATATTGGCTTCGAGGTTGGTGAGTTGCTGGCTTACCGTTGCTGCAGATGTGTCCAGTCGCTTGGCGGCGGCGGTGATGGAGGCCTCTTCCGCCGTTGCCACAAACACCTCCACGCCCCAGAGCGTTATGCGGCCCGATGATCCCGCCATCAGATGCCCAGCCTGTCGCGCAGGCTGTACCACGTCATGGCCAGTGTCAGCAGCGGGGCCCGGGCAGCGGCGCCGCCGGGGAATGGCGTGATCGGCAGTTTCGTCATCAGGTCGAACTGTTCGGCGTCGCCGGCCGCGGTTTCGGCCAGTACCTTGCCCGCAAAACCCGAAAGCGCCACGCCGTGGCCCGAGAAGCCGCCGGCGGCCAGGACACCCGGAGCCAATTGGGACAGGTAGGGCAAACGGGTCATGGTGATGCCCAGCGTGCCGCCCCAATGATGGTCGATTGGAACACCCTTGAGCTGCGGGAACAGCCGCTCCATGCGGTCCCTGAGCGCCGGGAGAATATCACGGGGAAAGCCGATGCCGTAGTTTTCGCGCCCGCCGAACAGCAGGCGTTTGTCCTCGGAGAGGCGGAAATAGTTCACCACGAACTTGTCGTCGGCCACGGCGACATCCTGAGACAGGACATCCTCTGCCTTCGGCCCAAGGGGCGCCGTGGCCGCGATGAAGGAATTGATCGGCATGACCCGGGCGGCATAGGCGCGGGTCACGTTGCCCCCAAGCTGGGGCAGGTAGCCGTTGCCGCAGATCAGGATGTGGTTCGCCTTCACGCGGCCTTGCCCCGTGCGGATGAGGCCGGACTCCACGTGGTGCGCCTCGGTCCGTTCGTAGATCGTCACGCCGCTGGCCTCGGCGGCCTTCGCGAGGCCGAGGACATAGCGCAACGGGTGCAGGTGGCCCGCCCCTTTGTCGAGCGTGCCGCCCTTGTAGACCTCGGACCGGCAGATGTTCTGAAAGGCGGCCCGGTCGAGCGGTTCGGAGTCGTAGGCATATTCCCGGGCAAGAAATTGGGCATAGCGGCGGGCCTCTTCGGCGCCTTGCCGCGACCACTCTCCCTGAAGAATTCCGGGCCGGTAGTTGGCCTCGGGTGCGTATTCGGCCACTTGCGCACGGGTCAGGGCCTTGGCCTCTTCGGCCAGAAACCACAGCTTGCGCGCGTCGTCGGCACCCAGACGTCTGGCAAGTTGCCGCTGGTCCATGTTGAATCCGCTGCCAACTTGTCCCCCGTTTCGGCCAGAAGCGCCGAAGCCGGCCCGATGCGCCTCGACGACGGCGACGGAGTAGCCCATGTCCGCAAGCGTGAGTGCCGCGGTCAGCCCGCAATAGCCGGCACCGACAATCGCGACATCAACAGTTGTTTCGCCGAGCAGGGAGGGGCGCTCTGCCGGGATTTCCGTACTTGCGGCGTACCAGCTATCCGGGAACGTCCCCGGGCGGTCATTGCGATAAAGGATCGAGGTCATCGCCGGATACTCCGGTGGGGGACGCGTTTCGGGGCCAAGATGATGAATGGTATATGGCTCATGCCGGTTTCTCATAGACAGAGACATGCATCGTGCTGTCCGCGGTAAATGGCGCGCGATGCCAATCCCCCCAACGATCGGCAAGCCGCAGTCCGCCGAGGGCCGCCATGAGGTCCAGTTCGGGTGGGGTGGCATAGCGCAAGACAAGCGGAGAGAGGGTCGAGCCCTCCGCCGTCATGCGCACGCGCTGCATCCGGAAGGTCTGCCTCACGGGGTCGTGGTGAACCGCTTCGAAATCCAGCATTCCCATCTCGACCTTTCGGGCCTTCATGCGCTGGTGATCGGTGAATGCCGAAAGGTCCGGAACAAAGGTTTCGACAAGGAACCGGCCACCGGGACGGAGACGCGCGCTGACGTTCCGGAAAAGGCGGACCTGAGCCTCTTGTGAGGTCAGGTTGAAGAGCGTGTTGAAGACCAGAAAAACAAAGTCGAAGGGACCGTCACGGTCCACGTCGGCCATGTCCCCGATGGTGACCGGAATACCGGCGCCGCCGGGTTTGGTGCGCATGACATCAACCATCTCGGACGAGCCATCGATGCCTTCGATGTGATGGCCGCGCGCCGCGAGAGGCAAGGCCATGCGCCCGGTCCCGATGGCCAGTTCGAGTATGCGGGCGTCGGCGCCCGCGAGATCCGAGATCAGAGCCACGCTCTCATCGGTCGTGCCCGGATCGTGCACATCGTCGTAGAGGTCGGCGTACAGGCGGCCGAAAGTGTCGGGCTCGAACTCCATCACGTCAACAATTGAGCAGAAGATGCTCCCGCTCCCACGGGCTGATGACCTGCAGAAACTCGTCATACTCGGTTCGTTTCACGCCGAGGTAGACCCGGGCAAATTCCGGCCCGAGAACCTCTTGCATGGTCGTGGCCTCCTCGAGAAGGTCGAGGGCCGAATGCACACCACGGGGGATCGCATCCTCCGCCTCGTAGGCGTCACCGGTAAAGCGTTTGTCGGGGCGAATTTCCTCGGTCAGGCCAAGATAACCACAGGCCAGCGACGCGGCGATGCCGAGGTAGGGGTTGCAGTCCATCCCGGCCAGGCGGTTTTCGACGCGCCGGCTCGCGGCGTCGGAAACCGGGATACGGATGCCGGTGGTGCGATTGTCACGACCCCATTCGAGATTGATGGGAGCGGCGTGATCCTTGACGTATCGCCGATAGCTGTTGACGTATGGCGCCAGCAGCGCGATGACCGAAGGCAGGTGCTCCTGCAACCCCCCGATGAAGTGGAAGAAGGCGTCTGTTTCGCCGCCCTGAGGACCGGAAAAGATGTTGCGACCGGTCTCATCCATCACCGAATGGTGGATGTGCATCGCGGATCCCGGCTCACCCTCGATGGGTTTGGCCATGAAGGTGGCAAAGCAATCGTGTTTGAGCGCGGCTTCCCGGATCAGCCGTTTGAAATAGAATATTTCGTCGGCCAGCTTCACCGGGTCGCCGTGGCGCAGGTTGATTTCGACCTGTCCGGCGCCGCCTTCCTGGGTGATGCCATCGATTTCGAACCCCTGAGTCTCGGCGAAGTGGTAGATGTCGTCGATGACCGGGCCATATTCGTCAACCGCAGTGAGGCTGTAGGCCTGACGCGCGGCGGCCGGACGACCTGTGCGGCCGAGCATCGGTTCGATGGGCTTGGCCGGGTCGGTATTGCGCCCGACAAGGTAGAATTCCATCTCCGGGGCGGCGACGGGTGTCCAGCCCTTTGCCCGGTACAATTCGCAGACGCGCTTGAGGACGTTGCGGGGGGAAAAGGCAATCGGGTTGTCTTTTTGGTCGAAGGCTTCGTGGATCACCTGCAAGGTGCCGTCATCGGCCCAGGGGGCCGCCGTCGCGGTGGACATGTCGGGGCGCAGGATCATGTCCGGTTCGGTCCAGTTGTCGTCGCTGACATCCTCGGCCCAGTCGCCCGTGATCGTCTGGAAAAAGATCGAGTTGGGCAGAAAGAACTGCGATGTACGTTCGAACTTGGAGGCAGGCACGGCCTTTCCGCGGGCGATGCCCGGCAAGTCTGCGATCACGCATTCGACCTCGTCGAGCGGATTGCTGTCGACATAGGCACGCGCGGCGTCGGGAAGTTGGTCGAGGTGGCTCATCCGAGCTGCCTTTCCTTGAAGAACCGCGCCATCATGGCGCCCAGTTTTGCATTGTCGAGAGGTTGGCCGAGGGTTTCCCTGGCGCGCGCGACCCGATCCGCCTCGACGGCACCGGCGCGGTGCTCGAGCAGCCCCTCGATGAAGTCGTGACCGAATTCGGGGTGGGCCTGAACAGTGAAGGCGCGATCCCCGTACAGGAGCGCGGCATTGGTGCAAAAGTCGTTCGAGGCGATGCGCTTGGCTCCTTCGGGAAGCTCAATCACCTGGTCCTGATGCCACGCGTTCAGCGTGACTCGGGACCCGTCCCAATCATAGACCGTGCGTCCGACAGCCCATCCGTCGGCGAACTTTTCAACGCGACCACCCAGGGCCTGCGCGATGATCTGGTGGCCGAAGCAGACCCCGATGAGCGGGATACCCGCGCCATAGATGCGACGGATGAAGTCTTCGAGCGGTGCGATGAAGGGCAGGTCGTCGTATGCGCCATGGCGGGAGCCCGTTATGAGCCAGCCGTCGGCCGCATGAATATCGTCCGGAAACTCCATGTCGACAACAGACCAAGCCTGGTAGTCAAAGGTGTCGCGGCCCAGAAGCTCCACGAACATGGAGGCGTAATCGCCCAGAACAGGTTTCAGGGCGACGGGGGCGTGTCCGGTCTGTAGGATGCCGATCTTCATGGCGCTCGGGGTTCGATGAGGTTGCGTCCCTGTCTATGGCGCGCGCCCAGAGGCGACAAGAGCGCGCTGAGTGGAGCTTGGGCATGGTCCGTGCGATTGTGGTCCTTGGCGAACAAAGGTGCGAGGCGGGAGAATATGAAAGTCGGGATTGCAGGCGCCGGGATGGTGGGATCGGCCGCCGGCTTTGCGCTGGTGCTCAAGGGGATCGCCACTGAACTTGTGCTCGTCGACATAGACGAGGCACGGGCCCGGGCCGAGGCGGAAGACATTGCCCATGCGGTGCCATTCGGCGACCCGGCTGTGGTGAGGCACGGTGAATTCGCGGACATGGCCGGCGCGGACGTGGTGATCCTCGCCTGTGGCGTGTCCCAGCGGCCCGGCGAATCCCGACTGGCGCTGCTGGAGCGCAACACGGTGGTGTTCCGCGCGGTTGTCGGGGAGGTCATGGCGGCCTGCCCGGACGCGATTCTTCTGGTCGCGTCGAACCCGGTCGACATCATGGGACAGGTGACGCAGGCGATCTCGGGCCTGCCGGCAAGTCGCGTCATCGGAAGCGGGACACTCCTTGATACCGCCCGGTTCCGATGGCTGCTCGGACGGCATCTGAAGATCTCGCCGAAATCCGTCCATGCCTATGTCCTGGGCGAACACGGAGATAGCGAGGTTCTGGCCTGGTCGAACGCACGGGCGGGATCGGTGCCACTGACGGAATTCGCGGCACAGGTCGGGGCGCCGGTGACCCATCACGTGCAGTCCGCAATCGACTCCGCCGTCCGAAACGCCGCTTACACCATCATCGAGGGAAAAGGCGCGACCTGGTACGGGATCGGCGGCGGACTGGCGAGGATCGTCGCAGCGATCGGGGGTGATGAGCAGGCGGTCCTGTCTGTTTCGACGGTCGAGCCTGATGTTCTCGGCATCAGGAACGTGGCCCTTTCGCTGCCCCGTCTGGTTGGGCGGGGCGGTGTATCGGCGACCCTCTGGCCCCGTCTCGATCCCGCCGAGACAGAGGCATTGCGGCGCTCCGCGGAGATTCTGGAGGAGCGATTCTCGGCGATGAACCCTTGAGCGTGCAGTCGATCCTGGAACCCCGGCAGACCGTCTCTTTGAAAGGTCGGTCGGGCCTAGACGATATCGAGATAATGGTTGGTAAGGTCCTCCGGTGACCATTCGGCCAGCTTCGACATCTCCTGCCGTTTCGTGGCCAGCAGGTTTGCCACCAATTCGCGCGGGAAGATCCGGCGGACCAGAGGATCACGGGCGAAACGGGACGTCGCCTCTTCCCAGTTATCCGGGATCCCGGTCAGATCGAGGTCGTAGGCATTGCCGGTGACAGGTGGTGGCGGCGGCTCTGCATCTTCGATCCCGGCGAGCATTGCACCAAGGACTGCCGCCAGGACGAGGTACGGATTGGTGTCGCCCCCCGCCACCCGGTGTTCGAGCCGCCGCGCCTTTGGCGAACCACCCGGAACGCGGACGGCGACGGTGCGGTTCTCATAGGCCCAGGCCACGCCGGTCGGGGCATGGGCGCCCGGCACCAGCCGATCATAGGAATTCGCATGGGGGGCCCAGATCAGCCCGCAGCCAGGCATCGCGTTCAGACACCCGGCCAACGCGTGTTGAAGGGCCGCCGTACCTTCCGCACCACCGTTGTCAAAGATGTTCCGCCCCTTGCCATCCAACAGCGAGATGTGGGTGTGGAACCCTGTTCCGGCCAGATCGGCGTAGGGTTTCGCCATGAACGACGCCGCAAACCCGTGTTTGCGGGCAAGGCCCCGAATCAGGATCTTGAAGAACCATGCATCATCGGCGGCCCTCAGCGCATCGGAAACATGGCCGAGGGTAATCTCGAACTGACCGGGGCCGGACTCGGATATTGCGGCCTCGGCCGGAATGCCCATGGCCGCCGCCCCGGCGTAGAGATCCGTGAAAAACGCGTCGAAGGCATCAAGTGCCCCCAGCGACAGGATCTGGGCACCGCTTCGACGCTTGCCGGTGCGAGGCGATGGCGGTGGGCGCAACTCGTCCCCGCTGTCGTCGACGAGGTAAAACTCGAGCTCTGTTCCGACGGTTGGATGCAGGTCCCGCTGGGCCAATTGACCGACAACCCGGGCGAGGGCCTGCCGTGGGCAAC
Source organism: uncultured Rhodobacterales bacterium (assembly GCA_964391555.1). Lineage (GTDB taxonomy): Bacteria > Pseudomonadota > Alphaproteobacteria > Rhodobacterales > Rhodobacteraceae > JAMWZF01. Next base: position 18,569 of record CAYMMT010000041.1, read on the forward strand.
CATCGAAGGCCGAGCCATCGTCGTGATACATCCACACGGGCAGAATTGCCGTTGGTGTGTCGAGCCAGGGCACGGGCATGAACCCACGCTCTGTCGGTTGCAGAACTCCGTCGGGATCGCCCGAAGCAAACAGAAGGGGCGAGTCCTCGATATCCTCCCCAAGAATATCAACGTTCAGCACAGACAACGGAAACCGCATGGACCCTTTGATCGCCTTGTCGGCCATGGTGGCCGGCATGCGTTTGCCGCGGGCGATGCCGTTCAGGTCGGACGCCGCGATCCTGATCGTGCTGATGTCGGGGTGGTCGGCGAGCCAGTCAGTCATCGGATCAGGTTGGGTCTTACTCTGAGGCGTGCGCGTCCTGCCCGCGGCAGGTGGCGGTTGAGGTGACGGTTGGCGAGGCCGAAGATCCCGATCACACTCAGCGTCAGGAGGATGAAATAGCCGGCAAGGATCGGGTAGGGGACAAAGGGGTTGAAGGTCTTGTCCGCGAAATAGTTCGCGTAATAGAGCGCATCGCCGCGCTGTTGCCAGGCCGGGAAGCCCGAGAAATAGACAAGCGTCGTGGCGTGGAAAAGGAAGATGGCCTCGTTCGTATAGGCCGGCCAAGCCAGCCGCAGCATCGTTGGCCAGGTGATCTTCCTGAACTTCGCCCAGCCCGAAAACCCGTAGGCATCTGCCGCCTCGAGGTCCCCCTTAGGGATCGATTGCAGCGCGCCGTAGAAGATCTCTCCCGAATAGGCGGCGGGGTCGAGGAAGAGGGCAATC
>CAYMMT010000042.1:0-19023 GCA_964391555.1 uncultured Rhodobacterales bacterium
CGCGCAGCTGAACCTCTACTGGGCCGAGTTCCAGATCCCCGTCTGGCGCATGGCGCTGCGCAGCTGGTCGCTCTGGGACGCGCTGACCAACGCGCTCACGGAGGAAGGCATCCTCGACGACTACGACATCGTCTTTCTCGATACGCCCCCGGCGCTTGGTTACCTGACGATTAACGCGCTGGCCGCGGCGGACATCCTTTTGATACCGCTGGGTGCTTCATTCCTGGAGTTCGACTCGACCGGGCGGTTCTTTGACATGCTCTATTCCACCTTCGCCAGTATCGAGGACGGCGAAAACGCGGCGCGGCGGCAGGCCGGGTTGCCGGAGGTGAAGTTCGAATGGGATGCCGTACGCACCCTGATCACCCGGTTCGACGCCGGCCAGCAGACCGACCTGGCCAACGTGATCCAGGCCTATATGGGCGACTTCATGACGACCTACCGGCAGGAGATGACGGCCATGGTCGGCCAGGCCAGCGAGCAGGTGAACGGGATTTACGAGGCGGACTATCGCGATTTCAACCGCGAGACCTACATGCGCGGGCGCGACGCCTTCGACCGGACCTGGGCGGAGGTCAAGGAATTAATCCTCGGCACGTGGTGGCGGGACATGCAGGAGCTTCAGCAGGAGGAGCGGGCAGATGGCGAAACGACGTAAGCTGGAAGCGCCAAGCGCCGAGCAGTTGAGCGAGATCGAAGAGGAGTTTCGCCGCGAAACCTCTCGCAGCGCCATGGCGCCGATCACGCAGGTGGCCGCCGACGCCGCGGCGCTGAGCCAGCCGCAACCGGCGGAGGTGCGCGCGCGGCAGGCCAGGATCGCCGCCGATGCCCGGGCCTACGACGCGGCGCAAAGCGAGGGCAGGGTGCTCGAACCCTTGCCCACGCAGATGATCGAGGCCGACATGATGGTCCGGGACCGCGCCGTTATCGACCAAGATGAGATGATGGAATTGCGCTACTCGATCGCGGCCAACGGCCTGCGGCTGCCGATCGAGGTCTATGAACTGGAGGCCCCGACGGAGGCCGGGGCGCGCTATGGCCTGCTGTCGGGATACCGGCGGCTGATGGCGGTCCGGGCGCTGCATGAACTCACCGGAAAGGCGCAGTACCAGACAATCAACTGCCTCGTGCGCCCCCGGACCGAGACCGCCGACGCCTTTGTCGCCATGGTCGAGGAGAACGAGGTCCGCGCCGACCTCAGCCATTTCGAACGCGGGCGCATCGCCGTTCTGGCCGTGGGGCAGGGGGCCTTTGTCAATGTTGAGGACGCGGTCGGCAAACTCTATGCCACGGGGTCGAAATCCAAGCGGTCCAAGATCCGGTCCTTTGCGCTCATCTTCGAAGAACTGGGTGACATGCTTCACTATCCCGAGGCCCTGACCGAAAAGCAGGGGCTTGCCCTCGCCGGGGGGCTGCGGGCCGGACAGGAGGCCGCGCTGCGGGAGGCGCTGACCATCCCCGTGACCAGCGCGGCGGAGGAATGGGCGGCGATCGAGGCGGCGCTGAGCGCGGCCGGCCCGGTGGTCCGCAGTCCGGCGCGCGGGGGGCGCCCGAAGGCGGCGCCGCAAGTCGGCTGGAGCGATGACGCCACCCTGACCACCTCCACCGGGTTCACCATTCGCCGGGGCGCGGACCGGAAGGGCCTGATCCTGCGGATCGAGGGTGGGCAGCTTGACAGGGATCTGGTCGACAGCCTGATGGAAGAGGTGCGGGCGCTGCTGGAACGGCCCTGAGGTTTCGCCGCGAAACCGCGCCCCGGGCCGGGGGGTTGACCGGTCGAATTCATTAACGCATTGAAATAATTGACTTTTTGTGGTTCTACAGCGGTGCATGCACAAACGCCGGGGTCGGGCCGTCCGCCAGAAACGCCGCCGCCGTGTCGAGCGCCTCGCGGATCGTGACGTCCATGTCGAGGTAGCGATAGGTGCCAAGCCGCCCGACAAACGTCACCCCGGTTTCCCGCTCGGCCAGGGCGATGTAGTCGGCCAGCATCGCCTTTTCCTCCACCAGCCGGATCGGATAGTAGGGGATGTCGTCGGGACCGCAGGCGCGCGCCGTCTCGCGGAACAGGACGGACCCGGCGTGGTCCTCCCACGGGGCGAAATGCTTGTGCTCGGTGATGCGGGTGTGGGGCACGTCGATGTCGCCGTAATTCATCACCGCGCAGCCCTGGTAGTCGCCGTCATGGGTGAACCGGTCGAACTCCAGCGTCCGGTAGCCGAGGCGGCCCAGCTCATGGCCGAACCACGCGTCCAGCGGGCCGGAATAGAACACGTGATCGACGCCGGCCGCATCCTCTCTGGACACCGGGTCGTTCAGCGTCACGGTAATCCCGGCATGGTCCAGAACAGACTCTACCAAGGCCGAATAGCCGTTTTCCGGAATGCCCTGAAACCGGTGCGCGAAATAGTTGTCATCATAGGTGAACCGCATCGGCAGCCGTTTGAGGATCGCGGCGGGCAGGGCGGCCGGATCAAGGCCCCATTGCTTGACCGTGTAGCCCCTGAAGAACGCCTCGTAGAGATCCCGCCCCATCAGGGAGAGGGCCTGTTCCTCGAAATTCCGGGGGGTCGCGATGCTCCGGTCCGCCTGGCTCTCGATGAAGGCGCGGGCCTCGTCCGGGCGGAAGCTCCTGCCGAAGAACTGGTTGATCGTGTGCAGGTTGATGGGCAGCGAATAGACCTGCCCGCCGACGGTTGTCTTGACCCGGTTGCGATAGGGCCGGAAGGCGGCAAACCCGGTCACGTAGTCCCAGACCCCGGCATCGTCGGTGTGAAAGATGTGGGGGCCATAGGCGTGGACCATGACGCCGGTGTCGGGGCAGCGGTGGGTGTGGCAGTTGCCGGCGACATGGCCGCGCGCCTCGCGGACCGCGACCGCGTGCCCGGCCTCGGCCAGCGCCCGGGCGATCACCGCCCCTGAAAACCCTGCACCGACCACGAGAATCCGCACGGTCCTGATCACCCCGATGTGTTGCCGCCTGAGCCGTTCACCGGATGTGACACAGGCGGACAGGGGTCCGCAACAGAGGCGCGGCTGCAAAATTGCCATCTTTCAGGCCTCATTTTGGCCATGTCGGGGGCCACGATGCGCTGTGCCTGGGGGCATACGACCGACGGACCGTCTGCTGGTCCCAAAGTGAGAGTATGCGTTTGCGTTTGATGACGAAGCACGACAGTGGCCCAGCTGCAGGTGCCACGCCGACCCGACCCGACGGCCGCCAGCGGCCCCGGCCGGTGATCGCGTTGATTGCTCCGTCCGACAGCACGCTCTGCCACGACCTGGTTCAGGCCCTCTCTGTCGTCGTCCCGACCGCCCAATTTCGCATCAACCCCGATCCGCTGCCCGACGGCGCCTTCTGCCTGTGGCTGGACCTCGATCCGTCCGGCCCGGCGAGGCTTCGCTGGGAGGGCGGCGGCCTGTCGCCGGCCGTGACCCGCGACAGCCTGTCCGAGCCGGAATTCGCTCGTCTGATCGTCGCCATGAGCGGGGGTTTGCTGACGTCCGTCCGCGCGAAATTGACTTATCCACACCGAGAGAGAAAGAACTAGACCATGTGTGTTGTCTGCGCCATGACACAAACCTTTGATCCCGCCCGGCATCCGGACGGGACGACCGGCCTTGCTTCCAACGGTGATGTTCCGATGGCGGAAATCAGCGAAGGGTCGGATGCCGCGGCGGGGATTTCGTCGGTCTATTCGATGCTTCTGGGCGACAGTTTCTCGGGCCAGGTCGGCACCGGCGGGGATGTCGATTGGGTGCAGGTCACGTTCGAGGCCGGGACCACCTACGAAATCAATGCGCTCGGGAGCCAGAGCGGGGGCGGCTCGCTCTATGACACCGACCTGCGGCTTTACACCAGCAATGGCACGCTGATCGAATACGACGATTACGACGGCGAGGGCTGGGACGCCTCCATCACCTACAGCGCCGAAACCACCGGCACCTACTGGATCGCCGTGTCGGCCTTTTCCGGCACCACCACCGGGTCCTACACGCTGGAACTGCAGGAGGGCATCGCCCCCCATGTGCCGGGCACCGACGGCACGGTTGCGCAGCTGGCCGAGTACCTCAAGAGCGGCAACACCAACACCGAATTTACCTACAACACGTCGATTTCGAACGTCATCACCGTGAATCTCAACGGGCTCACCAACGCGGGCAAGCAGCTGGCCCGCTGGGCCATGGAAGCCTGGGAGATGGTCGCCGATCTGGATTTCCAGGAGGTCAACTCCGGCGAAATGATCACCGTCGATGACGAGGACAGCGGCGCCTTCGCCTATTATCCCAACGCCGGCTCCACCTCGTCCGGGGTTGAGGTCAATGTCTCGAAAAGCTGGGTCAGCAGCTACGGTTCCACCATCGGCAGCTATTCGTTCCAGACCTACATCCACGAATTCGGGCACGCGCTGGGGCTGAACCACCTGGGCAGCTACAACGGGTCGGCGAACTACAACACCGACGCGATTTTCAGCAACGACAGCTGGCAGATGTCGGTGATGTCCTACTTCAGCCAGTCGGAAAACACCTCGATCAACGCGTCCTACGCCACGGTTACCACGGCGCAGGTCGCAGACATCTTTGCGGTTCAGGACTTCTATGGCGCCGCGGACGGCAACAGCGTGACGGCGGGCAACACGGTCTATGGCCTTGGGTCGAACCTCGGCAATTACATGGATGACCTGTTCGCCGTGATGGTCAGCGGGACCAGCACCGCCACCGTGAACAACAACACCCAGGCGCTGACTCTGTTTGACCAGGGCGGGACCGACCTGCTGGACCTGAGCTACCTTGCCGCCAACAAGGCAGCGGCCATCAACCTCAATGGCGGGACCTTCTCGGACATCGGCAACAAGCTCGGGATCATCGGCATCGCCCTGGGGACGGTGATCGAGAACCTCTATACCGGCGCGGGAAGCGACACTGTTACGGGGAATTCCTCTAATAACGTGATCGAGGGCGGGTCCGGCAACGACACGATCTTTGGCTGGGGCGGCAACGACACGCTGAGCGCCACCAGCGGCCAGAACGAGATTTTCGGCGACAACGGCAACGACACCGTGACCGGCGGCAGCGGCAACGACGTGGTCGGCGGCGGCAGCGGCAACGACATCGTCTCCGGCATGGGCGGGGACGATACGCTCTGGGGCGGCAGCGGCAACGACGTGATGACCGGCAACAACGGGGCCGACGTCGGCTATGGCGGGTCGGGCGCGGACAACCTTGACGGCGGATCGGGGGCCGACACGATGTGGGGCGGCGATGGCCAGGACATCGTGTCCGGCGGAGCCGACGACGACGAAGTGGGCGGCGGCGGCGGTCACGACACCCTCCATGGCGGCGACGGCAACGACGTGCTGTGGGGAACCTGGGGCAACGACACCCTCTATGGCGACGCGGGCAATGACCTGCTGGGCGGCGGCGACAAGAACGATGTCCTCTACGGCGGCACCGGCAATGACACCCTGCTGGGCAGCTGGGGGTCGGATTCCCTGTTCGGCGGCGGCGGTGCCGACCGGCTGGAGCTTGGCGTGGGCACCGATGTCGCGACCGGCGGGGCCGGGGCCGACACGTTCGTGCTTATCTCGTCCTCGGGCGACAACACCATCACCGATTTCGACATGTCCGAAGGGGACCGGCTGCAGCTTGACGCCGATCTCTGGGCGGGCACGCTGACGACCTCGCAGGTCGTGTCGACCTATGCCTCGGTCTCGGAAGGGGAGGGGGTCCTGTTCTCCTTCGGGGACGGCACGACGATCCTGCTGGAAGGGCTGACCACCACCAGCGGCCTGCAGGACGTCATCGACTTCGCCTGACAACGCGCCCCGGCGCATTCCGTCTGGACACCCCGGCGCATTGAGTGCTGGATGGTACCGTCTGAACCATGCGTTGCGGGGTATCCATGCCGACAGAGACCGAGTTCGATCAGGCCGGCTACTGGATCAAGCGGCACGAGGATCTGGCCGATGATCCCCGGTCCGTCGGCAACCTCGCCGCGACACGGGACCAGAACCAAGCCGGCGAACTGGCGCTGATCGACACGGTTGGTGCCTTTGCACGGCAGGTCGGTCCCGAGGTCCGGTCCGTCCTCGACCTTGGCTGCGGCTACGGGCGGGTGACGGGCGCGTTCCTCGGAGCGGGTATCGCCTATACCGGGCGCGACATCTCGGCCGAGGCCCTGACCCGCGCGCGCCGGGACTGGCCGGCGGCGGAGTTCATCGAGACGAACCTGCTGCACTGGACGCCCGGGCAGACCTACGACCTGGTCTGCGTGCTTTATGTTCTGGTGCATTTCGTGGATGACGCGGACTGGGCGCGGTTCTTTGCGGCGGCTGCCGACAGCGTGGCAGAGGGCGGATTGCTCCTGATCGCGGATGTCTTTCCCGACGTCCGGGGCGGGGCGGCGCATTACGTGGCGCGCCCGTTCGCGGACTATGCGCCCCTGGCGGAGCGGGCCGGGCTGAACCATGAACCCGCGGTCACGGACACCCTTTTCAGGGAGCGCGCGGACGACCCGAACAGGGCTCATTTCCGGGTCTTTCGAAAGCGGCGGACGCGCTGATCCGGCGGCTCGGGGCCCTTGCGCCCGAGTGTTGCCAAGGGATGGCTCTCCCAATAGACCCGACACACAAGGTGTGTTCGAGCGAAGAAATCGCGTGAGGGTAGTATGAGACTGGCGAACCAGGACCTGGAGAAACTCACCGCGAAACTGGGCGCGCAACTGGTCCATGCCCGTGCCGCCTACGCCGAGGCCCTTGCGCTGGTCAACGCGCCCGATCCCGCCGGCCGGATCGTGGCGCTGTTCGATCCCGAGACCTATGGCGCGGCGGGGGAACTGGCGCTGACGCCGTACCAGCCGATCGCGCCCGGCGTGTCCTTCGGGTTCGAAGGGGCAGGGGGCAAGGTCTCGGTCACGGCGCGGCCCGTCGCCTCGGCCCTCGCGGATGCCGGCGGCAGTTGCGACTGCGAGGTGGTCATCGAAGGCGGTGAGGAGTCGCGGTGGATCAGTCTCGAACTCGAGGTCGATCTGCAATTCGTGCGGACACCCGGCATGGTCACGGTCAGCCTGTTCGGGTCGATGGAGGTTCCGGGCGGGGATTTCGACGCGGAGACATGCCGGGTCGAAATGTTCTGCCACGATACCGACGGCACACGCCGCAGCCTTCTCCGGGGCAGTCAGCCGTTCGTGCTGCCCGCGGATCACGGCATCGCCCGCGCCGATGTCCGGGCGGCGCTGCCGCAAGGGGCCCGCATCGACGAGACCCGGCCCGCGATGCTGGTGATCTTCCTGTCGCCGCAGGCCACGCGGGTGACGATTTCGGATCTGGCCCTGACTTTCGGCTAGAGAAGGTCATGCCCGCCCCCTTCGACCTTTTCCGGCAGACGATCAGCGAGGCGGCGCGCCTGGACCTGAGCCATCCGGTGTCCCCCGCCCGGGCGCGGGCGGCGCGGCACGTGCCGATCATCATTTCGGTCATGAAGAACGAGCTGTCGATCCTGCCCGACTTCCTCGCCCATCACCGCGAGCTGGGGGCGGAGCGGTTCGTGATCCTCGACAACGGCTCCACCGACGGGTCGCTGGAGTATTGCGCCGCGCAGGGTGACGTGGAACTGCATCTGGTGGAGCGCCCGTTCCACTGGCCGCAAAAGCAGGGCTGGATCACGCGGGTGATTGCCGAACACGGCTTTGACAGGTGGTACATCTACCTTGACGGCGATGAGCGGCTGACCTTTGACGGCGCGCCGGGGCGGGGCCTTGGCGATCTGGCGGATTGGGCACAGGGTCAGGGTCTGCGCCGGGTGCGCGGCATGCTCATCGACATGTATGCGCCGGGCCCCTTGTTGCAGTTCGACTGGGACGGCCGGGCGCCGCTGGCCGAGGCCTTTCCGCTGTTCGACAGCGACAGCTACCAGCAATTCCGCTACGAGATGATCATCGCCCGGAAAGGCGGCCCGCGCCCGCGCAAGCTGTCCAATGGCGACCCGGGGTTTCGCCCGGAGATGACGAAATACCCCCTGTTCCGCCCCCGGCCCGGGGACGTGATGGACAATCCCCACCATATCTCGCCGGAGGCGGAAAATTTCGCCTCCGACTGCATGATCGGGTTGCTGCATTTCAAGTTTCTGCCCGGCTTTGTCGCCAAGGCGAAACAGGCGATCCGGGAGGCGAGCTATTTCTCGGGCAGTGCCGAGTATCGCGCCTATCTGGAGGCCCTGGCCAGGGACCCGGATCTGACGCTCGACTATGACGGCAGCCAGCGGTTCGAGGGGCCGCAAAGCCTCGTCGCGGCAGAGCTGATCGCGGCGATCGACTGGGCGGACCTGCCCGCCCGGCCGCTGTGTCACGCCCGGAGACTGGCGCGGCGCCAGCTTCTCCAAGAGGCCGCGCGCCGCCATGCATGAGACCTCCATCACCTGTCGCGACCGGTCCTTCGTGCTGGTCCATAGCGATCCGGACGACCATATCTTCCGGCTCGTGAGAAATTCCGGGGCGTTCTATGAACAGGCGCTTCTGGAGCGATTGAGCCGGTTCCTGTCCCCCGGCGATCTGGTGCTCGATATCGGCGCGAATATCGGCAATCACAGTCTCTATTTCGCCGGAATATGCGGCGCGCAGGTCATCGCCTTCGAACCGAACCCCACCGCGAATAGGCTGTTGGCCGAGGCCGTCCGGCGCAACGATCTGGCCGGGCGGATCACGGTCCGGACCGAGGCGGTGGGCGCGCGGGACGGGGTCGGGCGGATCATCGAGCCGCAGGCGCACAACCTCGGCATGGCCGGGGTCGAGACGGGGGAGGGGGAGATCACGGTCCTTGCGCTGGACGGGATCGACTTTGACCCGCCCCCCCGCCTGATCAAGATCGATGTCGAGGGGATGGAAGGCGAGGTCCTTGCCGGGGCGCGGGCCCTGCTGGAGGCGTGCCGGCCCGTGGTTGTCCTCGAAAGCGACCGGCCCGAACACCTGGCCGCCATCCTGTCGGTGCTGGAGCCGCTCGGGTATGGCGTGCTCGAGGCGCATAATTTCACCCCCACCTTCGTCCTGACGGCGGATGCGGCAGGGCAGACCTCGACCGCGCTGGGTCAGGTCATCGCCCGGCAGGCGTTTTCGATCCATGCGGTCGAAAAGAACTTCACCGCCGTCCGCACGACGCTCTACCGAGAGTTCGCGGAATTGCGGAAACGGGTGGAGGGGCTCGCCACGGCCGCGGAGCCGGACTCCGACGGGGCCTCCGGGATGATCGCGCGGCTGACCGAAGCGTTCGAGGCCCAAACCGCAACATTAGACACTGTTCTGGCCCAAAGCATCGCCGCGCTGCGCGACGGTCTGCACACCGACGTCGATGCACTGACGGGCCGGATCGATGCCGTCGGGGAGGAAATCAGGCGGAACCTGAGCGACCAGATCCGGGCCAGCGGCGCGGCGCTGCGCGACCGCTTGCCCGACCCGGATCACGACCCGACCGCGGCGGACCGGGCCATGCAGATGGTCTTGCAGGACGGGCTCTGGCAGGCTGACCGCCGCCCCGCGCCCCCGGCGCCCGTGGAAATCCCATATTACTGCGTGCGCTTTGCCGAGGGCTGGCAGGGGTGGCGCTATCATCAGGCCTGCCGGCTTGGCGACGCCGGGCGCCTGACGATCAACCAGGACAAGAGCACCCCGGGCCTGCGGTCCCCGGCGATCCCCGTTGTGGGGCCGGGTCTGCAGTCGGTCAGGGTGATCCTTGCCGCGCAACCTGCCGATGGGTGGGTCCTGCGCGTCACCGAGGCGGGGACCGGGGACCTCTTGCAGGCCGATGCGCCGCTGACGTCCGCCGATACGACCGTGCGCCTTTACATGCCACGGCGGGTGTCGAAGGTCGATCTGAAGATCATCACGCTGAAACCCCGTATCGGGCTGACCGCGCAGGTGGTCGAACTGCGCCTGTCCAAGCTCGATGACGCGGGCGTCTACCGGATGCGCGGCACGGGCACGCCGCCGGTCATCGCCTCCATGGCGTCGATCCCGTCCCGGCGCGAGATGCTTTTCGACGCCGTGCATTCGCTCCTGCCGCAATGCGATGAAGTGCGGGTGTTTCTGAACGGCTACGGCGAGGTGCCCGACTTCCTCGACCATCCCCGGGTGCGTGTGCGGCGGTCCGAGGATTACGACGACATGGGCGACGCGGGGAAGTTCGGCTGGCTCGACGACGATGATCCGCCGGGCTACCGGCTGATCGTCGACGATGACCTGCTGTTTCCCCCCGATCTGGTCGACCGGCTCGTGGCCCGGGTGCGTCAGACCGGGGACACCGCCATGGTGGGCCTGCACGGCATCCTGATCCGGCAACCGGTGGTGAACTACTACAAACCCGAAAACCGGCGGGCCATCCACTTCCAGTCCCGAGTCGAGACGGTGATGGCGGTCCATGTGCTCGCCACCTGCGTCATGTGCGCCCATTCCGACCGGCTGACCCTGTCGCGCTCCGATTTCATGTTCCGCAACATGGCCGATGTCTGGCTCGCCAAACACGCGCGGGACAACGATATTCCCCTGCTGCTGATCGACCGGCCGTTCAAATGGGTGCGCGAGAACACGCAATCCGAGGCTTACGAGACGATCTATCAGAATTCGCTGACGGGCAGCGGGTCGGGCTTTGACAGCTCCGCGATACAGGATGCGGTGCTGCGGACTGCCGGGCCGCTGACGCTGATCTCGCCTGATCTCCCAATGGCGGCTGTGGTGGCGGGGGTCGGCTCGGTCGCGGACCTGCACGGCTTTGTGCAGGGCTTCGAGGCGACCCGCGACCCGGCGTGGGTCTACAAGCTGATCCTGCTGGCCGTCGACCCGGCGCCAGAGTTGCGCGCGGCCCTCGGCTCGGTTCCGCTGGCCACCGAAGTCCACGTGGTGGCGTCCGACACGCTCGCCGGGGGAGAGGCGGCGCTGAACCGCTTGCTGGCCGCGCTGACCTTTGACGCGGGGCTTTATTGCGACGCGCGGTGGCGGTGCCGCAACGGGACATGGGCGCAGTCCGCGTTGCGGCGGTTCCGGGACAGCGACCAGAGCCTGATCCGGCTTGTCTCGGGCCCGGACGCGCGCCCGACGATCGGGGTGCACGGGCTGGCGCTGGACCCGGCGCCCGGCGGCAGCGCCCTGCAACTGGCCCTTTTCAAGCCGGGCACCACCCTGACGCTGCAGGTGACATCCCCGCCGCGCAAACGGTGGCGCGAAGCGCCGGTGGGCGCGCTGCCCGCGACGGATGTGAACGGAGAAGCGCTGTCAATCGCCCGCGGGCTGGCCGAAGCGGTGGACCCGCGCGGCCAGGCGCCGAGCCTGTCCACGGAGGGGCAGGGCCGCCCGGCCGCCGTGGCCGCGACCGGCGAAACGCCGCCCCGGATCGCGACGTTCTTTGACCGGGTGGTGGTGCTGAACCTCGACCGGCGGCCCGACCGGTGGCGCCGCATCTCGGACCAGTTGGCCCGGCTCGGCGTCTCGGCCCGCCGGCACCGCGCGGTCGACGCCCGCTGGCCCGAGGTCAGCGCAGAGTTCCGGCGCTATGCCGGGTCCGCCCTGCGCCGCGTGTCGCCGGAGATGCCGCCGCTGCGCACCAGCCGGGATTTCTACCTCAACCCGGTGAGCGAGGCGCAGCGCGTCGCCTATCTGGAGCGGACAACCGGGATGAAGGCGATCAACCGGCCGGGGGCCTGGGGATACCTGGCCTCGCTGGCGCAGATCCTCGAACAGGCGATCCGGGACGACGTGACCCACCTGCTGATGCTCGATGACGACGCCGTGTTTCACCGGGAGGCGGACGCGATTTTCGGCCGGGCGGTGGCGGAACTGCCGGCGGACTGGAAGATCCTGCAACTGGGCAGCCTGCAATATCACTGGGACGCGGACTGGATCACCTGGCGCAGTCCGCACCTCTATTCGCAGAAGGGCAGTTGCATCGGGTCCCATGCGCTGGGGCTGCACCGGGACATCTTTCCCTTCCTCCTCGAACGGGCGCGCCGGAGGGAGATCGCCTTTGACGTCGGAGCGCTCAGCGAAGCCAGCCGCGCCTATCCCGACCGCAATTTCGTCATCGTCCCGAACATCGCGATCCAGTCTGTCACCGAAAGCGATATCCGGTCATCGGGTTTCCAGCAGGAGGCCGACATCGACGAGGTTTTTGCCACCTACCGCTGGACCAGAGCCGATTACGGGGCCTAGGTCGTCACCCTGGGCATGGCCCGGAAACAGTGGATTTATGCCAGGGGAGGTCCCGCTATCACACCGAGCGACGGGACTGATTGAAAGGTGCCGCCCCGGGCCCACACCCTAGGCCAGAACGACGACGGGGACCTCGCGGAGGGGGGCGGCGAGGGCCTTCAGGCTCTGCCGGTTTTCGGAGAAGAAGTAGATCACATCCGGGATCGTCGTGACCGGGTCGATGCCGATGACAGCGATGCAATGGGCCCGTGGCACCGCCTGCAGAAGGTGAATGCCCATGTCGGCGCCGTAATCCCGGTAGTGTTCGTTTCTGGCCGGGTCGGCGAACCCCCAATCGACGGTTTCGAACCGGAACATCGGCGAGGGCGCGTTGACATGCACCACGCCGTCGGGGCCGACGACGCGCAGGCATTCCCGGAGCGCCGCGAAATCCGAACTCACATGCTCGATCACGTGGTTCGAGATGATGAGATCATAGGCGCCGCTGTCGAGCCCCGTCGCGGTCATGTCGAGCGAATTGTGCCCGCCGTAGACGGAGTAGTCGAACCGGGCAAACCAGTCGGCCCTGACCGCGCCTTCGGGGGCGAATTGCAGCGCGCGCTTGTCGGCAAGGTAGGGGCGGAGCTTCTGGTAGAGCAGGTTGATGATCCGGTGCCGCTCGGCCGATTTGCAGTTGGCGCATTGCGGCCCGTTCCCATTCCGGTCGAGCCGCCCGCCAAAGCCCGGCTCGAATTCCGTGCCGCCGCAGATCGGGCAGATACCAAGGGTTTCCGGATCCAGCATGGGCACGCCCTCAGATGCGCTTGAGAGAAAAGGAGAAATGCCCGTCCGGTTCGAGGGACAGGACAACCTTGGGACTGCTGCGTTTCATCTGCTGGCGGTGTTCCGGAGGTGTCATGGTCACCCGTCGTAGCGTGTTCTGCCTGACGCGTAACACGGGCTCCGAAGTGGCGGAAGGCGAAACTGGGCGGGGGCGGGGGATTGCCGGTCAGCCACCAACGGGGCGCGACCCGCAGGTCCCTGCGATTGCATGAAAATCTGATCTAAATCGCGCGGGAAAGCAGCACTTCTGCCGCAATCTTGGGCCGTCCGCACCGCAGCGGGACGCTACCGACCTTCCGAGGTTGTGAGTGGAAGCCGCAATGTATCTGCAATGGACGGGTCAGCTTGGCACCGGCGACGATGCGCTGGACGTCAATGTGCGGGACCTCGCCGTGGTGGAGCTGGGCGGCGGCACGTTCCTGTACGCGACCAACGGCGCGACCGGCGGTCTGACGGCCTATGCGCTCGACGCCTCGGGCGCGGTGGCCACCCTGATCGACCAGGAGCTTTATTCCGGGGTCACCGCCACGGCGGCGGCGGGCCTTGTCGAATTCGCCCGCATCGACGGGACCGATCAGCTCATCTTCGGCAGTGTCGCGGGCGGTGACCTGATGGGGTTCGCGCTCGCCGCCGATGGCACGTTTCAGGGCAGCGGCGACATCACCCCGCTTTCGGGCACCACCAGCCAGATCGGCAACATGGCCATGGCCGAAACCGGCACCGCCAGCCACATCTACATGGTCGACAGCGCCGAGGGCAGCCTGACGATCCACAGCCTGCCGACCGCCCCCAGCCAGAGCGGCCCTTCCAGCCAGACCACCGCCTTTGCCCTCGGCACCGGGTCGGAACTGCGGACCGTCGATATCGGCCCCGACACCTACCTTCTGGCCACCGACATGACGACCAACGGGCTGACCAGCTACCGGGTGTCGGAGACGACCGGGGCGCTGACCCAGATCAGCAGCATGGGGGCGGCGCAGGGCATCGGCATCCACCTGCCCACCGCCCTCGAAACGGTGACCGCCTTCGGAGAGACCTTCGCCATCCTCGGCGCGGCGGGGACCGGTTCGCTCAGCGTGATGCAGGTCGCCGCGACCGGGGCACTGACCCCGGTGGATCATGTCCTCGACACCCGCGACACGCGTTTTGCCGGCGTCACCGACATCGCCGTGGCCCAGGACGGGGACCGCGTGTTCGTGGTGGCCGGGGGGGCCGACGACGGGCTGAGCCTGTTCACCCTCGCGCCCGACGGGCGGCTGATCTACCTGCAGACGATGGTGCATTGGGTCGGCTCCGGCATGGAGAACGTCGACCAGCTGAGCGCCGCGATCACGGGCGACAGGTTGCAGGTTTTTGCCAGCAGCACGGCGTCGGGAGGGCTGACGCAGCTGACCATCGACCTCAGCGAGGTGACCGACGCGGTATCCGTGCCCGACGGCAGCAGCGGACAGGTTCTGGCCGGCGACTGGCGGCAGAACATGCTCATCGCCTCGGACACCGGCTTCGACACGCTGAGCGGACGCGGCGGGGACGACGTGCTGATCGCCGGGGCGGCGGGGTCGCGGCTCGCCGGGGGGACCGGGATCGACCGCTTCGTGATGCATGGCGAGGCGAGCTATTCCCAGATCGCCGATTTCACCGTGGGCAGCGATATCCTTGATCTGTCGGACTTCTTCTTTCTGAGGTCGCTCGACCAGCTCACCATCACCTCCACCAGCGACGGCGCGCAGATCACCTTTGGCGGCTCCGTCATCGATGTGTTCAGCAACAACGGGGCCGCGCTGGATGCCGATGACCTGTTCCCGGCGGGCCTTGTCGGGCCGACCCGGGTTCTGGTCCTCGCGCCCGAGGTCGACGACACGATGACCGGCGGCGCGGGCGCGGATTCGTTCTTTGGCGGCGACGGGAACGACACGCTTTTCGGCCTTGGCGGCAGCGATACGCTCGACGGGGGCATTCAGGACGACAGCCTGTATGGCGGCACCGGGGATGACCTGCTGGACGGGGGCGATGGGGTCGACTGGCTGGACGGCGAAGCGGATAACGACACGCTCTTTGGCGGCGCGGGGGACGACACGCTGTTCGGGGCCGGGGGCACCGATACGCTCAGCGGCGGGGCGGGGGGTGACTGGCTCGACGGGGGTGACGCCGCCGACACGATCACCGGCGATGCCGGGGCCGACACGCTGTTCGGCGGCGCGGGGGACGACAGCCTCGGCGGCGGGGACGGCGATGACGAGGTTTGGGGCGGGACCGGCAATGACGACCTGAGCGGCGGCGCGGGCAACGACAGCCTCGGTGGCGCAGACGGCAACGACACCCTGAGCGGCGGCGACGGCCGGGACGAACTTTGGGCCGGGGAGGGGGCCGATGTCGTCCGTGGTGGCGGCGACGGCGATACCGTGGGCGGCGGGTCCGGCAATGACCTGCTTTACGGCGATGACGGCGACGACGTGATCTGGGGCGGCTGGGGCGATGACACGATCGAGGGCGGCGCGGGCAACGACACCATAGGCGCGCGCGAGGGCAACGACCGGATTTCCGGCGGTGAGGGGAACGACACGATCTGGGCCGAACTGGGCGATGATACCGTCCACGGCGACGCGGGCGACGACGAACTGGGCGGCGGCGGCGGTCAGGACGCCTTGTTCGGCGACGCGGGCAATGACGTGCTGCGCGGCGCGGACGGCGCCGACGCGCTCTGGGGCGGCGATGGCGACGACAGCATCGAGGGCCAGACCGGCAATGACCTGATCGGCGGCGGCGCGGGCAACGACTTCCTTATCGGGGGCTCCGGCGATGACGTGGCCTGGGCCAACGAGGGCGACGATGTCGTCTGGGGCGGCTGGGGCCGCGACACGCTGGGCGGCGGGTCCGGCAATGACACGCTGCGCGGCGACGAGGGCGACGACGCGCTCTGGGGCGGCTGGGGCAATGACCTTGTCCAGGGCGGGGCGGGCAACGACCTGATGGGCGGGCGCGAGGGCAACGACACCCTGCTGGGCGAAGACGGCGACGACGAGATCTGGGCGAATGCCGGGGATGACGGCCTTTGGGGCGGGTCGGGCAACGACACGCTGGGCGGCGGCACAGGCAACGACACCCTGCAGGGCGGCGACGGCGACGACCGTCTTCTGGCCGGGGGCGGCGACGATACGCTCCGGGGCGGCGCAGGCGCGGATGTGTTCGTGTTCTACGCCGACAATGGCGACGACCGGATCACGGATTTCACCCCGGGAGAGGATATCCTGCAGATCGCGGGCACCGGGTTCCAGTTCGGCACCCTGCCGATGGTGCAACTGGGCAGTGACGTGGAAATTTCGCTGGGCAGCGGCACGATCACGCTTGAGGACACGCCGATGTCGGCGCTTGACAGCGGGGATTTCGATTTCATCTAGGCCGCCCCGGGACCGGGAGGGCTGGTGAGCTGGGAAATTAGCATAATCCTGCTTATGAGCGCCAACGACTGCCGCGACCGCTTTCTTGTTGCCACTTCTTGTCGATGCTAAGTGCCAGACTGGAAGTCCGTGACGCGTCGAGGCCCTGCGTGAGTGATCCCTTCATCATCTGGACCATGCGGCGCACCGGCGGAACCAGCTTCGGTTCCCTTCTCACCACCCTGTCGGAACATCCCGCGATCGAGCACGAGCCGCTGAACACCGGCCGCGTGCTCGGCTGGATCACGGAACACTGGGAGGCGCACCAGGACCCGACCCATCTCAACAACGCTCTTGGCCACGTGCTGGACCAGAAACCGCTGATCAAGCACTGCTACGAACTGGCCCCCGATGCGATCAACCGCGCCCTGATCGCGGCGGCCACGGCGCGGGGCTATCGCCACATCGTGCTTGACCGTCGGGCCGAGGTGGACCGCATCCTGTCGCTGGAACTGGCCAAGGAAACCGGCGCCTGGGGCCCCGAGGAGGCCAGGGAGATCTACGCCGAGATCGAGGCCGGGCAGCGGCAGCTATCCCCGATCGACATTCACAAGGGCGTGGCGCATATCCGGTTCTGCGCGAAACAGCGCCGTTGGCTGGCGACAGAGCTCGATCAGGCCAGAACAGAGCCGGTCCTGATCTATTTCGAAGAACTCTACGACGATTTCGACGCGGGCCGCGCGGCGGTGGAAAACCTGCTGCGCATTCTGGGCATCAATGCCGCCGGTCACGCGGATTTCGAGGGGCTTCTGAGCCGCGCACTGACCCAGAGTTCCCAGAAAAGCCGGAGCATCGCGCAGGCGGTGCCCAATATCGACGCGGCGCGCGCCGCCCTTGCCGAGGCACACGGGCGTATGACCTACCGGTTCGATGCGGCGGTCCGGTCCACGCCGCTTGGCGCCGCGGTGACGCCGGGCAGCGCCCGCCGGACGATCATCGACGTGCAGGCCGATCCGGGTGACGACGTGGCCTATTTCCTCGCCAAGGGGTTCGACGTGATCGCGCTGGAGGAGGACCCCGCCACGATGCAGGCGCTCGACACCCGGTTTCGCGCCGAGGTCGCCAGCGGCCGCGCGCGGATCGTCTCCGCCGACTTGTCCGCCGGGGACGGCAACAATGCCACGGTGGCAGAGGCGATCGCCAGTTTCGGCGCGCCCTATTACGTCAAGATCGAATCCCTGACCGGGGCCGAACACAGCCTTCTGACCGGGATGACCTCGGTCCCCCGCCCGGACCTGCCGCCGTTTCTGTCGGTTCAGGTCAACGAGGACTGGAGCGCCAATCTCGACCTGCTGGTCGGATTCGGCTACGGCGCGTTCCAGCTCATTCGGCAGGGCCCGAAATACCTGCCGCCGCAACCGAACCCCGCCCGCGAGGGAACCTTTGCCGCGATGGAGTTCACCGCGACGATGAGCGGCCCGTTCGGGCGCGACCTGCCGGACACCGACTGGGCCGACGCCGACAGGATCCGCGTCACGCTGCGGGCGGTGCAGGCCGAAAAGAAGACCCTGCGCGCCGCCGGTCAGAACCCGGGCTGGCATGATCTGCATGCGCAGATGACGCTCGTCTAGCCGCCCGATGGCCCGCCCCGCCCCCTCCTCCGACCCGGCTGACCTGATCTCGGTCATCGTGCCGATCTACAACGTGGCCGGCCAGGTCGCCCGCTGCATCGACAGCCTGCGCGCCCAGACCCATGCCGACATCGACGTGCTGATGATCGACGACGGCTCCACCGACGGCAGCGGAGAGATCGCGCAGCGCACCGCCGGGGACGACCCGCGGTTCCGGCTGGTCCGGCAGGACAACGGCGGCCTGTCGGCGGCGCGAAACCGGGGGCTGGAGCTGGCCAGGGGGGCGCTCGTGGCCTTCGTCGACGGCGACGACCGCGTCGCGCCGGACTTTCTGGAGGTCATGGCGCGCGCGCTGAGCGCGGCCAAGGCCGACTGGGTCGCCTGCGCGGTCCGCAACCATTATCCCGATGGCGGCCAGACCGTGCATTCGGCGATCCACGGCGCGGCGGATATCAGTCTCTATCCCGGCCCGACTCGCTTCAGGTTCGACACCGCGCCGGACGTGATCCGGCACTTTCCCTCGGCCTGGAACAAGCTCTACCGCCGGTCCCTGATCGGCGACATCCGGTTCGACGAGGGGACGCTGTTCGAGGATCACGGGTTCTTTCACCGGCTGGCCGCGCGGACCGACCACATCCTGCATCTGCCCCATGCGCTCTACCACCAGACGCGGGGGCGGCCCGGCCAGATCACCGAGGCGGACGACGACCGGGTGTTCGACCAGTTCGCGGTGCTCGACACGGTGCTGCCGCTTGTCCGGGCGCGGCCCGGGGGCGACCGCGCGGCCAGCCTCCTGACCAGCCGCCTGCTGTTCGAGCGCAGCACCGCCCTGCGGACCCCCGACCGCCGCCGCGCCTTTGCCGAGGCGGCGCGCGCCTATCTGGACGCCAACGGCCTGCGCTACATGCCCGACCCGCCCAACGGCATCGGGCAGGCGTGGGAGCTCGAAATGCAGGGCGCGTGCCTGCTGAGCGTCATCCTGCCGTGGAAGGGCAAGAGTGTA
>CAYMMT010000043.1:0-13578 GCA_964391555.1 uncultured Rhodobacterales bacterium
CAGCGATCCTGACCCAATTGGCTGAAACCGGCAGCGTGTCACAGGTTCTTGCCGCGAACCGCGACGCTGTGGTTGCGACGGACTCCGATGGCCAGATCCTTTGGGTCAACTCGGCCGCAACCTCCCTTTTCGCGCTGGAAGAACGGGACATGCTGGGCCGGTCTATCGTAGACCTGCGCTCGTCTTCCCCAGGAATGAACGACGTGGCAGCCGCATGGATCAACGCGGAAGCCGGCAGCCTGCAAAGGATCCGTTACCGCCGTGGCACGGGCGAGGAATTCGTCGGTGAAACATTTGTGTGTGAAATCAAACCAAGCGCGGAGCGGGCTGCCGGCGCAATCTCCATTATTCGCGATGTCAGCAAGTCGAAGACGCTCGAGGCGGCCCTGACCAAGTTCTATCAGGTCTCCTCGGATTGGTCGCTTTCTCCCGGGGAGAAAGTGAACAGGATCCTGCAAATCGGCTGTGAGCATTTCGGTATGTCCATTGGGACTGCCAGTCGCGTCTCGGGGAACGTGTGTGTCGCGGAGCACATATTCAGCGTGGACGGGGACCTGGCCCTGCCTCCGTCCCCGCTCATGGCTGATTCCCTTTTTGAGCTCACCCTGCAGAGTGAAGAACCGATCCTCATTCATGATGTCGCCAACAGTTCGATTGCCGCGCGTCCCGGCAACTCGGTCGAACAAATTGCGGCCTACGCCGGCATTCGCCTGGACATCGAAGGCCGCGCCGGCGGGGTTCTTGCGTTCCGCGGCCCGGTCCGGAGGGCAACCTTTGGCAGTGGCGATGCCCATCTGCTCAAGATCATGGCGGTCTGGATCGCCCGGGAACTCTTGTTCACGCGGACCTACAAGAAACTCCACGACGAGGCGTCGACAGACTGGTTGACCAAGGCCATGACCCGCCGTGCTTTCATGCCAGCGCTCGCCTCGGCCGTGCAGGATCAGGTTGCCTGTTCCAGCGGTGCGGTCTTGATCATTGCCGACGTTGATCGGTTCAAGGACATCAACGACAGCCTGGGCCACGTCGCGGGTGATGCCGTGCTGCGGGCCATCGCGGACCGCTTGCGGACTGTTTGCCGGGACGGTGGCGTGATCGGTCGCCTTGGGGGCGAAGAGTTCGGCATCCTGATCAAGCACATCACGCTGGTTCAGGGACTTCAGATCGCCGAGCGCATGCGCGAGGCGATTGCGTCGTCCCAGTTCGAAGTCGACGGGGCGACCGTGGGCGTCACGTGCAGTTTCGGGGTCGCAGCTCTGGAAAAGGGCCTGTCGTGCGCCGAGGCCTGGCTGAAGGCCGCAGACGTGCAGCTTTATACCGCAAAGGAGCGGGGTCGGAATCGGGTGGAACCCGGCAATATCATCGACCTGTCGCTCGATGTATGCCCGTACAGCGAGAGTTGGGGGGCAACGGGGCAGGTTACCTGCAAACTTGCCATGGTCTTTCAGGACTCGCTTGAACGTGGCAGGGCGCCCGCCTGCGCGGTGTCGTCAGGATCGGAGCGTCCTCGTCGGGTTTGACCTGCATCAAGGCCGCAGGGACAACAGGCCGTAAAAGAACTACCTGAGCCATAGGTTTTGACAAACCCCAGGTAGATTTGGATCGCACCCACAGATGAGCCCATCGGACCCCCCCAGCTTGTACGCCGCGCGCGAGCCGGTATTCCCCAGAAAAGTCAAAGGTTTTTTCCGCTCCATGAAGTGGTGGATCATGCTGGCGACCCTGGGTGTCTACTACCTGACGCCCTGGATTCGTTGGGACCGCGGGCCCGAGTTGCCGGATCAGGCCGTTCTGATTGATCTGGCGGGGCGACGTTTCTTCTTCTTCTGGATCGAAATCTGGCCGTACGAATTCTACTTCATTGCGGGCTTGTTGATCATGGCGGGACTGGGTCTGTTCCTGTTCACCTCCGCGCTGGGCCGGGTCTGGTGCGGCTATGCCTGTCCACAGACCGTATGGACGGATCTATTTGTCGCTACGGAGCGCTGGATTGAAGGCGACAGGAACGCCCGCGTTCGTCTGTGGAAAGAGAAATGGGGTGCACGCAAGATTCGGCTTCGGCTGGCGAAATATGCGGTCTGGGCGTTGATCGGGCTCGCCACCGGCGGTGCGTGGGTCTTCTATTTTGCCGATGCCCCCACGCTGGCCGCGGACCTTGTCACGGGGCAGGCGCATCCAATCGCCTACACAACCATGGGTATCCTGACGTTCTCCACGGTTTTCATGGGCGGCATCGCACGTGAACAGGTCTGTATCTATGCCTGTCCCTGGCCGCGCATCCAGGCCGCGATGATGGACGAGGTTACGATCACGATCGGTTACCGCGACTGGCGCGGCGAGCCTCGCAAGCATTCCGAAGCCGTCAAGGCCGGTGAACCCATGGGTGACTGCATCGACTGCATGGCCTGCGTGAACGTCTGTCCGATGGGCATCGATATCCGGAATGGTCAGCAGATGGAGTGCATCACCTGCGGGCTTTGCATCGACGCCTGCGATGACATCATGGCCAAGATCGGCAAGCCGCGCGGTCTTGTCGACTATTTCGCCTTGACCGACGAGGTGGCCGAACGAGAAGGCGCGCAGGCCAAGCCAATCATGCGGCATGTCCTGCGACCCCGGACGATCCTCTACACGTCGCTGTGGTCTCTGGTGGGGATTGGGCTTCTGTTTGCCCTGTTCATCCGGCCCGAGATTGAGGTGACCGTTGGCGCCGTGCGCGATCCGATCAACGTGATCCTGTCCGACGGCTCGATTCGCAACAGCTATGACGTTCGCATCCTCAACAAACACGGTGACGCTCGACCATTCCGCGTTACGCTGACAGGTGACCCGACGCTTCGGGTCGCTCTTGAGGGGACGCCCTATGAAACGATCGAAGTGCCCGCCAACACCACATTCCGCCAGCGCGTCTACGTTACGGCACCTGCGGGATCGGACCCGGCCGAAGGTTTGCAGACTGAATTCCGGTTCTGGGTCGAGGATCTGACCAACGGGGACCGCGCTCACAAGGACACCCACTACAATGGCAGGGAGGCCAGGTAGATGATCAGGGAGATTACGGGGCGCCACGTGTTCTTCGGCTTCGTCGGGGCCTTTGGCGTGATCATTGCCGTCAACGTGATCCTCGCCATTAATGCGGTGCGAACCTTTCCGGGGCTGGAGGTCAAGAATTCTTACGTCGCCAGCCAGCAATTCGATGCGCGCCGTGCCGCTCAGGAGGCGCTCGGCTGGGACGTGGCGGCCTGGGTCGAAGACGGCGAACTCTTCCTGACCTTCGCCGATGCCGAGGGACCGGTCGAACCGATCATCGAAAAGGCGATATTCGGGCATGCCACCACCGTCCAAGGCGATCAGAGCCCTGACTGGACCTTTGATGGCACGGCCTTCCGCGCCCCGGTTGTCGCGAGACCGGGCAACTGGAACCTGCGGATCGAAGCGCGGGCAGACGACGAAACCCTGTTCCAGCAGCGCATCGTGATCCTGGTCGACGGGCAATGACAGAAATCGACACCGGCTCACCTGCGGCCTGTCCCGGCTGTCTGATCGACCCCGGCACCGCCGGTGGAACGATTGACCGGGCCCGCACGACGGGCGGTGTCGATGTCATTCTTTCGCTTCCCGCGATCCATTGCGCGGCCTGTATCTCGGGGGTCGAGCGCGCCCTTATGGCACGCGACGACGTGCGGGACGTTCGTGTGAACCTGACGCGGAAGCGCGCGACCGTGAACCTCGACCCGGAGGCCGCGACGGCGCCAGAAGACCTTGCCGATCACCTGAGCGCGATCGGGTTCGAGGCGCTCCCCCTCGACACGGCGGTTCTGACAGCGGGGGAAAGCGATGCGCGGGCCCGCGACTTGTTGATGAGGCTCGGGGTGTCGGGATTCAGCATGATGAATGTCATGCTGCTGTCCGTGGCTGTGTGGTCCGGGGCCGAAGACGCCACGCGGGACCTCTTTCACTGGATTTCGGCCGCCATTGCGCTTCCGACCGTTGCCTTTTCGGGCCAGCCGTTCTTCAAATCGGCATGGTCCGCGCTGCGCCACTGGCGGCTCAACATGGATGTGCCGATCTCGCTGGGGATCTTCCTCGCCTGCGGGATATCTCTCTATGAGACCGCCAACAGCGGTGTCCATGCCTATTTCGACGCAGCGCTGTCGCTGACGTTCTTCCTTCTCGCCGGACGGTTTCTAGACCAGAAGATGCGCTCTGCTGCGCGATCGGCCGCGGCGGAACTCGCCGCCCTCGAAAGCCCGACGGCGCTGAAACTTGGCGAAGACGGTGCGCCCCGTACCGTACCGTTGGCTGAGGTGGTTGTGGGGGACCGGCTGCTCGTCCGCCCCGGTATGCGCATCCCCGCCGACGGGACGATCGAAACCGGCGAAAGCGAACTCGACCGCGCGATCCTCACCGGTGAGACCGACCCGGTCGCCGCTGCTCCCGGCATGGACGTGCGCGCGGGAGAAGTGAACCTGACCGGCCCTTTGACCGTGGTGGCGACGGCTGTCGGGAAAGACACGGCACTGCACGCCTTGGCGGATCTCGTCTCGATCGCCGAAGAATCGAAGTCGCGCTACAACTCGCTGGCCGACCGCGCCTCCCGTCTCTACTCGCCGATCGTGCACATCTTTGCGCTTTCGGGGTTCCTGTTCTGGATGTGGGTCACCGGTGGGGATGTGCGCGTCGCCGTCAATGTCGCCGTGGCGCTGCTCATTATCACCTGTCCCTGCGCGTTAGGCCTTGCCGTGCCGGCTGTCTCGACCGTGGCGTCAGGGCTGTTGTTCCGCGCTGGCTTGCTTGTCAAACACCCGACGGCCCTGGAGCGCCTGGCGGAAGTTGACCGCGTCGTGTTCGACAAGACGGGCACGCTGACCATGGGTGATCCGCGGCTGGCCGACGCTGATACGTTTTCGCCCGAAACCCTGGCTCTTGCCGCGGCCCTTGCCGAGGGCTCTGCCCATCCCCGCTCTCGCGCCATTGCCGCCGCTGCGGCGGACCGCCGGCTCACCTTGCCCAAGGTCACGGCCATTCGGGAGGTTCCGGGCTACGGTGTCGAGGCGCAGATCGCGGGGCAGCGGGTCCGTCTGGGCCGTGCCTCGTGGGTGGGTGCGACCGGTTCTGGCACCTGTCTTGCCGTTGGTGATGCGGCGCCGGAGACATTCCGTTTCGAGGACAACCTGCGTCCGGGCGCGTTTGAACTGGTCAGCGCATTGAAGGCGCAGGGCCTGCCCGTGATGCTCCTTTCAGGTGACGCCGAAGGACCGGTCGCCGAGCTTGCCGAGCGTCTTGGCATCGCGGACTGGCGCGCCGGCGTGCTGCCCGAGGACAAAGCGCGTATCGTGTCGGAGCTTTCGGGTCGGGTCCTTATGCTGGGTGACGGGCTCAACGATACGGCAGCCCTTGCGGCAGCCCATGTTTCCATTGCTCCGGCTTCTGCACTGGAGGCCGCGCGCGTCGCGGCGGACGTCGTCCTCACATCATCCGATCTCGCGCCTGTCAGCACGGCGCTGCGGATCGGGGCCACCGCGCGGCGACGCATTCTTCAGAACTTTGGCGTTGCCGCCATCTACAACATGGTGTCGATCCCCATCGCCTTTGCCGGTCTGGCCACGCCATTGGCAGCGGCCATCGCGATGTCGACCTCCTCGATTGTCGTCTCTCTCAACGCCATGAGAACCCGCTGATGGACGTGCTCGTGATCCTGATACCGGTATCGCTGGGGCTTGGCCTGATCGGCCTCGGTGCATTCTACTGGACGCTCAAGTCCAGGCAATACGACGACCCCGATGGTGACGCCGCCCGTATCCTGCGCGACGACTACGACGACATGCCGAAGCAGGATTGACACGGAAACCCGCCGATGTCCGCAGGGGGCGTTTCCCTGCGCCCCCGGTTGCATTAACCTGACGCAAAAGACGTATCGGGGCAGAAATCAGAAATGTCGGTCCTTCGACCTACCGCGACGGTGATCGTCGCCCTCGCCGTTCCGGTCGTGGGGCAGGGACAGGAGTTTGGCTCTACCTACACGCTATATGGCACGCCCGGACTGATCGAGATGCCCACGGCCCTGAGCGATCCGGACGGGCGTTTCGCCACAACTCTGGGATATTTCGACGGCCAGCTCCGCACCACGATCACGTTTCAGGTCACGCCGCGCCTGTCGGGGTCGTTCCGCTACGGGCGCAACGACGACTATGTGCCCGAGGGCAACGACAACGACCCCCTGTTCGACCGATCCTTCGACCTTCGCTACCGACTGACGGACGAGGGCGCGTTGATGCCCGCCGTTGCCGTCGGTTTGCAGGATTTCCTGGGCACTGGCGTCTATTCCGGTGAATATATCGTGGCGACCAAGACACTGGCTCCACCGCTGCGCGTCACGGGCGGGATCGGCTGGGGGCGGTTCGGCAGTTTCAACGGTTTCGACAACCCGCTGGGTTCGAATGACCGACCTGTCTACACCCCCGGCGACCCCGGCGGAGACGTGAATTTCGACCAGTTCTTCCGCGGAGAAGCGGCGTTCTTTGGCGGCGTGGAATACCAATTGGGCGAGACCGCGACGCTGACCGCTGAATATTCGTCGGACGGCTACGTGCGCGAGGTTGCCAACGGCGATTTCGAGAAAAGCTCGCCTTGGAATATCGGGCTGAGCTATCGTCCGCGGCCCGGATATGAACTGGGACTTGCATACGTCTATGGCTCCGAAGTCGCTGTGCGCGGAACGATCCTCCTCGACCCGACGGAGCGATCGACCGGAACCGGGCTCGACAGCGCGCCGGTGCCCGTGGCCGTGCGCGGGGCCGATGCCCGCGCCGCCCGGACATGGGACCGGACCGCGATACCGGACAGCGCGCTGACCTCTGCACTGGATCAGGTGTTGGCGCTCGACGGTATCGTGCTTCTGGGCGTCGAATTGCAGGACCGCGAGGTCCGTGTGCGGTACGAAAACACCCGTTACCGGTCCGAAGCGCAGGCCATGGGGCGCATTTCGCGCGTTCTGACTCAGGTCATGCCCGGCTCGGTCGAGGTCTTCCGGCTGGAGCCGGTGCGCGACGGCATCCCGGTCTCTCAGGCTGTCATCCGCCGATCGGATGTCGAGGCGCTTGAGAACCGGCCCGGCGCCACCGAAGAAAGCTTTGCCCGGGCCACCTTCGGCGCTGCGGGACCCAACGATGGCCTGTCCGATACGGGCGGGTTTGACGGAGGGTTCAAGTGGGGCATCTCACCCTATCTGGAACTGAGCCTGTTTGACGGTGACAACCCTGTCAGGGGGGAGGTGGGTCTGGAATTTTCGGCCCGCTACGATATCACGCCGAACCTCACGTTCTCCGGCTCCGTGCGGCAGAGCGTCTATTCCGGTTTCGACGACGCCGGATCGATCTCGCCGTCGACGCTTCCCGCGGTGCGCCGTGATCGCGTGATCTACTCGGTCGAGGGCGATCCGGGCGTCGAACGGCTGACGCTGGCGTGGTCCGGGCGCCTTGCTCCGGATTTCTACGGGCGCGCGACCGTGGGATACCTGGAGCGGATGTACGGCGGCGTTTCGACCGAAGTTCTCTGGAAACCGGTCGACAGCCGCTTGGCACTGGGGGCAGAGGTCAACTACGTGGCCAAGCGCGACTACGACATGCTCTTTGGTTTTCAGGACTACGACATAGCGACGGGTTATGTGTCGGCCTACTACGACATCGGCGGCGGCTGGCATGGGCAGGTCGATGTGGGACGGTATCTGGCAGGTGACGTGGGCGCGACATTCGCCCTCGACCGGGAGTTCGAGAACGGCTGGTCCGTAGGTGGATATTTCACGCTGACTGACGTGTCGGCGGAAGAATTTGGCGAAGGGTCGTTTGACAAGGGCATCCGCATCACCATGCCGATCGACTGGGTTCTGGGACAACCGACGACCCGCGAGGTTTCCACGACGCTCAGTTCCCTGTCCCGTGATGGAGGGGCGCGGGTGAACGTGCAGGGCCGGCTGTATGACCAGGTGCGGGATGGCCATGTCGGCGACCTCGAAGACGGCTGGGGGCGGTTCTGGCGATGAGATACCTGGCTTTGTCCTTCGCCATCCTGGCCGGATGCGGACCGCTCGCGGGAGAAAACCCGCTGGCCGGGTTGGTGCCGGTGCCGGGTGGTGAGGATGCGCCGGTTGCGGATGCCGCGCCGGCCGATCCCCGGCAGGTCCTGACGCGGGACATCATCGAAGGGCTTCCCAACGACCTCCTGCTTGTCGAAGTCCCGACCCGCGGTGCGGTCGCGACGCTGTTGCCCGTGGGCCAGAACGGGCCGCGTCAGACTTGGGTCTCACCCGACGGGATCAGCGTGACTGTTGAAGGCGGGCTGATTGTCGCGACCCGCGGTTTCGGACATGACGTGATGGCCGCGGATGTGTCCGGGCTGCGGGCCGTCCTGTCGGGCGCCGCATCGGGACAATACGTGGTGGAGACGCTCGATGGCCGGGACCAGGTGGTGCGGCAGGTGTTTGACTGCGCGATCGAGGATCGAACGCCCGACCCCGTGACGATCTTTGAACGGACCTACAGCACGACGAAGCTCTTTGTCGTGTGCGGGAATTCGGACATTCGGTTCGGCAATTTCTACTGGGTTGATCGGTCCGGCAAGATCTGGAAGAGCCAGCAATTTACCACGCCGGAGTTGGGGCATATGGGCACCGAGGTGCTCTGACCGGTCCCGAAAGCCCGCGGTGCGGGTTGGAGCGCGGCCGCGTTCAGCTGCTGCCCAACGTAATCACGTCTCCCCCGGCGGCACGTGCGTCTTCGGCATCGTGGGTCACCATCAGAACCGGCAGATTCCGTGCTTGCGCCCGGTCAAAGACCATGCGGCGCACCTGATCCCTGAGCGTGGCGTCGAGCCGCGAAAACGCTTCGTCCAGCAACAAGGCGCACGGTTCGGCCAGGAGCATCCGCATAAGCGCGACGCGAGCGCGCTGCCCGCCAGAAAGCGTCGCAGGGTCGCGGTCGGCAAAGCCTTCCAGATCAACCTCGGCCAGCGCGTTGTTTATCTTGGCCTGCCTGTCTGCCCGGGTTCCACCCGGACGCAGGCCAAACGCGAGGTTCGCACCAACGCTCAAATGCGGAAACAGGAGGTCGTCCTGAAACAGAATGCCCACCATACGCTTGTGGGGCGGCGCCTCGGTGATGTTGTGTCCGTCGAGCCAGATCTCCCCCTCCAGAGAGAAGTCCGTCGCAAGTTGACCGGTCACGGCGCTGAGAAGCGTCGATTTGCCGACCCCGGACGGCCCCATGACGGTGAGGATTTCGCCGGGGGCGATTTGTCGGTCGATACGCACTAGCGCCTCGCCACCCCTGCGAATGACGACCGAGCGAAACTCAAGCATGGGCAAGCCCCCGCCGGTTGCGCCACAGGATTGTGGGCAGGAGGATCGCAATCGCGAATGGCACAAGGGCTGCGCCGGTCTGGGCGAGGGCCCAGACACCGATGGCCCGCCGGTCGCCACCTGACGTCAGCGCCACCGCCTCGGTCGTCAGCGTCGCGACACGTCCGCCGCCGATGAGCAGGGTCGGCAGGTATTGCCCGACCGATACGGCGACGCCCACGGCCATGGCCGTCAGCACCGGCCGCAGAAGCATCGGCAAGCGGACTGCCCAAAGCACCCGGCCGGGCGATGCCCCAAGCGCTGCCGCGACCCGGCCCTGCAGCGGATCCCACGCGCGGAACGGATCGGAGAGGGACAGAAAGACGTATGGCAACACAAACACCACATGGCCGAAGATCACCGGCCAGATCCCCTGTGCCAAGCCCGCCTGAAGCATGAGGGACGAAAGCCCCGGCAAAAAGGCCACCTGAGGCACAAGCAGCGGAAGGTAGAGCAGCCACAACGCCCGTGAGGACGGCGACAGGCCGTAACGGGCCTCCGCTTCGAGGCAGCCAATCGTCAGCACAAGGGCGATCGACGTCGCAACCCCGGCAATCAGGACTGTTGTGCCCAAGGCGTCCCAGGCCTGTGGTCCGTGTCGCATCCAGCTCCGCATCGTCAGAGCGTCCGGCATGGCGTCCGGAAATTCCCAACGGGCCGCGACGGACCAAAGCGCGAGCCCGGCCAACCCGGCGAGAACCGCAAGCGCGGAGCCTGCGCCCAGAACCAGACCTGCGCCTCGCGTGGGGCCGTCGAACCGTCCTCGGCTCCCGGTCATGACCCAGGCATCTCCGATCCGTGCAAAGACCAACTCGAGGATGCGCCAGGCGCCCAGGGCTCCGACGACCAGAACCAGTTGCCAAAGGGCCCCCGCCGCGGCGAGCAGGCGGAATGACAGGTCCGGGTCCGCCATCCAGCGCACCACCAGCACCGCCAGCGGCGGTGGGGTTGTCGGTCCGAGGATCAGCGCCACGTCCACCGTCGACATCGAATAGGCAAGCGTGACGTATACCGGAAGCCGGATCTGCGTATAGAGCCTCGGGAAGACGGTCTTGAAGAAGCCGGTGACCCGGCCGTATCCGAGGGCTTGCGCAACTTGCAGCGATGGTCCGGCCTGTGTTTGCGGTAGCGCCGCCAGCGCCATGAGGAGGAGAAACGGCACCTCTTTCGCGATCAGGCCGGCGGTGAGCGTCAGGCCCAGCGGGTCGTGCACGATCAGCCAGTCCGGTGGTCTGGAAAATCCGCTCAGTTCCGGCGAGATCACCCGCATGGCCCACCCCGACGGTGCAATGAGGAATGCCAGTCCAAAGGCCGCCGCCGCGTGTGGCACGGCGAGGAGTGGAGAAAGAAGCCGTTGCAGTGCCGCAAAGGCACGTGTGCCCGACCATCCCGCGAGAATTAAGGCCGTGATCAGGAGCGCACCGCCCGTCGCAAGAAATCCCGTGGTCACCGATAACCGGGTGGCCGCTGCGATCCCGGAGGTGGTCGCCAGCATCATGGCCGGCTCAAGCGACGGTCCAGTCAGTCCCGCGGCGGGCAAATGCCCGAATGCAGGCAGCACCACGCCCCAGAGCCCGGCAGCAACCGGGCCCAGCATCAGGAGCAACGTCAGCGCCGGAAGCGCGGGCAACAGGCGCCGACGGTTTGGCAAGTCGTCACTCCGCGCCGTAGCGGGTCTGCCAGTCCTCGGCGAGGCGCGTGGCCCACTCGGGGTGCGGTTCCGGCAAGACGGTGCCGAGCTCTTCGGGACTCAATGTCGCCGGGCCTAGCGGCAGTGCGGCAAAAGCATCGCGGTCGGTTTGCGGAAGCGCGGCGACGTCGAGGACCGTGCCGTAGCCGAGGATCTCGGGGTTCTGCGCCCGGATTTGGGCCTCCGCCGTCAAAAGGAAGTTCGCAACAACCATCGCGCCTTCCTTGGAGCCGGAGTTATAGGGGATCGTCACGAAGCTTGCGTTACCGATCGTGCCACCATCGAGGACAAAGGTCCGGACGGTTTCGGGAAGCTGGAAATTGGCGATGGCGGTAGAGGCTTCGCCCGGCGAAAAGCTGATCGCGAGCGAAATCTCGTCATCGTTCATCAGTTGAAGCTGGGCCGGTCCGGACTGCGGGAAGGCCGCACCACCGCGCCAAAGGTGAGGCGTCAGCGCATCAAGCCACGTCCAGAGCGGGGCGGTGACCTCGGCATAGCTTTCGTCAGTGGGCGCTTCGGCCAGTGCCGCGGGGTCGGACGCCAGTTCCAACAGCGCCTGCTTCAGAAAGGTCGTTCCGAGGAAATCGGGCGGTTGCGGATAGGTAAATCGACCGGGGTTTGCCTCTGCCCATGACAGCAGGGCGTTCATGTCGGACAAGGGTTCGATGCCGTCCGCGGTGTCGTACATGAAGACCACTTGCGCCATCGCCCATGGGCTCTCGAATCCATCGGTTGGCACCGTGAAATCGGTTGTCACCGTCTTGCCGTCGACATCCACGATCTCCCAGTTGGGCAGGTCGAAGGCCCAGGGGCCAAACAGCAGATCGGCTTCCTTCATCGACGCGAAATTGGCGCCGTTGATCCAGATCATGTCGACCGCGCTGTCGTCATCCTCGCCCGCCTGTTTTTCGGTCAGCACGCGGGTAACGGCATCGGCGGTGTCGGTCAGTTTCACGTGTTCGAGCGTCACGCCGTAGTCCTCCGCCACGCGGGATCCGACCCATGCGATGAAGTCGTTTGTCGTGGTCGACCCACCCCATGCGTGCCAATAGACGGTCTGGCCGTTGGCGGCTTCCAGAACGGCGCCCCAATCAGTCGGGTCGACCTCGGCCAGGGCAGGTGTTGCGAGCAGCGCAGCGATAAGGGTTGGGCGCAGCATGGAAGTCCTTTCAGTCGGAAAAGGCAGCCTGTGCTCCCATGACCCGCAAGATCGCGGTCAGAAAGCACAGGGCGGCAAAGATAAGGGCGAGGAGGGAAAATGCCCCCGGGAAGAGGCAAAGCAAAACGAAGAAGACGATGGTCTCGGTCCCCTCAAGAAGCCCGTTGGAATAGTAGAGCGACTTCACTCCTTGGGCTTTCGTCTCCATCCCCTTCTTTTCGGCAAGGATGGCGAAGCCAAGAAACGATGTGCCGTTGACGTAGAACGAGGTCAGGAGAACGGCACCTGCAATGCCGTTAGCCGACGGGTCGTGCAGAATGAAGGCCAGCGGGATGGCACCGTAGAAGGCGAAGTCGGCGACGATATCGAGATACCCACCGAAATCCGTTTTCTTTGTTGCGCGGGCCACGGCGCCATCGAGGCCGTCCGCAATGCGGCTGGCGAGGATGAGAAGGAGGGCGAGTGCAAAGACCCCGCTCCAGACCGCCACGGCTGCCAAAAGGCCGATTGCGAGGCCCGCCAAGGTGACGCCGTCCGCTGTCACGCCCCGGGTCGCCAATGCCCGGCCAGCCGCGTTGAGGGGCGGGTCGATGAGGCGGCGGGCAGTGGCGTCGAGCATGGGCGTCTTCCGGAGTGTCGGCGGTTTTGTGGCCCAAGCTCTTGCGTCGGTCCAGAGCGGGAACGCAAACGTGAGGCGTATGTCCGCCCCGGGCCTCCGACGGTGGACAGCGGCCCTCCGATCTCACCAAGCCGCCAACGACCGAAATGACCAAGGGACAACGTAACGGTTGTGTCAGCGGCCTGTCAGGACCAATCCAGCACCACCTTGCCCGATGCGCCACCACCCATTTCCGCAAACCCCGTGGCAAACTCCGCCGCCGGCATCCGATGGGTGATCACCTGCCGCACGTCCAGCCCGTTTTCCAGCATGGCGATCATCTTGTACCAGGTCTCGAAAATCTCTCGCCCATAGACACCCTTGATGGTGATCGCCTTGAAGACGATCCGCGACCAGTCCACCGGTGACTGGCCGGGCGGAATCCCCAAGAGCGCAATGCGTCCGCCCATCACCATCGTCTCCACCATTTGGTCCAGCGCCTGCTGATTGCCCGACATCTCGAGACCGACATCGAACCCTTGTTTCAGGCCAAGTTCATGGATCACGTCATTGAGATCCTCCCGGGTGACGTCCACGGTCCGAACACGGGCCACCTTTTCGGCCAGAGCCAGCCTTGCCGGGTTCACGTCCGTGATCACCACGTTTCGGGCGCTCGCATGCCGGGCGACGGCGGCAGCCATGATCCCGATCGGGCCGGCCCCCGTGATCAACACGTC
>CAYMMT010000043.1:13678-18952 GCA_964391555.1 uncultured Rhodobacterales bacterium
TTCGGGTTTCGATTTCTCCAATGCGCGCATCTGATTGGTCATGACACGGCTCCCACCTCCCGGCCTGCTTGTGCGAAGGCCGCCAATGCCGTGTCGAGGTCCGCCTTCGTCAGAGCCGCGTTCATTTGGGTTCGGATCCGGGCGGTCCCCTTCGGCACGACCGGGAAGAAAAAGCCCGACACGTAGATTCCCAACTCGAAGAGCCGCGCCGCCATGGCTTGTGCCTTTCCAGCGTCGTACAGCATCACGGGTATGATCGGATGGGCGCCGGGCAGAAGGTCAAACCCGGCCGAGGCCAGCCCCTGTCGCCAATAATCTGCGTTGTCGAAGAGTCGTGTTCGCAACGCGTCGCCGGCCGCCACGATGTCGAGCGCGGCGATCCCCGCTGCAACGATGGACGGCGGCAGAGCGTTCGAGAACAGGTATGGCCTCGCACGCTGACGCAAGAGGTCGATCACCGGCTGCGGTCCGGCGACGTAACCGCCGAGCGCCCCGCCAAGGGCCTTGCCCAGCGTACCGGTCAGGATATCGGCACGGACGCCGAAATGGGCCGGTGTGCCAGCGCCCTTTGGACCCATGAAGCCGGTCGCGTGGCAGTCGTCGACCAGCACCATTGCCCCATACCGGTCCGCCAGCGCCCTGATCTCGGGCAGCTTGGCGAGATAGCCATCCATGGAAAAGACACCGTCCGTCGCGATCAGGATATGTCGGGCGCCCGCCCCGCGCGCAGACTTCAGCTGCGTCTCGAGGTCCTCCATGTCGGAATTGGCGTATCGGTAGCGCTGGGCCTTGCAGAGGCGAATGCCGTCAATGATGGAGGCGTGGTTCAAGGCGTCGGAGATGACCGCGTCCTCTGGCCCCAGCAGTGGTTCGAAGACTGCGCCGTTGGCGTCGAAGCAGGCGGCAAACAGGATTGCGTCGTCCATGCCGAGAAACTGCGCAAGCCGCGCCTCCAGTTCGAGGTGAAGGTCCTGCGTTCCACAAATGAAACGGACCGAGGCCATGCCGAACCCGTCGCGGTCCAGCGCCTGTTTCGCGGCGTCCACAAGCCGGGGATCGTCAGCCAGTCCGAGGTAGTTGTTTGCGCAGAGGTTGATCAGAGGCCGCCCGCCCACGCGAATATGGGTCGATTGCGGGGTCGACAGAGGGCGTTCGACCTTTTCAAGGTCGTCGGCGGCAATCTGTGCCAGCGTGGCTTCGATCTGGGTGAGCAGGGGATGGGTCATGAGCAAACGCCTTCTTTGTCGTCACCCTACGACAATGGTCGCCGCACCCTGTTCCGGGCGCGACATTGCACGACGTGTCTGAACCGGCGCGGCACGTGGCCTGCCCCCAGAAGTCACATCTGGATCATCTCGGCCACCTCGACCGAGCCCGAGCCGTCGAGGACGAGGGGGTTCTTGGCCGCATGGGCGCAAGCCTCTTCGTAGCTTTCTGCCGTGATGATGGTGTAGCCGGAAACCGGGTTGGCGCCGCCGTTTTCGACATGACCATCGGCTGAGACCGTATGAGACTGGCCCACCGGGGCACCCGGATCAACCGTGGCCGCACCCATGCCTTCGTACCAGACCCCCCAGGCCGCCATGGCGGCTTCTCCGGCTTCCGGTGTCTCCGGGACACCGCCCGCGTGATAGACAAACAGATATTTGGGCATTGTGACCACTCCTCTTGCAAATTGCCGCTGCTCGACTTCCCCGACGTCAAGCGTGCCGCAGGTTTGCGAGTCGCGCAAGCAACGGGTGCTGATGGTCGGGACGGCTGTCCAGCTCGCAAGTGGGATCAGCGGGTCGTAGGTCTGCCGGATCGCGAAAGGGGGGCTTCCATCTGGCCTAAAGAGAAAAAGGCGGGCCGCATGGCCCGCCTTTTCCTGTTCTTATCCGGGCGCCTAGTTCAGCGCAGCGTCCGTGATCGCACTGGTCCAGGCTCCTTCGGGTGCCGACGTGATCACCGGGTCCGACCCTCCGGCAAGCAAGGTGGCCACCGTGCGTTCGTAGTCAGCCGGATCAAGACTGCCGTCCGAACCAGCCGTCAACTTGGCGATTTCGCCCATCATCCGGATCTGGTGCTCCTCGGTCTGAGCCCCGGTTTCGTCGAAGTCGAGCACGATCATCGCGGCCTCCTCGGGGTTTTCTTCGGCCCATTTCCAACCTTCCATCGACGCCCGAACAAAGCGCTCCATCTTGTCGACAAAGCCGTCGTCGGCAAGGCTGTGCTCGAGCACGTAAAGGCCGTCTTCGAGTGTCGCCACGCCTTGCTCTTCATACCGGAAATTCACCAGTTCCTCGGGCGTCACGCCGCTGTCGATGACCTGCCAGTATTCGTTGTAGGTCATGGTGGAGATGCAATCCGCCTGTCGCTGCAAGAGCGGATCGACGTTGAAGCCCTGCTTGAGCACCTCGACCGAGCCATCCATGGCGCCGTCGGTCTTGATGCCCAGCTGGCTCATCCAGCTCAGGAAGGGGTATTCGTTGCCAAAGAACCAGACGCCCAGTGTGCGGTTGTCGAGGTCTGCGGGGCTTTCGATCCCCACGTCGCCCCAGCAGGTAAGCTGCATGCCCGACGATTTGAACGGCTGCGCGATGTTCACCAGCGCCAGACCCTTTTCACGGGCGGCGAGCGCCGCTGGCATCCATTCGACAACCACGTCAGCCCCGCCCCCGGCGATCACCTGGGTGGGCGCGATGTCCGGTCCACCGGGAAGGATCGTGACGTTCAGCCCCTCTGCCTCATAAAACCCGTTTTCAAGCGCCACGTAGTAGCCGGCGAACTGGGCCTGCGTGACCCACTTCAACTGAAGCGTGACGTCGTTGGCATCCCCGTCCGCGTGGGCCGCGGTTCCCAGTGCGGCCAGGGCCGCCGCCGTTACCAGTCTTTTCATTGTCTTTCCTCCTAGTTGCTTTTTGAGCTTTTGCTCTTGCCTCACGTCTTTCTCTGGCTCGGATGCCAGAATGTCATTCGGGTCTCTGCCCAGGCGACCAACCCGTAGAACAGTGCTCCCGCCAGAGCCGCGACAACGATAGTCGCCCAAACGAGGTCGAGTGCAAGCTGTCCGACGGATGTCGAGATCCGGAAGCCCATGCCGAGGGTCGGCGAGCCGAAAAACTCGGCGACGATCGCCCCGATCAGAGCCAGTGTTGTCGAGATTTTCAGCCCGTTGAAAACAAAGGGCAAGGCGGCCGGCAGTCGGAGTTTGACCAGCGTGTGCCAGTAGCCCGCACCGTAGGTCCGCATGAGATCGCGTTGCATGGCGGACGTATCGCGCAGGCCGGCCACGGTGTTGACCAGCATCGGGAAGAATACCATCACGACGACCACCGCCGCCTTTGATTGCCAGTCAAATCCGAACCACATCACGAGGATAGGTGCCGTGCCGACGATCGGCAGTGCCGCCATGAAGTTGCCGAGGGGCAGAAGCCCGCGCCGCAGGAAGTCGTACCGGTCCGCGACGATCGCCACGATGAACGCGGCACCGCACCCGATCAGGTAGCCGGAGAGCGCGCCCTTCAACGCGGTCTGGACGAAGTCCTGCCACAGCATCACGAGATTTGCGGCGAAGGACGTGCCTATGACCGACGGTGGCGGCAGGATGACCAGCGGCACGGCAAGCCCGCGCACAAGGCATTCCCAGACCGCCAGAATGGTCAGGCCGAAAACCGCGGGGACGGCTACCGGCGCGATGCCTTGCATTGCCGGAGCCTTGGCGAGCCAGACGTTCAACGCCCAACCCGCAGCCCAAAGGGCCAATCCCAGGACTACCAGCGTCATGTTTGCATCCCCATGGATCGCAGTGTTCGCCGCTCCAGCCAGCCAACGACCCAGACCAGCACAGCCGCCAGAGCCGCCGCGATGAGGAGGGCGGACCAGATCTGCTCGGTCTGGCCGTAGTAGCTGCCGCCCAGCATGCGCGCCCCGAGCCCGCCCCGCTGCACCGGCAATTCACCGACAATGGCCCCGACCAGCGACGCCGCGACTGCGATTTTCATCGATGCGAAAAGGTAGGGGACCGAGGCCGGCAGGCGGAGCTTCCAGAAAGTGTCGGCGCCGGATGCGTTCCACGTTCGCATC
The DNA here is from genome assembly GCA_964391555.1 of uncultured Rhodobacterales bacterium. Lineage (GTDB taxonomy): Bacteria > Pseudomonadota > Alphaproteobacteria > Rhodobacterales > Rhodobacteraceae > JAMWZF01. The sequence goes on from CAYMMT010000043.1 coordinate 17,744, forward strand.
TGGTCCATCTGCATCGCGCTGGGGCTGCGCAACCCCTTCACCATGCCTACGACAACGGGGAAGAACGACAGGTAGGCAGAGATCACCGCCTTGGGCAGCATGCCTTGTACGCCGATCGAATAGAGCACCACGATGATCATCGGGGCCAGCGCGACGATGGGAATCATCTGACTCACGATCGCCCAGGGCATGACGGACAGGTCCATGACCCGACTGTGCACGATCCCCACGGCAAGCATCACGCCCAGCGCGGCCCCTATGGCAAAGCCGAGGGCCGTCGCACCCAGCGTGATTCCGGCATGATGAATAAGACCCCGGTTCGAAAAGGTCCCCGACCGCACGATCCCGCGGCGGCCGGTGGTTTCTTCCACCCAGGTGCTGTTCCAAAGTTCCTGAGCGACTTGATGGGGCGCCGGCAGGCGGGCCCGGTCCTGGGACCATGATCCGCCAAGCTTGTCGAGATTACGAAAGGTCAGCGCCCAGCGGGACACGTCCCGACGCTCCGCCGCCGTCGCGGGGTCGACAACGGCGCCGTCCCTCTCGGCCTGAGTGAGGACCTCGGCCACATTCATCGGCACGCAGGCGACATACCAAAGCCCGATCAATGCCGCGACGATCGTCAGGATGGGGACCAGGGCTCTCATGTGCGCCGCCTGCGCAGGCCGACCAGGATCGCGAGGCCAAGACAGAGTGCGGTGATGCCCCCGAACACCAACTGGGCCAGTGACCCGTCAGAGCAATTCACGGTCATGACCCAGTCCTCTCGCGGTATGTCGGGACAGCCCCGAAAGGTGAAATCGGACCGTGCAGCCGAAAAGATCAAGGCCGAGCCCGCCGCAAGTGCCAGAAGAATGACGACCGCCACGATCCTCATCGCTGCCACTCCATTCGGTACAGCGGGACTTTTTCGTGAGGCGGCTCACCCGGCAAGGTTCCGGTCCTCACGAAGCCCTCGCGGTCATAGAACCTGTGCGCGCCGGCGTTCGGCACATGGGTGGTCAGCCAGACGAAATCGCGCCCGTCTTTCACTCGGTCCATCAGTCTCTTGCCATGGCCGGATCCCGGTGCGGCGCAATAGATCGCACCGAGTTGATCCGTGTTCGGGTTGAACGAGGCATAGGCATGCGCCGGTTGGCCAATGGCCCATATCTCCCGTTGATCAAACGCCGCGTGCAGATAGTCGGCAATAACGTCCTCCGACGGTGGGTC
>CAYMMT010000044.1:0-18267 GCA_964391555.1 uncultured Rhodobacterales bacterium
CAGATTGAATAGCGCGGGCGCGTTGCGCGGTATGCGCTGTTCGGGCGGGTTGTCGGGATCCGCGACACGGTCCGGCCCCAGCCCGATCCCGCCGTCCCCGATCCCGAGGCTCAACCCGTCAGACGTGCCGAATCGCGGATGGTGACAGGTGGCGCAGGACACGTTTCGATTGCCCGACAGGATCGGATCGTAGAACAGCAGCCGGCCCAGTTCGGCTTCGTCCAGCCGCACGGGCGCAAAGTCGGCATCCGTCAACGGCTGCGGCAACGCTTCAGCGCTGGCGACACCGGCCCATGCGGCAAACAGGACTGTAACTCGGATCATGTGCTCTCCTTCGCGCAAGGCTCTCCAATCGCTTCAAAAGGTGCAAGCGGGATTTGACGAATCTCCGAACACGGACTAGAACAAAAAGCGAACATTAATCTTTTCGAGAGGAGCCCCGGTGCAGTGCGCGCCCCCCGCCCCCAAGTCTGCCACAACGCTTCTGCGCGACAGGATGGAACCGGCCCCTGCCAGCCCCACCCTGCCCCATGCGACGCTGTCGGAAGTCTTTGCCGCACGCGAGGTGAACCCGGCGGCCGATGGTGCGGTGACGAGCTTCGTCTCGACCCATCTGTCCGGGGAAAAACCCGTGCTCTGGATTCTCGACCGGCTGACCCGCGCCGAAGCCGGGGTCCCCTACCTCACCGGCATGGCGCAAACGGGGTTGAAGGCCCCCATCCTGCGGCTCGACCTCAACAACCCGCGCGATGTGCTCTGGGCCGCGGAGCAGGCACTGTCCTGTTCAGCTCTGCAAGGGGTGGTGGCCGAGCTCTGGGGCGACCCGCAAGTCCTCGACTTCACGGCGACAAAACGGCTGGCATTGCGGGCAGAAGCCCATGGCGTGGCCTGCTGGCTCGTGCGCCGTGGCGGACAGGCCTCCCTCAGCGCCGCACGGGAACGCTGGCGCGTGACCTCTCTGGCCTCGCTCCGCCACCCGCACGACCCCCGCGCCCCGGGGCATCCCCTCTGGCGGGCCGATCTCTTCCGCTCCCGGTTCCGACCGCCCCAGGCTTGGGTGGCGCGCCATGATGCTGCAGAGGGACTTGTTCTCGACCACGCACGGCTTGACGAAAGCGACACCGGTCCGACCACGGTGGCGCGCCGGGCGTGACGGCAGCCATCCGGGCGCAGACGGGCCCGGGCGGGCGGGTGTCGTGGACGGCCCCGCCGTCCACGCAGACGCATCCGGGCACGACACACCAAGGGACGGGGATTCGCTTGCCCGCCGGATTACTGCCATCCACCTGCCCGACTTTGCCATCGAGCGCTGGCTCCGGGTGAAGGAGCGCGCGCAGGAGGCCCTCCCCGAGGATCTCCCCGTTGCGTTGGCCACGGACGGCACCCACGGCCCCGTGGTCCATGCCCTGAACCGTGCCGCAAAACTCGCCGGGGTCACCCGCGGCGCCCGGGTTGTGGACATGCGTGCGCTCTGTCCCGAGTTGCAGGTCCAATACGCCGACCCCGGCGGCGATGCCCGGGCGCTGGAACGGCTCATGCTCTGGGCCCGCCGCTGGTGCCCCTGGACCGCCGTGGACGGACCCAACGGCCTTGTCATGGACACCACCGGTTCCGACCACCTGATGGGCGGCGAGGCCGAGATGCTGCGCGAGATCGAGGCGGGGCTCAGTTCCCTCGGCCTGTCGTCCGATCTCGCCACCGCCCCCACCCACGGCGCGGCCTGGGCGCTCTCCCGCTTTGGTGGTGTGCGCGAAGTGTGCCTGGCCGGGGCGCTCCCGGTGCGCATGGCGCCTCTGCCCGTCCGGGCGCTCAGGCTCACCCCCGATTGCGTCCAACTCCTCACCCGGCTGGGCCTGAAGACGGTGGGCGACCTTGCCGCCGTCCCCCGCGTTTCCCTCGCCCGCCGGTTCTCTCGAGCCGAGCTTGTGCAGAACCCGCTTCTGCGCCTCGATCAGATGATGGGCCGCCTGGCCGAGCCGATCAAAGCCCCTGACGACCCGCCCCGCTTTGCCGTCCAGACCCGCCTGCCCGAGCCCGTGATGGATCCCGTCCCGCATCTGCCTGCATTGGCCGAAGAACTCTGCCGCGGCCTCGCCCGGGCAGGGTTTGGCGCGCGGCGGGTGGCACTGACGCTCTACCGCACCGATGGCGAGGTCGTGGGCACGCAAGTCGCCACCGCCCGCGCCACCCGGGACCCGGCCCATATCGCGCGGCTCTTTGACGGGCGGCTGGAGCGTGTGGATCCGGGATTTGGGTTCGACCTCATCACCCTGGGCGCCGTCGTTGCCGAAGATCTGGCCCAGGTCCAGACCCGGATCGAAGGCGGTGACAGTGATGAAACCGAACTGGCCCGCCTCACCGACCGGCTGGTGGCCAAGTTCGGCGGCGGGGCGCTGACCACGCCTGCGCTTTCGGGCAGCCATATCCCCGAGCGGCGCGAGGCCTGGGCGCCCTCCGACGGCGCCGCCGTGGCGCCGGAAGTCTTCACACGTCCGCGGCCCGTGCGGCTGTTGTCGCCGCCGGAGGAAATCCGCGTCACCTATGCCGTCCCCGAAGGCCCGCCCGCACGGTTCATCTGGCGGCGGGTGACGCACCGGGTGGTGCGCTTTGCGGGTCCCGAACGGGTGGCGCCCGAATGGTGGCAGGACCGCCCCGGCACGCGGCTGAGGGATTATTACCGGATCGAGGACCACATGGGCAGCCGATACTGGATTTACCGCGACGGGGTGCTGGGTGATGGCCGGGGCGGAGCACCGATGTGGTTCGTCCACGGGGTGTTTGGGTGATGCCCGATTTTCGATGCGAAAATCGATTGGGGGCCAGCCCCCAAACCCCCGGGGTCTTGATGAACCAAAGAAAGGGGCCCGCGTTGACCTTGGTGAACGGCGAAGGCGATGCCTGAAAACGACCACCGGCATCCGCGACGGACCTTGCCGGAGGATGGGGCGTTCCCCCCCAATCCGCGGGCGGGGTTCGTCGAGTTGGGGCTGGCGTCCTGCTTTTCCTTCCTGCGCGGGGCGTCCGAGGCGGTCGACCTGGTCCGCACCGCCTGGGAGCAGGGCTATGATGCCATCGGCATCGCCGATCTGAACTCCTTCGCCGGGGTGGTGCGGCTCCATGTGGAGGCTCGGAAAGCGGGGCTGAAACCGATTGTCGGCGTGCGGCTGGCGCTGGTCACGGGGGAGGAATTTCTCGCCTATCCGCGGAACCGCGACGCCTATGGGCGCCTCTGTCGACTGATCTCAAAGGGACGGATGCAGACCGTCGATGGCGGCTGGCAGGAGAAAGGAGCTTGTGACCTCACCCTTGCCGATCTGGCGGCCCATGAAGCGGGCAGCGTTCTCACCGCCTTGCCCCCCGAGGATCTCGACAGTTTTGCCCGCACCTTACCGCGATTGTGCAAGCGTCTGAAATGCCTGACACATTTGGCAGGGTCGCATCTCTACCGCGGGGATGACCAGGCGCGGATATCACAGCTTGCACGGTTGGCCGGACAGCATCGGTTGGCGCTCTTGGCAACGAACGATGTGCTCTACCACGCGCCCGACCGGCGTCCGCTGCAGGACGTCATGACCTGCATCCGGGAGCATTGCCGGTTGCGCGACGCCGGGGAGCGGCTCGAGCAGAATGCCGAGCGGCATCTGAAGGCTCCGGCAGAGATGGCGCGGCTCTTCGAGGAATGGCCCCAGGCGATCAAGGCCGCACGGGCATTGGCCGATGAGATCACGTTTGACCTGGAAGAACTGGCCTATGAGTATCCGCGCGAAGTAATCCCGGAAGACATGTCGCCCCAGGCCTATCTGGAGCAACTGACCTGGGAGGGCGCGGCGCGGCGTTATCCCGATGGGATGCGGCCCGAGACGGAGGCGGTGCTCAAGAAGGAATTGGCGATGATCGAGAAACTCGACATCGCGCGGTACTTCCTGACGATTTACGACATCATCCGCTTCGCCCGCCATGAAAGCCGGCCCCCCATCCTCTGCCAGGGCCGCGGATCGGCGGCGAATTCGGCGGTCTGTTACGTGCTGGGGATCACTGCGGTGGACCCGGCCCAGCACCAGTTGCTCTTTGAGCGGTTCATCTCGGAAGAACGCCGCGAACCCCCGGATATCGATGTGGATTTCGAGCATGAGCGGCGCGAGGAGGTGATCCAGCATATCTACGCCAAATACGGGCGCGACCGGGCGGGGCTGTGCGCGACGGTGATCCACTACCGCCCCCGCAGCGCGATCCGCGAGGTGGGCAAGGTCATGGGGCTGTCAGAGGATGTCACCGGGGCCCTGGCCAAGACGGTCTGGGGATCCTGGGGCAAGGACATCGGGGCGGAACATGCTGCTGAGGCCGGCATCGACGTCACCGACCCGCTGATCCGCAAGACATTGAAGATTGCTCAGCAACTCATTGGAATGCCGAGACATCTTGGTCAGCATGTGGGCGGATTCATCCTCACGGAACGCCCGCTGATCGAAACCGTGCCGGTGGGCAACGGCGCCATGCCGGACCGCAGTTTCATCGAATGGGACAAGGACGATATCGAGGCCTTGGGGATCCTGAAGGTGGATATCCTCGCGCTCGGGATGCTGACCTGCATCCGCAAATGTTTTGGCCTGATATCAAATCACTACGGGCAGAGCCTCACGCTGGCCACGGTGCCGCAAGAGGACCCGCGCGTCTATGACATGCTGTGCAAGGCCGACAGCGTGGGCGTGTTCCAGGTCGAAAGCCGGGCGCAGATGAACATGTTGCCGCGTCTCCGCCCGCGAGAGTTCTACGACCTCGTCATCGAGGTCGCCATCGTGCGGCCCGGCCCCATTCAGGGCGACATGGTCCACCCCTATCTGCGGCGGCGCAACGGGGAGGAGGCCGTGCGCTACCCCTCCCCTGGCGCGCCCCACAACCCGGAGGAGTTGAAGCAAATTCTGGGCCGGACGCTGGGCGTGCCGATTTTTCAGGAGCAGGCGATGAAGATCGCCATCGAGGCCGCGGAATTCTCGCCCGCCGAGGCCAACGAGCTGCGCAAGGCCATGGCAACCTTCCGGTCCAAGGGCACGATTGGGCTGCTCGAAGAAAAGATGGTCGGCCGGATGGTGCGCCGCGGTTACGAAGAGGATTTCGCCCGCCGCTGTTTCGACCAGATCAAGGGGTTCGGCGAATACGGCTTTCCCGAAAGCCACGCGGCGTCGTTTGCATTGCTGGTTTATGTCTCGAGCTGGCTCAAGTGCCATTACCCGGCGGTCTTTGCCGCTGGTCTTCTGAATTCGCAGCCCATGGGGTTCTACGCACCGGCGCAGATCGTTCGGGACGCCCGGGAGCACGGGGTGGAGGTGCGCCCACCGGATGTGAATTTCTCCATGTGGGACAATACGCTGGAGCCGATGTTCCGGCCCGACGGACGCCCTGATTTCGCGCTGCGCCTCGGGTTTCGGCAGATCACCGGGTTCCGGCAGGATATCGCGGAGCGGTTGATTGCGCGGCGGGATGCGCCCTATGCGGACATCCCGGACGTCCAGAAACGCGGCGGCCTGGGCGCGGCGCATATCCGGCGGCTGGCAGAGGCGGACGGGTTCCGCTCGATCTTTCTCGACCGCAGGCAGGCACTTTGGGAGGCCAAGGCGCTGCGCGATGCCCCCGACCTGCCGCTTTTCCAGCAGGGCCGGGACGAAGGCATCGAACGCCCCGTCGCCCTGCCCGCCATGGCGGTGACCGAACAGGTGGTGGCCGATTACCAGACGATGCGCCTCAGCCTGAAGGCGCATCCCCTGTCGTTCCTCCGCAAATCCATGACCAAACAGGGATTCATTACCGCGCGAGACCTCGACAACAGCCGTAACGGGCAGGCCGTGAAGCTGGCCGGGCTGGTGCTGATCCGGCAACGCCCCGGATCGGCGAAAGGCGTCTGTTTCGTCACGCTCGAGGATGAGAGCGGCACCGCGAACCTCGTCGTCTGGCCGAAGGTGATGGAGGCTTTTCGAAAGACGCTCATGCAGGCACGGCTCATGGTGGTCCACGGCGTGGTCCAGCGCGACGTGGAAATCATTCACGTGGTCGCCCATCGGCTCGAGGACCGGTCAGACGCGCTCTACCGCCTTGCGCCCGAAGGTCTCTCTGCCCCTCTCGCCCACGCCGACGAAGTTGCCCGACCTGTGCCGGAAATGGGCCGTGCGCCGGGTCATCGCCATCCAAGAGATGCCCGAATCATTCCCAAAAGCCGGGACTTTCACTGATTGCGCGCCACTTGTGCAGCGAAGACACGACGGAAGACGCACGGACATGATAGTTTCGTGACACTTGCCGCCTCCCCTAGTATTCAGACACCGCTGCCACCCAGGACGGATTCGGAGCTGCCGCCCGTGCCAAATCAGATGCCCCCCGCCCATCCGTTTGAAGACGACAAACTCAAGGAAGAATGCGGGATATTCGGCGTCATTGGCGTCACCGACGCGGCGAGCTTCGTGGCGCTGGGGCTCCATGCCCTGCAGCACCGCGGACAGGAAGCGGGCGGCATCGTCACCCACGATCCGGAAACCGGATTTCAGTCCGCGCGGCGTTTTGGCTACGTCCGGGACAACTTCACGGACGCGACCACAATCGCTTCTCTGCCGGGGGCCATCGGGATTGGCCACGTGCGGTATTCCACCGCCGGGTCGAAAGGTCAGACCGCGATCCGTGACGTGCAGCCGTTTTTCGGTGAATTTGCCATGGGCGGTGCCGCGATTGCGCACAACGGCAACATCACCAACGCCAATGCGCTGCGACGCGAATTGATCGAACGCGGATCGATCTTCCAAAGCTCGTCCGACAGCGAATGCATCATCCATCTGATGGCCCGCTCGCTTCAGCGCGACATCCCGGCCCGCATGGAGGACGCGCTGCGGCGGGTCGAAGGGGCATTTTCCGTGGTCGCGATGACCCGGACAAAGCTCATCGGCGTGCGCGATCCCTTGGGCGTGCGCCCGCTCGTGCTCGGCAAGGTCGGGGACGGTTGGTGCCTCGCCTCCGAGACCTGCGCGCTCGACATCATCGGTGCGGAATTCGTCCGCGAGATCGAGCCCGGCGAGTTGGTGGTCATCACCGACGCGGGCGTCGAAACCTCCCACCCGTTCCGTCCGCGCAAATCGCGGTTCTGCATCTTTGAGCATGTCTATTTCTCGCGCCCCGACAGCCAGTTGGGGGGACGGTCCGTTTACGAGACACGCGAAGGCATCGGCCGGGAACTGGCCAAGGAAGCGCCTGTCGAGGCGGACCTCGTCTGTCCGGTCCCCGACAGTGGCACACCTGCGGCCATCGGTTTTGCGGCCGAATCGGGCATTCCGTTCGGAATGGGAATCATCCGCAACCAGTATGTCGGCCGCACGTTCATCGAACCCACCGAACAGATCCGCAACATGGGCGTCCGATTGAAGCTCAACGTGAACCGCGCGCTCATCTCCGGAAAACGTGTGGTGCTGGTAGATGACAGCGTCGTGCGCGGCACGACCTCCCGCAAGATCAAGGAAATGATTCTCGATGCCGGCGCGGCGGAGGTTCATTTCCGCATTGCCTCACCGCCAACGGCGTGGCCCTGCTTTTACGGTGTCGATACGCCACAGCGCGAAAAACTTCTCGCCGCGACGATGAGCGAAAACGAGATGCGCGAACATCTCGAGGTCGACAGCCTGAAGTTCATTTCTCTCGACGGCCTCTATCGCGCTGTCGGCGAAGCCCGGGGGCGCGACCCCAAGACGCCTCAGTATTGTGATGCCTGCTTTTCCGGTGAATATCCGGTGGAACCCGCGGACATGCTCGAGCAAGGCTTCCAAATGAAAACCGCCGCGGAGTAACCCGCCCGGGGAACCTTGCGGGCGGTTCGAGTTAACGTTTTCGCGAGGACGCGGCGTCACATCTTTCGCGCCCGCGCGGTCCATGACACATGGCGCGCCGTCCCCTTGGATGAGCAGCGAAATCCCATGTCAATAGAACCCGAAACCCCCGCCGCGGTCGGCGATGACGCGAGCATGGCCGACGTCATCGACCTGTCCGAAATCACGCTTATCGGCATATTCCGGACGCCAGACAGCGCGCGCACGATGTTGCGCCTTCCATCAGGTCGGATCACCTCCGTGAACCTGGGCGAACGCAGCCGCGCCGGACGGCTGGTAGAGGTGGGTGAGGACTGGGCGCGGTTCGAGCGGGCCGGGGCCGAGACCGAGTTGCACATGCCGTCATCCTGACGCCCTTGCGCGGGCGGGGCAATCTGGGCAAGAGGTGCGCCATGGTCGAGATACCGAACAATATCTTTGTCCTCTGCACCGGGCGCTGCGGATCCACCACATTGGCCCGGGCCTGCGCCCATTTCGACAATTACACCTGTGAACACGAGGGCCGGAGCCATCTGACCGGCACGGCTCGCTTTGACTTTCCTCAGCGACATATCGAGATCGACAACCGGCTCTCGTGGCTGCTCGGCCGTCTGGACCGTCATTGGGGGGATGCGGCGTTTTATGTCCACCTGACACGAGACCGGGAAGCGGTGGCCCAGAGCTTTGCCAAACGCGCCGGCCAGGGCATTCTCAAGGCCTACCGGCACGATATCCTGATGAAGGCCCCCCGGCTTTCCGCGGATACGCCTCTTATCGACTTCTGCCGCGATTACGTGGATACCGTGACTGAAAACATCCACTTGTTCCTCAGGGACAAAACCCATGTCATGGGCATGACGCTCGAGACGTTGGGCCCCGACTTCAACCAATTCTGCGACCGGATCGGGGCCACGGGGGACCTTGACGCCGCCCGAACCACCCTGAGCCAACGCCACAATCCGAGCCGACCTTCATGACCAAGACAGTTCTCATCACCGGCGCCTCCCGCGGTCTCGGTGCGGCATTTGCGGTGGCCCTTGCCCCGACCCATCACGTCATCGCCGTCGCCAATACGGTTGGCGCGCTGGAGGAACTCGATGATCGCATCCGTGCGGCGGGCGGCCAGTCGACACTGGCGCCGATGAACATCACGGTTGACGCCGCCATGCAGCAGTTGTGCCGATCGATCCATGATCGCTGGGGGAGGCTGGACCTCTGGCTTCACACCGCCATCCACGCCGCGCCGCTCGGCCCGGTTGGACATCTGGGCGAAAAGGACTTCGACAAGTCGATCACAACCAACCTGAGCGCGACCCGTCGACTCATTGCCTATGTGACCCCGTTGCTGGGCCTGAACGGAACTGCTGTCTTCTTTGATGACCCCAAGGGCGGCGCCCCGTTCTACGGAAGCTATGGCGCGAGCAAGGCCGGGCAGATCGCCCTGGCGCGGAGTTGGCAGGCAGAAACGCGCAATACCGGCCCCAGCGTGCGCATTCTCGAACCTCAAGCCATGCCAACGGCGACACGCGGAAGGTTCTACCCCGGGGAGGATCGGTCCCAGCTTCATGACCCGGCCAGTGAGGCCGCGCGGCTCCTCCCGGAAATCCTGGCCCCCTGACACCGGGCAAACTGTGGCCGGACTGCCCGGCCCGGACCGGGCAAGCCGAGGGCCCGCTTGCCGCATCAAGGACACTCGCCTACACCGAAGAAAACAGGCATAGGGCGGGGTATGCGCCTCCTCATCACAAACGACGACGGGATCAATGCGCCGGGACTGGCCGTGCTTGAGGCTATCGCGGCGGACCTTGCTGGACCGGACGGTGAGGTCTGGGTCGTCGCTCCGGCGTTCGAACAGTCCGGCGTGGCGCATTGCATTTCATATTCTCATCCAACCATGATCGCCAAGCTTGGGGAGCGACGCTTCGCCGCCGAAGGTTCGCCCGCCGATTGCGTTCTCGCCGGTCTCTACGATGTTCTTGGGGGCACCCCGCCCGACCTCGTTCTGTCGGGCGTCAACAGGGGCAACAACGCCGGAGAAAATGTCATGTATTCCGGCACCTTGGGCGGCGCTCTTGAGGCATCACTTCAAGATCTGCCAGCCGTTGCGCTGTCGCAATTCTACGGCCCCGGCAATCGCGGGCTCGCCGACCCGTTCGAGGCGGCGGCGGTCCACGGCGCAGGCGTGATCCGGCAACTTCTGGAAAACGCCCCGTGGGGCGGCGAAACCTACCGCACTTTCTACAACGTGAACTTTCCGCCCGTGGCCGCACGGGACGTCAAGGGTGCCAGGGCAGCGGCCCAGGGCCGCCGCCTCGGCACGAAATTTTCGGTCGATGCGCAGGAGTCACCAACAGGGCGACGGTTCCTCTGGATAAAGGGCGGGGCGCAGGACGCGCCATCGGCCCCTGGAACGGACGTCGATGTAAACCTCGACGGATGGATTTCCGTCACGCCCATGCGGGCGGACCTCACCGCGCGGGACCTTCTTCAGCCACTTTCCGAGGCGCTTAAATGACGCCGGGGGACGCTGAAACCCGGATGCAGTTTCTGTTCGCCTTGCGGTCGCACGGGGTGACCGACAAGGCCGTGCTCACGGCGATGGAGAGCACCGACCGCGCGCAATTCGTCACCGGACATTTCGCCGACAAGGCGTACGAGGACATGCCGCTGCCCAATGCCTGCGGCCAGACCATTTCGCAGCCCTCGGTCGTTGGTCTGATGACTCAGGCCCTGCGCGTTTCCCCGCGCGACAAGGTGCTCGAGGTCGGCACCGGGTCCGGCTACCAGGCCGCGATCCTTGCGCGGCTTGCGCGGCGGGTCTACACGCTCGACCGCTACAAACGCCTTGTGCTGGAGGCCCGCGACCGGTTCGAGGCGCAGAATCTGGTCAATATCACGGCGATAACGGCAGACGGCTGTTTCGGCCTGCCGGAGCAGGCCCCGTTCGACCGTATCCTGGTCACCGCAGCGGCAGAGGATCCCCCGGGCCCGCTATTGGCGCAGTTGCGGGTTGGCGGTATCATGGTGCTGCCGGTTGGACAGTCCGATGCTGTCCAGCAACTGATCCGCGTGACCAAGACAGAACAGGGCGTGGACTACGAAGAGTTGCTGCCGGTGCGGTTTGTGCCTCTGGTTGAGGGGCTGGGCCGGGACGATTGATGACCGGATTATAATGAAATGCGGCAAGGTTCGACGAACGGGACCACCCGCGGGCGAGTGAGGCAAGAGCATGGGCAAGGCACCCAAACTTCTATTGGCAGGCGTGGCGCTGAGCGCGCTGACAGCCTGCACGGAACCTTTCGATTTCGATTTGCGGGACCTCGGCGACGGGGGGGGCCGGTTCGATACGACCGCCGCGTCCCAGAACGTCGGCAATAGGCCGGCGCCGGATGACCGTGGCGTCATTTCCTACCCGAATTATCAGGTCGTGGTGGCGCGCCGGGGTGATACCGTGGCAAGCGTCGCCGGTCGCGTCGGCCTCGATGCCACACGCCTCGCCAGTTATAACGGTCTGACGCCCGAGACGCCGCTTCGACGCGATGAGCTTATCGCGCTCCCGGGCCGCGTGACGGAGCCGTCGCCCGCCACCGGTGCAGTCGGCACCGGACCCATTCAGGCACCGTCGACCGTCAACGTCACCGACCTCGCCTCCAACGCCATCGATCGGGCCGAGAGCGGGCAGCCTCCAGCACAGGGTCAATCCGGTTTCGAACCGATCCGCCATCAGGTTCAGCGGGGCGAGACGATCTACACGATTTCCCGCAACTACGACATTCCGGTGCGATCGATCGCCGAATGGAATGGCCTTGGCGCCGATCTCGAGGTGCGCGAGGGACAGTTCCTGCTCATCCCCTTGGCGCTTCCACAGGGCACCACGATCACTCCGACGGCAGAGACCTCGGACCCGGGTTCGGGCTCGCCGACGCCCGTACCACCGTCCGCGGCCACGCCACTGCCGGACGAAGCGCCCGAGGCCACGGCGCCCGGATCCACAACCGCGCCCGCGCCGGAAACGCCAGACACCGGCGCGGCGCCGGCTGCGCCAACGTCAGACAGCCGGTTCCAATATCCAGTCCGCGGCTCGATCATTCGAGACTATGCGCGCGGTCGGAACGAAGGGATCGACATTGCTGTTCCCGCAGGCACGGCAGTGCAGGCCGCAGGCAGTGGCACCGTCGCCGCCATCACACAGAATACCGACGGTGCCGAAATCATCGTTCTCCGCCATTCCGATAACTTGCTCACGGTCTATGTGAACGTCGAGGACCTCGTGGTTGAAAAGGGAAACCGGGTCAGTGCCGGTCAGACCCTAGCCAGGGTTTCGGCCGGAGATCCTTCATTCCTGCATTTCGAAATCCGCGAAGGATTGGAAAGCCGCGACCCGAGCGACTACCTTCCCTGAGGCGGTTGCGCAGCGAGCTGCGATTTTCGGCCAATGTGAAGAACGCGCATTTTCCTCAGTGACCGGCGTTTTGCGGCAGCTTAGCGCAAGGCGATCCCGTGCCGACCGGCAAGGTCCGTGAAGAACTGCCACGCGACCCGGCCCGACCGGGCGCCGCGGGTCGCCTGCCATTCGATCGCCTCGGCCCGGAGGTCGGCCTCTCCGATCTCGAGATCATGGGCATCGCAATAGCCCCGGATCATCGCGAGGTATTCCTCCTGATCGCACGGATGGAAGCCGAGCCAGAGGCCAAATCGGTCGGACAACGAAACCTTTTCCTCAACCGCTTCGGAAGGCGTGATGGCCGACGAGCGTTCGTTTTCGATCATGTCCCGAGGCATCAGGTGCCGGCGATTGGACGTCGCATAGAGCACGACGTTGTCGGGACGCCCCTCGATGCCGCCGTCGAGCACCGCTTTCAGAGACTTGTAGTGTGCGTCGTCATGGGAGAACGACAAGTCATCGCAAAACAGGATGAACCGTGCGTCTGACGCGCGCAAAAGACTGAGGCAGCGGCCAATGGACGGCAGATCCTCCCGTTGGATCTCGATCAGTTTGAGTGTCGGAAAATCTGATTGAAGTTCACCATGCACCGCTTTGACAAGGCTTGACTTTCCCATACCTCGCGCGCCCCAGAGCAGCGCGTTGTTCGCAGGCCATCCGCGGGCAAACCGCTCGGTATTGGCGAAGAGCGTATCGCGGGACCGGTCGATGCCGACCAGCAGGTTGAGGTCCACCCGGTTGATCCGTGCCACCGCCTCCAGACGGTCCGGATCGGTGTGCCAGACAAACGCCGGCGCGTCTTCGAATTCCGGGGCCGCCAACGGCGCCGGTGCCATACGCTCCAGCGCCTCGGCAATGCGCATCTCGGGGGAGGCCTCCAATTCCGCCGCCAGCCCGCCCCGAAGGACTGCAACAACCTCGTCGATGCCCCAATCGTCCTGCTCCGGCAGATTCAGGGACCTGGCCATGCTGCCAAGGACAGCGCGCAGCCCATCGCCGCTGCTTGAATCGATCTCGGTCAGCAGCTCGCGGGCAAGTGCCTTGACGAGCGCGTCAGAGGCGGCCCGCATCACGATTTGCCCGCGTCGTCGTCAACGTCCTCGTAGACGTCGTAGAGGCCCTCGTCCTCGCCCAGAACGCCATCGGCCCTGAGTTGCGCCTCGCGCTTGCGTTCAACCATGATCACCAGCCAGATCGATATCTCGTAGAGACCGTAGACCGCGGTGAAGAGGATCATCTGGGTGATGACATCCGGGGGGGTGACCAGTGCGGCGAGGACGAGAATGCCGACCATCGCATATTTGCGGACCTGCTTCAGACCGGGTGATGTCACGAGACCCGCCTTGCCCATCAGCGTGAGAAGAACAGGTAGTTGGAAGCACAATCCGAAGGCCACGATGAACTTCAGGGAGATATCGAGGGATTCGTTCACCTTGCCGAAGAAGGTAATCTCGATTCCTGACGTGCTTTCAGGAACGGCAATTTCGGCTTGCGGCACGCCGTCCGTGAATGACCCGAGCAGCCCCGTGAAGAGCGATGCGACATCGGCAAATCCGAGGAAAAAGGACATTGCCAGCGGTGTGACGATGAAATGAGCAAAAGCCGCACCAAGAAGGAACATGAAGGGCGACGCAAAGATGAACGGCAGGAAGGCGTTCTTTTCCGTGCGATAAAGCCCGGGCGCAACGAAACGCCAGAGCTGGTGCGCGATCACCGGGAACGCGAGGGCGAAGCCGAAGACGAACGAGATCCGGAACAGCGTGAAGAGGTACTCTTGCGGCGCAGTGAACTGTAGCGTCGGGTTCGGGTCGCCGAGCGCGCGCAGCGTGTCCTCGATCGGGCCGAGGAGGAACTGCAGAATTGGTTCTGCCGCGGCAAATGCGATGATGATGCCCACCAGAAACGCCATCGCCGACCGGATAAGTCGGGTGCGAAGCTCTGCGAGGTGTTCGATCAGCGGGGCCGCGGATCCGGCAAGTTCGTCTTCTTCCGTCTGGCCCGGGGATTGTGAGCTCTCACTCATGCGGGTTTGGCCTCGTCTTGCTCGGGCTGGTCGGGTTTCGGCGGAGCATCCGATTTCCGTGCGGCCTCGGGCGCGGCAAAGGTCTCATCAACCATGCCGGCATCCTCATCAGCGGCCGCCTCCTCCGCCGCCATCTTGGCCTTCCGGCGCTCAAGGGCAGCGTCGAACTTTTCCTTGGTTTCCTTATTCCGCTTTTCGGCGAGGGCCTTGGTTTCCGGACCGACACCCGCCGCGGATTTCAGGGCATCGGTGCCGAATTTCGTAGGATTCGCAGCCGCCTTCAGTGTCTTGTTGATTTCCCCGACGCCCGCTTCGTCGGCGGCGTCGTTCATCGCACGGGTAAAGTCGCGCGCCATCTTTTGCAGCCGCCCGACCCATCGTCCGGCAGCGCGGAAGCTGGTCAGCATGTCCTTCGGTCCCAGCACAATCAGTGCGAGGACAGCGACCACCAGCATCTCTCCCCAACTCAGGCTCGACATCGCGTTTGACCTTCAGAAACGGGTTGCGGGCCAATCAGGCCTTGTCTGTCTCGTTCTCGGGGGTCACGTCGCGCGCGGCCTCGGCGCTTTCCTCTTCGATGGCATTCTTGCCTTCGTCGACACCCTTGCGGAAGGCCGTGATGCCGCGTCCGACTTCACCCATCAGGTTGGTGATCTTGCCGCGGCCGAAGAGGACGAGGACGACGACGGCGATGACGATCAGGCCGCCGATTCCGATATTCTGAGGCATGTGACTGTTCCTTGCACGACTGTCAGGTTTTTCTGAGTCTGAAATACGCCGTTTGTCCGAAGCCGCAACGCACATTGGCGTGCCGAAAGGCGGAACCACTGGCAATTTGCATCTGTTTGTGACAATAAACTGTCAGTTGTTGAGTTTCAATTCTCCATGCCCCGCAAAAACCGCCTTGCCGAGCTGACGCTTCTCCTGCGCCGCCCCGGACCGCACCGGGCCGAAGACCTTGCACGAGCGTTGGGCGTGACCCGGCGCACGATTTACCGCGACCTCGACACCCTGCGCCTCGCAGGGTTGCCAATGGCAGGGCATCGCGGCACCGGCTACCGGATCACGGCGGACGTGACGCTGCCGCCGTTGAACCTGTCTCTTGAGGAGCTCGAAGCGCTTCATTTGGGCCTTGTCGCCGTGTCCCAGGGTGGCGACGCGGAACTGGCCGAGGCGGCAGAACGATTGGCCGGGCGCCTCGATGCCGCCCTGCCCGAGGACGGACCGGCGGACCCGAAGGCCAGCGTGCTCAGCTTCACGACCCTTGCACCGGGAACGCGGTACCAAGCCGCCTTGCGGCAAGCCGTCCGCGCCCGACAGAAGCTCGAGCTCACCGTCAACGGAGTTGTACGTATCGTTCGGCCCCTGCGGATCGACTATTGGGGGCGGCTTTGGTCCTGCGTCGTGTGGTGCGAGACACTGGGCAGGTTCGATGAAATTCGCCTCGATCAGATCGGCGCACTGGTGCCATTGCCGGCGTTGTTCGGCCCCGAGGACGGGAAGGAACTGCGGGACTTCGACAGGGCGTGACCGGGGTGAACCGGGATGGCCAAGGTCGTGGTCACGTGCTGGTTCATGCCGAGCCGGTCGCGTCCATGCCCCGGCCCCACCCACTTCTCCGGTGCAGATGGTCTCAGTCCGCCGGAAACACGAAGCACCGGTCACGACGGACCATGAGCCAGAGCGGCGTGCCGGGTTTTGGCAGGAAAACGGACGGCACCCTTGCCCGGAGCGTCGAGCCGTCGAAGTCCATGTGGAACCGGACCTGGCTTTCGACGCCCATGAACCGTGACCGTTCGACAACCCCGCGGGCGGGGGTCCCGGTCTCGGGCGTCGGGTTGGGGCCCCGGCCGTCCCGATCAAAGTCGATCTGTACGTGTTGGGGCCGGAACACGATGTCCACCCGCGTGCCATCCGGCACACCGGGCGCCAGAAACTGACCAAATGGCGTTTCCGTCAACGCGCCATGAACTTCGCCCCTGATCACGTTGATATCACTGAAGAACGAAGCAGCCGCCTTGTCCACGGGCGCATTGTAGATGTTGTACGGAGCGCCTCTCTGGACGATCCGACCGGAGCGCATGAGTGCGATCTCATCGGCCATGCGCATGGCCTCGGCCGGTTCGTGGGTCACCAGCAGGACCGCCGTGCCTTCCGACTTCAGCACGTCGAGGGTTTCGTCCCGGATGCCATCACGCAAGCGGTCATCGAGACCCGAAAACGGCTCGTCCATGAGCATGATCCGCGGTCGCGGGGCGAGAGCCCGGGCCAGAGCGACACGCTGCTGCTCCCCGCCCGACAACTCGTGCGGATACTGCTCCGCGAAGCGCGCCATGCCGACCTTGGCGAGGTTTTCCGTGACACGGGTCGCAAACTCGGACCGGCCCAATCCCTTCAAGCCAAAGCCCACGTTTTGCGCCACCGTCAGGTGCGGAAACAGGGCGAAGTCCTGGAACATCAAACCGATGCCCCGTGTCTCCGGCGGCATCCCCGTCTGGCCGTCGCAGACAGTGAACCCATCGACCACGATCTGTCCAAAGTCCTGACGGTCCACCCCGGCAACCATCCGCAGGGTCGTTGATTTCCCGCATCCGGATGGCCCGAGAAGGCAGGTCACCTGCCCCGGCATCACGGAAAGCGAGACGTCGTCGACGACCTTCTGCGCGCCATAGGACTTCGTCAGCCCCCGAATTTCGAGCCGTGGGAGGGTCCCGGAGGCTGCGGGAGCATTCATGGAAAAAGGCTATCCTAGCATTCTGGTCAGGTATCGGCCTGATCTACGCGTCCAGGGCTCACTCTGCAAGTGGCGCGGGCTGCAACTCTGCCTGGGTCGCCGCGCGAACGACGCCATTGACCTGCACTTCGATCAGGTGCGGGCCGGGGACAAGGGTGAAGGTTGTCGCGTCGGCCCTCAGTCGGTGCCGCTTCGTCAATTCCTGGGGCCTGTTTGCGCGCAGCGTGGTTTGCTTCAGCTTGAAGACCTTGGGGCTGATCTTTCCACCCGGTCGACGGAAATGAACGATGAAATCCACGAGGACCGGCAGATCGGCCGCGGCACAGAGAGTAACGCGCAATTCCATGTCGCCGCCGATTTCGGGATCTGGTGGATCGATGGCGACGCTTGCATCAAGCGGGGCGTCCGGATCATATCCAAGCAGGGCCATCGCTCCGGGGTGACCTTCCTTGATGAGGCCGCGCAGGGCATGAGAGGTGATCCACGCCATCTCCTTGCGGTCTTGCGTGCCGCTCTCCGCCCAATCCTCCAATCGTGCAATCACCAACCCGGGGTTGATTTTCGCGATATCATTCAGATGGTTAGCCACGGATCGAGTCACATATCGGGTTGCATCCGCAAAGAGCCGATCCAGAAACCGCAGCGGTACAATCGGATCCAGCGACAGCTTCCGGGCCCACGGCAGCTTGGGCCGTGTCCCTTCGCTGACGAGGCGCCGGACGTGGTAGTTCCGGTGCCCGCACCAGGTGTCAAGCCGGCCAAGGGTTTCGTCCGGCCACCGGTCGATGAACGGTCGGATATAGAACTCCATCGAGAAGCGCTGCGTTGCGGCCTCGAGCAGATCGAGGGCGCGATCTCTGTGGTTTTCGAGCCCGTGGCGCACCGCCAGAATGCCGGGCACGGCGTGGATGAACTGGCCGAAGTCGTCGTCACCAAGCGTCGGATCCAGTGGTGGGGACATGGCCGCCTCAAGCTGATCGGCCATGACCGGGAAATCGTCGGAAAGCCACGGCTCCAGACAATCGGCGATCCATTCCAGCCTTTCCTTGAGTTCGCGCCCCTCAAGGCCCGGCAGCACCTCTGCGAGGAACGCCGTCGCGTCAAAGCCATCGATGCCGGACGCATATTCGGAGGCCAGTTGCCCCAGTGTCCCGGCGTTGAACAGATGATCCTTGAGCGAAAACCTTTCGCTCATAGCGTGGTGTTCACCGCGCCCCCGTCGAGGAGG
>CAYMMT010000045.1:0-4898 GCA_964391555.1 uncultured Rhodobacterales bacterium
GGCCGTTGGGGCGAGGACGGCTGCGTCCAGGGCATCTTTGAATGGCTGGGCATGCCCTACACCCACTCGGGTGTGCTCTCCTCCGCGCTTGCCCTCGACAAGGAGCGTACCAAGTCCGCGTACCGCGCCGCGGGGCTGCCGGTGGTGGAGAGCAAACTCGCCAGAAAATCCGAAATCCAATCCAGCCATGTCATGGACCCGCCTTACGTGGTCAAACCCCACAACGAAGGATCCTCCGTCGGCATCTACATCGTCCCCAAGGGCGCCAATGCCCCGCCAAGGATTGCCGACGACCTTCCCGAAACGCTGATGGTCGAAGCCTATGTGCCCGGACGCGAACTCACCACCACCGTCATGCGGGACCGGGCACTGGGCGTCACCGATATTCTCACCGATGGCTGGTACGACTACGACGCGAAGTACAAACCCGGCGGTTCGCGGCATGAGATACCGGCAGAGATCCCGTCCGAGATCGCCCTCGCCTGCGAGCAATATGCCGTCCGCGCGCACCAGGCGCTTGGCTGCCGTGGCATCAGCCGGACCGACTTCCGCTGGGACGAGGCGCGCGGACTCGATGGCCTGATCCTTCTGGAAACCAACACCCAGCCCGGGATGACGCCCACCTCGCTGTCGCCGGAGCAGGCGGCGCACAAGGGGATGAGCTTCCCGGAGTTCTGCGCCTGGATCGTAGAGGATGCGTCATGCGACAGGTGACACAGGTGCCGCGCACGATCCCGCCGGAGGGACTGACCCGTCCTCCCGCGGACCTGCCCCGCCGCGACCCTGCGCCCTCGCGCTGGCGCTATCGGCTGTCGCGGCTGATGCTGACACCGCTGTTTCGCGCGTTCCTCCGCATCGGACTGCCGGCGTTCATCGTGATCTTTGGCCTCGGCGCGTGGTTCTCGTCGGCCGGGAACCGTCAACAGATCAGTGACCTTGTCGCCGATGTCCGTACCCAGATCGAGCAGCGACCGGAGTTTGCCGTCAAGCTCATGTCCATCGACGGCGCGGACGAGGCGCTGACCGGGGAAATCCGCACTGTCATGGCGCTGGACTTTCCCGTCTCGTCCTTCGACATCGACCTCGAGTCGAAACGCGACACGATTGCCGCGCTCAACGCCGTGAAATCCGCCGCGCTTCGTGTCCGGCCCGGCGGGGTCCTGCAGATTGACGTGGTCCAGCGGGTCCCCGTCGCCGTCTGGCGCGGATCCGAAGGTCTGCGGCTGATCGACGAAACCGGTGCCTTCGTGGCACCGCTCGTGGCGCGCGCCGAACGGGCCGACCTGCCGCTCATCGTCGGGGACGGCGCGCGCGAAGCACTGCCGGAGGCGCTCGCACTCTACGCCGCGGCACAGCCCCTGTCGAACCGTCTCCGCGGCCTTGTCCGCATGGGTGAGCGGCGCTGGGACGTCGTGCTCGACCGTGGCCAGCGCATCCTACTGCCGGCAGACGACCCCCTTGACGCGCTGCAACGCGTCATCGTGCTGGATCAGGTCAAGGACATGCTCGCCCGGGACATCGCGCGCGTGGACATGCGCAACCCCGACCGGCCCACGATCCGGATGAATACCGCCGCCGCAGACGCCTTTCGCCTGCCCGCGACGCATATCGAGACAACAGAGTAAGAGGACAGACCAGCCATGCGGGCGCTTTACGACAGTCAGAGAGCGATGCGGAACATGCGCAAGGCCGCGATGCAGAGAGGGGTGATTGCCATCCTCGACGTCGGCTCGTCCAAGATCGCCTGCCTTGTCCTGCGTTTTGACGGCCCTGAGCGGTTCAAGGACGCCGACGGTGTCGGCTCCATGGCCGGGCAGTCGTCCTTCCGGGTGATCGGCGCCGCCACCACGCGATCCCGGGGCGTGACGTTTGGCGAGGTCACCGCCATGGCTGAAACCGAACGCGCCATTCGCACCGCCGTTCAGGCCGCGCAGAAGATGGCCAATGTTCGCGTTGATCACGTCATCGCCTGCATGTCAGGCGCGCGACCCAAATCCTACGGCCTCGACGGGCAGGTGGAACTGGAGCAGCCGGTGGTCTCGGACACCGACATCGGCCGGGTTCTGGCCGCATGCGAAGTGCCGGATTTTGGCGAGGGTCGGCACATCCTGCATGCGCAACCCGTGAATTTCGCCATCGACCACCGCTCCGGCTTCGCCGACCCGCGCGGTCAGACCGGCAACGGGCTCGCCTGTGACATGCATGTGCTGACGGTCAAGGACAGCGTGGTCCAGAACCTGATCTACTGCCTGAAACGCTGCGACCTCGAGATCGCGGGGCTCGCCTCCTCGGCCTATGTCTCCGGCGTTTCCGCCCTTGTCGAGGACGAACAGGAACTGGGCGCGGCGTGCATCGACCTCGGCGGCGGGTCGACGGGGATCAGCGTCTTCATAAAGAAACACATGATCTATGCCGATTGCGTGCGCATGGGCGGCGATCACATCACCTCCGACATCTCCATGGGTCTGCAAGTTCCCGCCGCCACGGCCGAGCGGATCAAGACCTTCTATGGTGGCGTGGTCGCAACCGGTATGGACGATCGGGATCGGATCGAAATCGGCGGCGATACCGGGGATTGGGAACATGACCGTCGCACCGTCAGCCGGGCCGAACTTAGCGGCATCATGCGCGCCCGGGTCGAGGAAATCCTCGAAGAGGTGCGCCTGCGCCTCGACGCTGCCGGGTTCGAGCACTTGCCCAGCCAACAGATCGTGCTGACGGGGGGCGGGTCCCAGATCCCGGGCCTCGATGGCCTCGCATCGCGCATACTTGGTCAGCAGGTTCGCCTTGGCCGGCCCCTGCGTGTCCAGGGTCTGCCGCAGGCTGCCGTCGGTCCGGCGTTTGCCTCTTCTGTGGGCCTGTCGCTCTTCGCGGCCCATCCGCAGGACGAATGGTGGGATTTCGAAATCCCGGCCGAAAACTACCCCGCCCGATCACTGCGCCGGGCGATGAAGTGGTTCAAGGACAACTGGTAGGGCTCAGGCCGCGGAGTACATGCCTTCGTAAATCGGGCTCAGCGTCTCGTGCTCGAACAGCGACGAGACCGAGGTGCCGTTCCAGATATTGAGGATGGCCTGCGCGAACATCGGGGCCGTGGGGACGATGCGGATGTTCTGACAGCCTATGACCGGCCCCGAGGGTTGAATGCTGTCGGTGATCACCAATGACTTCATGACGGAGTTGGTGATCCGCTCCACCGCTGGCCCCGACAACACACCATGGGTGATATACGAGTGCACCTCGGTGGCGCCATGTTCCATCAGCACTTCGGCAGCTTTGCAAAGCGTGCCGGCGGTGTCGCAGATGTCGTCCACGATGATGCATTTCTTCCCTGCCACCTCACCGATCACCGTCATCTCGGCCACTTCGCCGGGTTTCTCCCGGCGCTTGTCCACGATCGACAGTGGCGCCTTGATCCGCTGCGCCAACTCGCGCGCCCGCGCCACGCCGCCCACGTCGGGCGACACGATCATCAGGTCGTCCATCTGGCCACGGAAATGGTGACAGATATCGAGCGCAAAGATCGGCGAGGCATAGAGGTTGTCCACCGGGATATCAAAGAAGCCCTGGATCTGGGCGGCGTGCAGGTCCATCGTCAGGATCCGTTCGATGCCGGCTCCGACAAGCATGTTGGCCACCATCTTGGCCGAGATCGGCGTGCGGGCCTTGGTGCGCCGATCCTGCCGGGCATAGCCGAAATAGGGGATCACGGCGGTGATACGGGCGGCCGATGACCGCCGAAGTGCGTCCGCAATGATCAACAGTTCCATCAGGTTGTCATTGGCGGGGTTTGAGGTCGGCTGGACGATGAACATGTCCTCACCGCGGACATTTTCGAACACCTCGACGAAGATTTCCCCGTCGTTGAACCGTTCCACCCGCGCATCGACGAGCCCGACATTGACGCCGCGATGCATGGACATGCGGCGAGCGACAGCCTTTGCCAGATCCGGATTGGCATTGCCGGAAATGAGCTTTGGTTCATGGATATTGGGCATCTGGCAGCGGTTCCCTGAGCTGACTGTCCGTCAGGACCACATCCCCCGGTCCCAAATGGCGGCTCGCACGCGCGCACATGACGGATTCGTGACGTTGACACCGCTTAGCACGCCTCTAGCGTGGGTCAAACACAACAGCAGGGTTAACGCCGCGCCATGCCGCAAATCGACTACTTCTTCTCCACGATTTCTCCGTTCACCTATCTTGCCGGGGACCGGTTTCAGGCCGTGGCCGAGAAACATGGCGCTGATGTCGTGTTCAAGCCGCTGGACATACTGGGGCTCTTTGGGCGCACCGGCGGCGTTCCGCCCGGTCGGCGCCATCCCAGCCGTCAGGAATACCGCCTGCAGGAGTTGCGACGCGGCGCTGCGAAGGCCGGCCTGGCGATGAATGCCACGCCTGCACACTTTCCCACCAACCAGGCGCCGTCGTCCTACGCACTGATCGCCGCGCAATCGGCCGGTGGCGGGGACCTTTGGGCGCTCCTGCGGTCGTTTCTGAATGCCGTCTGGGCCGAGGACAGGGACATCGCCGATGATACCGTGGTTCGCGACTGCCTTTCGACGGCAGGGTTCGACCCATCGCTGGCAGACAGCGGGCTCTTGTCCGGGGCCGAGACCTACGCGGCAAATCTGGAGGAGGCCGTAAGCCGAGGCGTCTTTGGCGCGCCCTTCTTCATTGTGGCCGAGAGCGACGAGCGATTCTGGGGCCAGGACCGCATTGAAGATCTGGACCTGTTCCTGTCGGGTAAGCTTTGACGCGGAATTCGACGCGCTCGCGGCCCGTTGGCCACCGGCGAAGCTGCCATGCTGCAGGCCACGAACGAACCCGCCGATCATTCTGGGCCAGCTATCGGGCCGTCGTCCAACCAACACAACTGACCGATCTCGACGTCCTCC
>CAYMMT010000045.1:4998-18051 GCA_964391555.1 uncultured Rhodobacterales bacterium
CAACTGACCGATCTCGACGTCCTCCGCTATGCTGGCGGGCGACATCAGCACCAGGCCCTTGCCGTCGTGATCCCGACCGTCCGTTCCAGGGGTCTTGGTTGGGGGCGCCGGACCGTGGCAGATCTCTGCCGAAACCGTCGAATCGCGTGACCGGCGTGCGCAAATCGGTTAGACTTATCCCCAAGGGTATCCACAAACCCGCCCGGCAGACCGAGCAGTCCGCCATTGATTTCAATAGTCTGCGCCCCGGCGTAGTGACCCGCGTCGCGCGCGCTTGCGTGAACTTCGTGGGCTAGTCCTCTGTTGTTTCGCTAAATCTTGAGATGTGCCCGAAATCATCGGCGTACCTTTGCGGACCGCCCTATATTTTGTGGCTTTTTTGCGGATTTGGCGTGACGAACCGCACGCCTGTCGTTAGAATCGGTGCAATATGAGGTGACAGGACCGACGCGCAGTGCCCGAGGCAGGGGCGCAGAATGCAGCGACGGCCAAGACATAAACAGGCGGACGATCGACACATGACACTTAATCTCTCCATGCCCGGCGGACAGCATGACGACCTGAAACCCCGCATCACCGTGTTCGGTGTAGGTGGGGCCGGTGGCAACGCAGTCGACAATATGATCGAAAAGGAACTGGAGGGAGTCGAGTTCGTCGTCGCCAACACAGACGCCCAGGCACTCCAACAGTCCCGCGCACCAGCAAAGGTGCAGATGGGCATGAAGGTGACCGAAGGACTCGGCGCCGGTGCCCGGGCGACCGTCGGGGCCGCCGCTGCAGAAGAAACCATCGAGCAGATCGTTGATCATCTTGCCGGCGCGCACATGTGTTTCATCACCGCGGGCATGGGCGGCGGCACCGGCACGGGCGCGGCTCCGATCATTGCCCAAGCCGCCCGCGAACTCGGCGTTCTGACGGTTGGCGTCGTGACAAAGCCCTTCCAGTTCGAGGGCGCCAAGCGCATGCGGCAGGCGGAGCACGGCGTCGACGAGTTGCAGAAGGTCGTCGATACGCTGATCATCATCCCGAACCAGAACCTGTTCCGGCTCGCCAACGAAAACACCACCGCCACCGACGCCTTCATGATGGCGGACGACGTGCTCTACCAGGGCGTCAAGGGCGTGACCGATCTGATGGTTCGCCCCGGCCTCATCAACCTTGACTTTGCCGACGTCCGCGCCGTCATGGACGAGATGGGCAAGGCGATGATGGGCACGGGCGAAGCCGAGGGCGAGAACCGCGCCGTACAGGCTTCGGAGAAGGCGATCGCCAACCCGCTCCTCGACGAAATCAGCCTCGAGGGCGCAAAGGGCGTATTGATCAACATCACCGGCGGTTACGACCTCACCTTGTTCGAGCTGGACGAGGCCGCCAACAAGATCCGGGAAAAGGTTGATCCGGATGCCAACATCATCGTGGGCTCGACTCTCGACAGCGGCATGGAAGGCCAGATGCGCGTGAGCGTTGTGGCCACAGGTATCGACGCCGTTGCCAAAACGGCCGACACGCCATTGCCCCGACGTTCCATGGCGGCGCCTCTGGCACCTACCACGGTGCCCGTCGCGGAGGATCAGGGGTTGGTGGATGCTCCTGTCGCGGCTGTCGATGCAGCCGAGGCCCCGGTCGCGGAACCGACCGCCGCCGAAATCGAAGCGCCCGTTTCAGGCGTCGCGGAGATGACCGAAGAACCGACGCTTTTCGACCAGACCGAACCGGCAGAAGCAGTAGCCGAGGATGATCTGCCGCCCCCGGCCTACCAGCCACGTCCGGCCCCGGCGATGGATACGGCCCCCGAGAGTTTTATCGCGCCTCGTGCGGCGGGCGAACCCTCCCCGGCGGTTCGCGCCCGGCTTGAGGCGGCTGTTGCCCGGAACCCCGGCCAGGCGTCACCAACCGCACCGGCACCGTCTTCCGAGGAAGGTGCGGACAAACCGCGGTTCGGCATCAATTCCCTGATCAATCGGATGACTGGCCATGGCGCAGACGAACATCGCGCGCAGCGCCCGGAACCTCAGGTCCGGCAGATTCGCGAAGACGACGTCGCAACAGACCCGGATCAGGAAAAGATCGAGATTCCAGCCTTCCTGCGTCGGCAGGCAAACTGATCTGACGTAACGTCGAAACCGAAGAGCCGCCCTGAGGGGCGGCTTTTTTCTTTTCAAATCAGCCGGCTCCACCTTGTTGCAAAGCGTTGCAAAGCGTTATTTGAGTGCCGCTTTCGAACCCCTTACCTTTTGCCCAGCCGTGGGCCAGCCACGGTGTTTCGAGCAGGGTGTGGAGACGTGCAGACAACGCTTCAAAGCGCGATCGAGTTTTCCGGCATCGGTTTGCATACCGGCGCACCGATTGCCATGCGCGTTTGCCCGGCCCCGGCGGGGCACGGGATTGTGTTTCGCCGCACCGACCTGCCGGCAGCCGTCGCTGACATTCCAGCGCGTTGGGACACCGTCGTACAGACACCACTGAACACCCGGATCGAGAACGAGAGCCGCGTCGCGGTGGCCACGGTCGAGCATCTGATGGCCGCACTGGCCGGCTGTGGCATTCACAATGCCTTGGTCCGGATCGATGGTCCGGAAGTGCCGGTGATGGATGGCTCGTCCCGCGATTTCGTCAAGGGACTCCTGAAGGCCGGTGTTCGCCGCCTCTCCGCGCCGCTCGATGTCATCGAGATCCGCGAAACGGTCGAAGTGCGTCGCGGCGATGCAATCGCGCGTTTGTCTCCGGCCACGTCCCTGCAGATCGATTTCTCCATCGACTTCGAGGATACAGCCATCGGGGCGCAATCGCAGCGACTCGACATGGCGAACGGCACGTTCCTGAGGGAACTGGCCGATTGTCGAACCTTCTGCCGCTTGTCGGACGTGGATGCGATGAAGGCACAGGGTCTGGCGCTCGGCGGCACCTTCGACAATGCCGTGGTCGTGGATGGTGATCAGGTCCTGTCTCCGGGTGGTTTGCGCCGTGATGACGAGGCGGTGAGACACAAGATGCTCGACGCTCTGGGAGATCTCTCGACCGCGGGCGCCCCGATTCTGGGACGATATACGGGTATTCGCGCGGGGCATGCCTTGACCAATGCGCTTCTGCGGGAGCTCTTCGACCGCCCGCAAGCGTGGCGCAGCGTGCGCGCGACAGAACGGATGGCTGACCGCCTGCCCGGTGCCGGAGTCCGGATTTCCGATCTGGCCGAGGTGGCCTGACACACGCACTTGAACCGCGTCTGCCAAAATCGCCGTTTTGCCCCCAGATCAACTATGCTAGATGTGCGGAAAAGATGCTGAGGCATGGCAGAATGGTAAGCAAACTCGCACGGAAGATGCGACTCTTGGGCGCCGGTTTGGCGCTTGTCGCGCTGGCCGCCTGTGGCAACGCACCGGTGTTGTCGTCTCAGCAACTCGAAGCCTACTCGGCGCAGGAGATATTCGAACGGGGCGAGTTCGAACTGGAGCGCAACCGCCCGGATGACGCCGCGTTCTACTTTGGGGAAATCGAACGGCTCTACCCCTACTCGGAATTCGCCAAGCGCGCCCTGATCATGCAAGCGTTCTCGTATCACCGGGATCGGGATTACGCGAATTCGCGCTCCTCGGCCCAACGCTACATCGACTTCTATCCGACCGACGAAGATGCTGCCTATGCGCAATACCTTTTGGCGCTGAGCTACTATGACCAGATCGACGAGGTCGGGCGCGATCAGGGTTTGACTTTTCAGGCTCTCCAGGCGCTGAGGACCGTCATCGAACGCTATCCAGAGAGCGAATATGCCCGGTCATCGATCCTGAAGTTCGACCTCGCCTTCGATCACCTCGCCGCCAAGGAGATGGAGATCGGCCGCTACTACCTGCGGCGGGATCATTTCGCCGCTTCGATCAACCGGTTCCGCGTGGTTGTCGAGGACTTCCAGACAACAAGCCATACGGCGGAGGCGCTCTACCGCCTGATCGAAGCCTACCTGTCCCTTGGCCTGACCGACGAGGCCCAGACCGCAGGCGCGATTCTCGGCCACAACTTCCAATCAACCGATTGGTACGAGGATGGCTTTGCACTGCTGACCGGGCAGGGACTTGAACCACGGGCGCTTGGCGACAACTGGCTGGCAGCCATTTACCGCCAGATGGTACGGGGCGAATGGCTCTAGCGGCCCGGCGGGTGTGAGACATGCTGCTCAGCCTCGACATCCGCGACATCCTGATCATCGACAGCCTCAGTCTCGAATTCCAGCCGGGGCTGAACGTGCTGACCGGAGAAACCGGGGCGGGGAAATCGATCCTTCTCGATGCACTCGGGTTCGTGCTCGGCTGGCGCGGGCGCGCCGATCTGGTCCGCCAAGGAGCGGCGCAGGGCGAGGTCACGGCGGTCTTTCACCTCTCTGACAATCACCCCGCCCACGCGGTTCTTGCCGAGGCGGGCCTGCCCGCGCCGGATGGCGGGGAACTGATCCTGAGACGCGTCAACGGTGGCGACGGTCGCAAATCGGCATGGGTCAATTCGGTACGCGCCTCGGGCGATGTCCTGCGCCGCCTCTCGGACACGCTGGTCGAACTCCACGGCCAACACGATGACCGCGGCCTCTTGAACCCGGCTGGTCATCGCGCGCTGCTCGACGCCTTTGCCGGAGCTGATCTGGCGAGCGTCAGGGCCTGTTGGCAGGACCTGCGGCAGGCCGAGGCCGCATTGGTTGCGGCAAGGTCCGGGGCCGAGGTGTTGCGTCAGGAAGAGGATTTCCTGCGGCACGCCGTCGCCGAACTGGACCAACTCGACCCTGGCCCCGGTGAAGAGGCCGACCTCGACGCCCAGCGCCGTCTGATGCAGGGCGCCGAGAGGATCCGCGACGACATCGCGAAGGCGCATCAGGTCATCACCGGCGCCGGGGCGGAGGCCCAGATCACCGACGCGATCCGTTGGCTCGAGGGTGCGGCAGACGGCGCCAACGGTCACCTGAACGACCCGCTCGAAGCCTTGGGCCGGGCTCTGGATGCCTTGGGCGAGGCGGAACAGGGTATCGCGGCCTGCCGCGATGCGCTCGACTTTGACGCTGGTGCGCTGGACCGGGTGGAAGAGAGGCTCTTTGCCATCCGTGGCCTTGCCCGTAAGCATAACGTTCTGCCCGACCACCTCGGAGAGTTTGCCGACGGCCTGCGCGAAAGGCTCGGCACGCTCGACGCCGCAGACGGCCATATTGCCGGGCTCGAAACCGCGCTGACCGCCGCGAAATCGCACTTTGCGGACGCAGCCGCAACCTTGAGCCGGAGCCGCCGCACCGCCGCCACAAGCCTGGAAAAGGAGATGACCCGGGAACTTGCCCCGCTCAAGATGGAGCGCGCCGTCTTCGAGGTCGACATCACCGAGGCCGCGCCAGGTCCCGAAGGGACCGATGCCGTGACCTTCCGAGTGGCGACCAACCCCGGCGCGCCCGCAGGTGCCCTGAACCGGATCGCTTCGGGCGGGGAGCTCAGCCGTTTTCTCCTCGCCCTCAAGGTCTGCCTGACCCGAGGCACCGACGGTCTGACAATGATCTTTGACGAAATTGACCGTGGCGTCGGCGGAGCAACCGCCGATGCGGTCGGGCGGCGGCTTGTCGATCTTGCAGAAGATGGCCAGATCCTCGTGGTGACCCACTCGCCTCAGGTGGCCGCGCTCGGAGGTCATCATTGGCGGGTCGAGAAGCGCCAGAGCGCCGATGCGACGCTCTCTACCGTGACGCCGCTTGGATCCAGCGAACGGGTGGACGAAATCGCCCGGATGCTGTCCGGCGACACGCTCACCGACGCGGCGCGCGCCGCTGCAAGGGAGCTTTTGAGGGCAACCTGAGAAGGCAAACTGGCCAAACGCTTGTTCTTCTTCCCGGGATTGGACTAGATCACGGCAATGGCAACAGCGACCCCGCGCCGCCCGAGCGGGGCTGAGAGGACAGATGAGCGAGCCGCGGCCCAAGGGGCCGAACCCCTCGATCCGTACGACGCTGGAAGGCTGCACGCGCGCCTGGGTTCTCATTCGGGACCGGGGTCCGAGCCAGGTGCAGTTCTGGTTCATCGCCCTGTTGATTGGCATCGCGGCCGGCGTCGCCTCACTGGCATTCCGTTGGGGGATCGAGTGGCTTCAGGCCGCGCTTTATCGCACCGACGACATTCATCGGCTTCAGTCGGCGGCGGCGGGGCTGGATTGGTGGTGGGTTGTCATGATCCCGGTAATCGGCGGCCTTGTGGTTGGGTTGATCCTCAACCGGTACACCGATGAGGGGCGCGTCCGGTCGGTTGCCGACGTGATAGAAGGAGCCGCGCTCAATGATGGCCGCGTCGAGGTCAGACGAGGGTTCGCATCGGCGCTGGCCTCGTTCATTACCCTTTCCAGCGGCGGATCCACGGGTCGCGAAGGGCCAGTCGTGCATCTCGCGAGCGTGGTGTCGACGATTGTCTGCCGCGTCATCAAGGCCGATGGTATCAAGGGACGTGACCTTTTGGGATGCGCGGTGGCGGCGGCGGTTTCGGCGTCGTTCAACGCGCCTATCGCCGGGGCTCTTTTCGCGCTCGAAGTGGTCCTGCGGCACTTTGCGCTGCATGCCTTCGCGCCCATCGTGGTGGCGAGTGCCGCAGGCACCGTGATCAATCGACTGGTCTATGGTGATGTGACCGAGTTCCTTCTGCCTCAACAAAACGAGTTGGCCTTTTACGTGGAGCTGCCCGCGTTCCTGATCCTCGGCCTGCTGTGTGGCCTTGTGGCCGTGGTGTTGATGCGGGCAATCTTCTGGGCCGATGACATCGGCAACGCGGTTCAGGATCGAACCGGTATGCCACGTTGGATCAGGCCGGCGATCGCGGGTCTGCTCCTCGGGCTTATTGCAACACAATATCCCCACATCATTGGTGTCGGTTACGAGACGACGTCCGTCGCGCTGACCGGGCAGTTGGTCTTTCATGAGGCGGTTGTGTTTGTCTGCCTGAAGGTTGTTGCGGTCGCGATCACGATGGGCGGCCGCATGGGAGGCGGCGTGTTTTCCCCTTCGCTCATGGTCGGCGCATTGACCGGGTTGGCCTTCGGTATAGTCGCCACGGGGATTTTTCCGGATATCTCGGGTGAAGGAACTCTCTATGCCTTGGCTGGCATGGGCGGGGTTGCGGCGGCGGTCCTTGGTGCGCCAATTTCCACGACCCTGATCGTGTTCGAATTGACCGGGGACTGGCAGACCGGGCTTGCCGTGATGGTAACCGTGTCCCTGTCCACGGCGGTGGCGTCGCGCATGGTCGATCAATCGTTCTTCCTCACGCTGCTGGAACGCCGGGGCGTGCACCTCGCCGCAGGGCCGCAGGCCTATCTGTTGGCGACCTTTTCGGTAGCGAGTGTGATGCGGGCCAAGGATGCACCGCGCGCCGCGCCGGAAGAAGCCTGCTGGGAAATGATCCGCGAAGGCGTGTACCTGACCTCTCAGGCGACCCTGGAACAGGCGATGCCGATCTTTGAGGCGTCGAACCCCATGTTCATTCCCGTCGTCGCCTTGAAGGGACCGGGGGAGCCCCCCGAACTGTGGGGGGCCCTGTTTCAGGTCGATGCATTGCGGGCCTTCAACCGCAAGCTTTCGGCGGTCGCCGCGGAAGAGCATTCCTAACGCCGATACGCCGGGGAACCGAGAGGAGCCTACTCGGGATCGGCCCAGCCGCTGACGGCCTTGGCCTCGAGGAATTCCTCGATCCCCCAGACGCCGCCTTCACGCGCGCGACCGGACATCTTCACCCCACCGAAGGGCGAGCCGCTCGCCCGGTCGACGCCGTTCATTTCGACCATGCCCGAACGAAGCTGCCGCGCCACGCGATTCCGCTTTGCTCCATCCTGCGTCTGAACATAGTTGGTCAGCCCGTAAGGCGTGTCATTGGCGATCCGCACGGCGTCCGCTTCGTCCTCGAACGGAATGACCGACAGGACCGGGCCAAAGATTTCTTTCTGGGCGATGGCCATATCGTTGCTGACATCGGCAAAGACCGTAGGACGCACGAAATACCCGCGATTGACGCCGTCGGGCAGACCGGGACCCCCGACAACCAGCCGCGCGCCCTCGTCGATGCCGGTCTGAATCATACCCTGAATCTGATCCCACTGACGGCGATTGATCACCGGACCGATATGACGGCCATGCTCGGCCGCAGGCCCAACGGCAACCTTTTCGGCCACTGCGCGGACCGCCTCGACCGTCTCGTCATAGACACTCCGCTCCACCAGCATCCGGGTCGGGGCGTTGCACGATTGACCGGTGTTCTGCATGCAGTGCAGGACGCCGCGCTTGACAGCCTTCTCGTCCGCGTCGGCGAAAACGATATTCGCGCCCTTGCCACCGAGTTCCAGTGTGACCCGCTTGAGCGTCTCTGCCGCCGTTTGCGAAATCGCCCGCCCGGCGCGTGTCGATCCGGTGAAAGAGATCATGGAGACATCTTCGTGGGCCGACAAATCCGTCCCCACGCCAGCCCCGTCGCCGTTCACGAGGTTGAACACGCCCTTTGGCACGCCCGCATCGTGGACAAACTCGGCAAAGAGCATCGCCGAGAGCGGGGCCTCTTCCGAAGGTTTCAGAACCATCGGGCAGCCGGCCAAAAGTGCCGGGATGACCTTCAGCGAAATCTGGTTGATCGGCCAGTTCCACGGCGTGATCAGCCCGACGACCCCAATCGGGTCCCAGATGATCCGGTCCTGCGGCGTGGACTGCGAAAGGGGGCGTTCAAAGGCAAAGTCTTCGAACGCGGACAGGAACCCGGTGGCATGCCACGGCAGGCAGGGCGCCTGTGAATTC
Source organism: uncultured Rhodobacterales bacterium (assembly GCA_964391555.1). GTDB lineage: Bacteria > Pseudomonadota > Alphaproteobacteria > Rhodobacterales > Rhodobacteraceae > JAMWZF01. Next base: position 13,778 of record CAYMMT010000045.1, read on the forward strand.
ATCGCCAGGTCAATAGGCGCCCCCATCTCGAGGGAGATGGCATGGGCGAGTTCTTCCTTGCGCGCGTCGTATTGCTGCAGGATGCCCCTGACGTAGCCGGCGCGCTCCTCCTTTGATGTCCGTGACCAATCATGCTCCACGGCCTTTGCCGCGGCGACGGCACGGTCGGTGTCCGCGGAACCGCCAAGCGATATCGTTGCGCAGGGCTCCTCGGTTGAGGGGTCCAGCACCGCGTGGTCATTTGGAGACATCGGGTCGACCCAGGACCCGTCGATATAGAACTGTCGTTTGTCGAGCATGATCGTTCCTCCATCCGGGACTATTGCAGAATGCTGGTCCTGATCCACGTGCGGCTTGTAGAATCCACCGTATCACTCGCATATATCCGGACAGGTCGTAGCCGACACCATTGACGCGACATCACTAAGAGGGAAACCGCCATGGCACTTCGCATCAACGACGACATTCCGAACCTTTCCGTCACAACCGATCAGGGAGACATTTCCCTGCATGATTGGGTGGGTGACAGCTGGGCGATCATCTTTTCCCACCCCAAGGACTTCACTCCCGTCTGCACAACCGAATTTTCCGCTGTCGCGCAATTGTCTGCCGAATGGGCTGCGCGGAACACCAAGGTTCTGGGCGTGAGCGTTGACGGCGTCGAGGACCACGTGAAATGGAAATCCGACATCGAAGCTTTTGGCGGGACAAAGCCCGAGTTCGCCATTGTTGCCGATGACGGGCTGGAAATGGCGAAGGCCTTTGACATGCTGCCCGCCGAGGCGATCCTGCCTGACGGCCGAACGCCGGCCGACAGTGCGACGGTGCGCTCGGTCTTTATCGTGGGCCCCGACAAGAAGCTGAAGCTGTCGATGACCTACCCGATGACCGTGGGCCGGAATTTTGCCGAAATACTGCGGGCGCTGGACGCGCTGCAAACTTCGGCCCGCGAAAACATCGCGACTCCCGCGGATTGGGTGCCCGGTCAGGACGTGGTTGTTCCGGTGGCTGTTTCCGACGAGGACGCCATCGCGAAATACGGTTCCATCGACACCAAGTTGCCTTACCTTCGGACGGCCAAGCTACCGGGCTGAGGCCCATGCGCCTGCCCCTTGTCGGCAAGCTGACCAAGGTTGGACTGGTGCCGCCGGAGCCGGCGCCGGGCCGGCATGGCATCGGCATCGGGCTGATCGTGAAGGGGGAGCAGGCGCATATCGGTGAATGGGCGCGCTTTCACCGCGCGGTGGGCGTGCGCCGGTTCGTGGTCTATGACGGTGCTCCCGGAGATGGCACGACGGATATCCTCCGCCAGATTCTGCCACCCGAGTCGCTGTCGGTTGTGCCTTGGGCGCAGTCTCTCCGCGATGTGCGGCTGGACCGCGAAATCCACAATCAGGTGCTGGCCTATGCCCATGCCGCGTCCAACTTTGGCGCGGATCTGAGGTGGATGGCATTCATCGACGTCGACGAGTTCCTGATACCGCGGCGGGGTGCCAGTCTGACCGAGGCCCTCGAAAGTCTCGACGCGCCGCAGGTCTCCCTTCCCTGGCACATGTTTGGCCACAACGGTCACGGTACGCCACCGCCCGGCGGCATCCTGCCCAACTATACCCGGCGCGCGCGCAACCCGATGAGCGATGTCCGCGGCGTGCGGGCATTCAAGATGCTTGTGGATCCCTGCCGGCTGACCGCGCTGCGCGTACATTCGGCAGAGACGGGCCCGGGGGATGCCACGTGGAACGACGGCGGACGCAAGGCGCGCCTGGCCGAGCGGAACAAGGCGGACTTCTATTCAACCGAGCGCGTGCAACTCAACCATTACTACGCTCGGTCCCGCCAAGAGCTTGACGCCAAGATTGCGCGCGGCCCCAACTTGCGCGGGAAAGCCGTCGAATACGAACGCAAGGTGCGCCGGACGGTGGCCAACATCGAAGCGGATGAAGTCGAAGACCTATACGCCGCGGATTTTGCCCGACAACTTGGCCTGACCGGCTAGACCGCGTCGGTCACGGGCTTCCGGCTCCGGCCCGTTTTCCATCGTCGGTGGGTCCAGAGCCATTGCTCCGGATGAGCCATGATCTGCGCTTCGAGGCTCCGCGTCGCGGCCTCGGTCATTTGCAGCGCGTCTGACGGAGCGACCGGGTCCTCGACGAGGATGTCGAACGACAGCCCGTCCGGCCGTCGCACCGCATATACGGGGATGAACAGCGCATCGTTCTTCAATGCCATTTCGGCGGCGGAAAGCGCGGTTGCCGCCGGATGCCCGAGAAATTGGATCACCGCCCCGGCACCCATGTGCTGGTCGATCAGGATTCCAACCTGCTTACCCGCCCGCAGATGGCGCAACATTTCGCCCAGACCCCGACGCCCACGGGGAAAAAGCGGTGCGCCAATTGCGCCGATATTCTCCACGTAGAAAGTATTGAACCGGGTGAAGTTCATCTCACGATAGAGCGCCCCGACCTCAAATCCCTGTTGGACCAGCGCGTAGCGCCACACGTCGTAATTCCCGAAATGACCGGACACGAGCACAACGGGTCGCCCGTGCTCGTGGGCCTCCTGCAACGCCGCGCGCCCCGGTCCCGATATCTGCGCATTTCGCGCAACCTTGGCCAGATCACCGGGCGAGAACAGCTCTGTCAGGCTGCGACCCATGCTGTCCAGCGCTCGAGTGCACAGCTGCCGTTTTTCGGCCATTGGCATATCCGGGAAGACCAGATTCAGATTTGCCATGACCCGACGCCGGTAGCCCAGGGCTGGCCCCATGAGGCGAGAAACCAGCCAGCCCCCGAAAGCCACGCGCCGGTCATATCGCATCCGACGCAACAATCGGATCCCGCCAATGAGCGGTAGGCTGACAATGCGGTCCATGACGTCAGATGGCCGCCCTCGCCCCCATCGCTTTGGCGCCTGAGCAGACATCCAGCGTGATCCTCTTCCAGAGACTTCGGGGAGTACCTCTCGCAACCTCCGGACTCAAGTCAGGCAATTCAGTAGGCCATGACCTTGGTACTGATCGGTGCCCGCTCGTAGAGGTCGAGAATCGCGTGGTTGAACAGTCGAACACACCCCGAGGAGACGTTCTGCCCAATCGTCCAGGGTTGCGAGGTCCCATGGATCCGATACCGTGTGTCGCGGCCTCCGCGGTACAGGTAGAGCGCGCGGGCGCCAAGCGGATTGGTCAACCCACCTGCAACACCCCCGGCAAACTTCGCATATTCCGGTTCGCGCCGGATCATGTTTGCCGTGGGCGTCCAGGAGGGCCATTCTTCTTTCCGACCGACAGTCGCCTCGCCAAAGAATTGTCGACCGTCTTCTCCCATGGCAGCGGCATAGCGGATCGCCCGGCCGTTCCCCAAAGTCCAGAGCACAAGGTTATTCCGCGCCATGACGTGGATCTGCCCGGGCCGAATTTCGTCGGGAACTCGCACTTCTCGCGTGCGCAAGTCATAAGGGACCTCGAAGACGCCCGTTGCGCCCTCCGTATTGCGCCACCGCTCACCAAGCCGGGTGTCATCACCGACCCGCCAATCGTTCAGACCAAATCCGTCTTGAGGCTGCGATGTCAAAACCGCCGGCGCTGCAATGAGACCGGACGCGAGCCCGACGACAAATCCTCTACGGCAGGTCATTTCGCGCCAAGAACCACCCGAGTATTCAGTGGAACCTGCTCGTAGAGATGCTGGATCTGGGGGTTGATCAAGCGCACGCAGCCGTTTGATACGGCAGTCCCAATTGTTCGTGACGCGTTTGTGCCGTGAATGCGCAGATAGGTATCACCACGCCCGGGCACAAAGAGATAAAGCGCCCTTGCGCCAAGCGGGTTGTCCGGACCACCCGGCACCCCGTCTTTGAACTGAAGGTACTGATCAGGGTCGCGTTCGATCATCTCGGTCGTCGGCGTCCAGGACGGCCACACCTTCTTGGCACCCACGTAGAATTCCCCGCTTTCATAGAGATTTCCACGGCCAATGCCGACGGCATAGCGGATCGCCCGATTTCCCGGGAGCGTCCAGTAGAGTGAAAAGGTGGCCGGGTCCACATGCACCTCGCCAGGGGCAAGCGGCTGTTCCAGCCTGACCACTCTCGGCATGATCGGATCCGGCGTCCATGCCTCGGGTGCCGCCGTTTCTGCGGGCGCGTTGGTCGATTGAGCAATCGCGGGCGTTGCGAGTGCCCCTAGTCCACTAACAAGGAAATGGCGGCGGTCAATCATCTGAATCCCTCAATCCTAGGTTATTAACTAACATCAACTCGATTTTTAACCGCACTTG
>CAYMMT010000046.1:0-16511 GCA_964391555.1 uncultured Rhodobacterales bacterium
GATGTGCATCGCTCGCAAGGCTCAGCCATCGCCGAAGAGGCCATCCTCCGCATCGGCACGTGTTTCTCTCGCCTGGTCTTCTCGACTAAGCTGAATGGCACTTTATCCTGTCCCAGAGAGACCGAAAGGTCCATGTCATCACACGCGACTTCCAGGCCATGCTCCGCGGCCTTCCTCGAAATTGCATCCAGGATTGAAACCGCGCTTTCAACCGATGTGAAATGAACAGACACGCCATGTTTGCGCGGCCCCAAAACGGCGACCCGGCCATCGTCATCAGGCTTACTTCGGCTGACTTTTCGGATTATTGGAGAAACTGAGGAATGAGGCTTGTCGAAGGTTGGCAACGTTTCGGATGCTCGTGTCGGTTTCTTTTTCTTTGGCTTACTTCGATCAGATTTCTTTGCTTCGATTGCATCGCGCACGTCAGGCGGAAGCGCGTGAAATGCGGAGTTGATCCGGACAACGTCAAGCGAGCGATCGCGCAATTCCAGAAACGGCGGAATCTGTGGCTCCGCGCCCGCTTCGATCCTGGCCCAGTAGCCACGCGGGGGTGTCGGTACTTTGTGCCTTGTGCAGAGCTTCGAGAATCCTCGGTCTGACATACCGAAGTCACCGGCTAGTTTGGTAACCGGCGTTGACCATACCAGGTCGAACAGCTCCCTCCGGCTGAGCGTTTGAGTTGTCTTCGTCATGGCTCGCTAAATCCTGCGTCGACTGGCCAGCAACCTATTTGATTCAAACCCAAAATTCCCAGTTACAATCAGAATATTCGCTGATCTGTGAAAGAATTTCCCTGTTAATTTTTCTGGCCAAATGTCGGAAAGGCTCAATTCTTGCTTGCCCTTAGTCGCATTGAGCCCGCTGTAGCCAGAGAAATCCGCACATTTACCCTGTTTTTTCCCTGTTATCAGGGAATTTAGGCGCAGACTGTCTAGCTCGAGACTGCGTGCACAGCCAGCGCTCCCTTCAGGTCAAGTCGGTCGAGAGTTGCGCGGGGTCCGGCGTGGATTGCCGGGCGGGTCACCCAGATCGAACCAACGGGCCCCTCTTTGCCAGGGTCTCACGCCCACCCGGCACTGTTGAAAAAGATCACGTTTGACTGGCGTACCACGCCAAGGTCATGTTGGCCCATCCATCAAGGGTCGGGACCAAACATGTCAGACACGGGGCGAAACCTCATTGCGGGAGACTGGGTCTCTGGAGAGGCCGAAGTCGAAAACCGCAATCCATCCGATTCAAGCGACCTGATCGGCCTGTTCGCTCAGGCGAGCGCCGATCAGCTGGACGCCGCTCTCGAACGGGCCCGCCACGCCCAGAAAGAGTGGGCGGCAGTCGGCCTGGAACACAAGCAAGCCGTTCTCATGGCCATTGGCACCGAACTCATGGCCCGATCCGAGGAGCTGGGCAGGCTGCTGAGTCGTGAAGAGGGCAAGCCGCTGGCCGAAGGCAAAGGCGAGGTCTATCGCGCCGGTCAGTTCTTCACCTACTACGCCGCCGAATCCCTGCGCCAGATTGGCGAAAACGCCGACAGCGTGCGGCCGGGCGTGGAAATCGATGTGCGCAGAGAGCCGGTCGGGATCGTGGCCGTCATATCACCTTGGAACTTTCCGATGGCCACCGCCTCGTGGAAAATCGCGCCAGCGCTTTGTTATGGAAATGCGGTCGTGTGGAAACCGGCGAACGTCACGCCGGCCTCCGCCGTGGCCCTGACAGAGATCATCGCCCGTCAGGATATTCCCAGGGGCCTGTTCTCGCTGGTCATGGGGGCCGGTCAGTCCGTTGGGCAACGACTGGTCGAGAGCCCGGAGGTGAATGCGATAACATTCACCGGCTCGGTGCCGGTGGGCAAACGGATCGCCGCGTCAGCCATCGAAAACCTGACAAAGGTCCAGATGGAGATGGGGTCCAAGAACGCGCTCGCCGTCATGGAAGACGGTGACCTTGATCTCGCCGTTTCGGTTGCTTTGGGCGGCGCGTTTGGCGGCACCGGTCAGAAATGCACGGCCTCCTCCCGGCTGATCGTGCATGCGTCCGTTCACGACGCCTTTGTCGACAAGCTTGTGGCCGGAGCGACGGCGATGAGGGTCGGTCACGCGCTTGAGGACGGCACCCAGATGGGACCGGTGGTCAGCGACCAGCAACTCCGGGAAAACCTTGCCTATGTCGAGCTCGGGATTTCCGAGGGCGCCGAACTGGCCTGCGGCGGAGTGCGGCTCGATATGCCACATGACGGCCATTACATGTCGCCCGGGGTTTTCCTGAATACAAACAACGCTATGCGCATCAATCGGGAGGAGATGTTCGCGCCTCTGACAGCAGTAATCCGCGTTGACAGCTATGACGAGGCACTGGCAACGGTCAATGACACGAATTTCGGGCTGACGTCGGGCATTGTCACCCGCGATCTGGCCCGGGCCACGCATTTCCGGCGCAATGCGAGAACCGGAGTCGTCACGGTCAACCTGCCCACCGCGGGCACGGACTACCATGTCCCGTTCGGAGGGCGCGGCGACAGTTCCTACGGCCCCAGAGAACAAGGGCGCGCCGCAGCAGAATTCTACACGACCGTCAAGACCGCCTATATCAGCGCCGGTCGTCCAGACTGATGCGTATCGACGGGCTGCAATACGCGAACTGGTCGGAAAAGATCTTTCGGCAAATGCGGGACGGCGGGGTCGATGCCGTGCACGTGACCATCGCCTATCACGAGACATTTCGGGAAACCGTGCTGAACTTCGAAACATGGAACCGCTGGTTTGAGGCCTATCCCGACCTGATCATGAAGGGGCAGTGGGCAAGCGACATCGACATCGCGCGAGAGACCGGGCGGACGGCAATCTTTTTCGGGTTTCAGAACCCCAGCCCGATCGAGGATGACATCGGGCTGGTCGAGATCCTGCACACGCTCGGCGCCCGCTTCATGCAATTGAGCTACAACAACCAGTCCCTGCTGGCGACCGGATGCTACGAGGCCGAGGATACCGGCATCACGCGCATGGGACGTCAGGTGATCCGCGAAATGAACCGCGTCGGACTTGTGGTCGATATGAGCCATTCCGCCGACCGCTCCACGATCGAGGCCGCCGAGATTTCGGCCCGCCCGATCGCGATCACCCACGCCAACCCAAGCACCTGGTCCCCGGCGCTGCGCAACAAGTCGGACGAGGTGATCCGCGCTGTCACTCAGAATGGGGGGATGCTGGGGTTTTCCCTCTATCCCCATCACCTGAAGGACAAGTCCGACTGCACGTTGCAGAACTTTTGCGAGATGATCGCCCACACCGCTGACAAGGTCGGGACGGAGCATCTCGGCATCGGTTCGGATCTGTGCCAGGATCAACCCGATCGCGTGGTCGAATGGATGCGGACGGGGCGTTGGACGAAGGACATCGACTATGGCGAAGGCTCTGCGTCCAACCCCGGTTTCCCGGACATGCCCGGCTGGTTCCGCGACAACCGCGATTTCGGAAATATCGAAGCCGGATTGCACGAAGTGGGCATGAGCGATGACGAAATAGCCGGGATCATGGGGCGAAACTGGTATCGCTTCTTCAACGACAGCTTCGGTCCGGAAGCGTCCTCGTGACCCATCAGAGGCCGCATATCGCGCGCAGGGATCCGGAACTGGTCATGACGCTGGGAAGGCTGGGGTCGCTTCATCAAAGCCGCTTGAGCTTCATGCGCGTCCTGACGCGCCGCATGGCCGACGAAGGCTGGTCGTTCACGCGAAAGACCTTCGACATCAACGAAAAAGGGGTTGGCCACGCGGTTTATACCGCGACCGGTCCGTCCCGCAGGTATTCGCTGGTGGCCTTCGCCCACGATCTGCCGGATGAACTCCGCTCGGACCGGGTCATCGCCGAGGCGTGGGATGCGACGTTCACGCTCTTTGACGGTGTTCCCACCCAGCTTGACATCGAGCGGCTGGCGCAGAATGTACCCTTGCAAGAGGCAGGCCGGATCTCGGAGAGCGAATTGTCGCTGTCGCGGGCCAATCGCTCGGTTCGGCTATGGAGGCATGTCGTGGATGCCCTGGCCGCAGGTCGACAGCCGGATCGGAAGATGATCGACGGCGTCGGTTACCTGATGCGGACAACTGCCGTCTACGGGTCCGGGAAATTCGGCGCAGCCGATCGCGAGAGGATCGCCGACCGTCCCGAGATGCAGGTGCCGTTTCAGGCCGAAATGCTAACGGTTTACCTGATACGGACGTTTGTCCGCGACCTCGTCCAGCGCATGGCCCGTGCAAAGGGTGGCGACAGGGCCGTGTCCCTTGACCCCGGTATCGCACGGCGACTGGGGATCGGGAATTCGACCGGTCTGGGAATGGCGCCGTTCATCGTGAACCACCCCATCCTGTTCAACAACTGGATTATGGCCCGCGAAGAGGCGATTTCTCGCGTCCGGTCGCTGAACACAGCAACTTCGGACGAAATCGCCCTGTTCGAGGACAGACTGGCGCGAGCCGGAATCTCTGTCGCGAACTGGACCTCCGAGCACCCGGTTCAGGTCGCGAAACTCTCCGACCTGCGGAGCGATCTGGGACAACTCCGCGCCTATGTGGAAGACGGAAACCTCATCGGCGCGGAGCCGTGGAACCGCCTTGTGCTCTGGTCCGAAGGCACGCTGAGCGAGGAGGGACAGGAACTCGTCGCCTCTCTCATCCTTGAGCCCTACGGAGCACTGGTCGACGGTCTGGCCCATTGCATGGCGGATAGCAATTCGGCCGCGTTCCGTATCGACGGCGCCATGTCGGTCGGTGAGGTCCGGCGATTGATCGAGGCCTCGTTCGGATGGGCGCTCAAACTCGACTGGCATGACCCTCAGAACTGCGCCCGCGCGTGGTATGTGTCCGAGGAGAAACTGGAACCTCGCCTGGGCGAACGCTTCGAAGAACCGGTTTCGGAGTACGAACAACCCCTGGCCCCCGCCAGAGATGCGGCGGCGGCGTTTGCCGCGCTTGCGGGCTGGGACGATTTGACGGCGATTGCGGAATTCCTGCTCAAGCATCCGGAACATCGCCACACCATCCGCCGCGCCCAGATCAGCCGCGTCGCGCCCTATGGCGAGATTCACGGCAACACCATCGCAGCCGATGTCATGCCGATCGACATGCTGCGCGCAAAGCTGTCATTCTTCGGAGCAACGCATTTCGACCCGCGCTCGGACCGGTGGGTGCGCATCTGCATGTATGCCGGGGCGCCCTACCCCGAGGACCTGGCGCGGACAAATGCCGACGACTGGGTGTTTCCCGAGTTGCCGGAATGAACCTGTCGCTGAACGAGGTCGAGGCGACGGCCAAGAAGGCCGCGCGCGGCGCGACCTATCCTTGGGGGCTCGCCGAAGAGGCCGGGAAGGCGACGCGTTGGCTGTGTTCACATGACATCGACGGTTGCCGAGCCCTCATCGACCTTCTCGGCAGAATGGACGGAACCGACATTATGGGTTGGCTCCCCCGGATCACCGATGGGATCTGGGCGGCGCGCGACGGGATGCTGTGTCCGCTGGCGACTGGCGCAGCGATTTCCGATGGCGCCGCCGAGGTCGCCGCCAAGGGCATCCGAACAGGAGCAATAGCCGCACCGATGCTGCTGGCGCCTTTCGCGGCCCTTCTGGCCCGCGAGTTTGGGAAACCTCTGACCATAAGCATCGGTGATGTCGCCCTTTGCACCGATGCAGAGCGCCTTTCGGCGAGCGGCGAAATACCGGCCTGGTCGTCCGAGGTGCGCATTCGCGTTGGCGGATCTGTGGATCAATCACGAAGGATTGTCACGCGCGCCAATCCCGCCCCTGCCGATTGGGACGCCCTTTTGTCCCTTGCCCATCGCACCTACGCGCCAGCAACCGACGACTCTCGCCTGAGGGGCGCCGGCGCCGGCCTGTCCGACAATGACTGAACCGAGGAACCCGTGATGCCGACAACCCGAATGAGCCTGAGCGAAATCGAAGACCTGAGCCTGCGCGCTCTTGTGTCAGCCGGAACGTCTGAGGCCAATGCCCGGCCGCTGGCCGTCGCCACCGCCGCAACCGAAGCCGACGGAATCGCGAGCCATGGCCTCGCCTATATCCCGATCTATTGCGAACATGTCCGCTGCGGGAAGGTGGACGGCCGGGCGCAACCCGAGATTCAGACGCCCGCCCCATCAATCGTGAAGGTCGACGCGGCAACCGGCTTTGCGCATCCTGCCATCGACCTGGGTTTCGACCGGCTCATACCACTGGCGACGGAACAGGGCATCGCGGCGCTGGCGATCCGAAACAGCTACAACTGTGGCGTTCTTGGCTATCACACGGCGCGGCTCGCGCGATCCGGCCTCGTCGGACTGGGGTTTACCAACGCCCCGGCCTCGATCGCCCCGTCAGGCGGATCGAAACCGGTGGTCGGCACGAACCCGATTTCCATCGCGGTACCCGGTGGCGACGGTGAACCAGCCATCCTGATCGACCAGAGCGCCAGCACGATTGCCAAGAGTGAGGTGATGAAACATGCCCGGGAGGGCAAGCCGATCCCCGTCGGCTGGGCGCTCGACCCGGACGGCCATCCCACGACCGATCCCGAGGTGGGTCTGACGGGATCGATGGCCCCGTCGGGGGGCTACAAAGGTGTCGGCGCGGCCCTGCTGGTCGAAACCATGGCGGCAATGCTCACGGGCGCGACACTGGGGATCGACGCCTCGCCGTTTTCGGGCACCGTGGGCGGGCCGCCGAGGACCGGCCAGTTCTTCATTGCCATCGATCCCGCGAAAACGGCCGGTGACCGGTTTGGGCCGCTTGTGTCCCGATTGACTGAGGCCTTTGGCGCTCAGGACGGCGCACGCCTGCCGGGCGAAAGACGACGTTCGCGCCGGATCAAGGCACGTTTGCAAGGCGTTGAGGTGAACGACATCACCATCGAAAGGATCAAGGAGACCATGGGCGGCTAGGCCGAAGACTGGCCGCGTATTTGAGCTACTCCCCGATATTTGGACAGTCCGACACTATCGAGACACCGCGCCGGAAGGTGGTGGGATACCGAGAGTTTCTTGAGGCTAACCGACTGACCGGCGTGTGACGCAAGATCGCCCTCTCCGTCGACGATGATCGCGTCATGGCCGTTGGAATAATCTCCGACAGTAGGCGCCGAGGTATCGACACCGCCGCCTGCCGGGATCGACAGCGCGTCGATGTTGGTCGCCGAAACACCGTCGAAGGAACCGGCCGTTTTCTGGTGGTTTCTCTCGACGCAGTCGTTGATCTGCATGATCTCGATGTCGATGCCGTACTTGTCGGCCATTTGTCCATGATGCCGCTGTCTTCGAAATAGCCCGACGGCATCCGGCCCACGTGGATCGATCAAGCAAGCCTGAATTCCGTTTTTTCCTGAGCGGCGACCGGCAGAACTGCGGCAGCAAGGACTTTGGCCGGTAGGTTTTTCATCAGCTTTCCCGTCATCCCCCGAGTCTGGTCCCGGGAAACTGCTGGAAGGTCCAGAGCGCGGACGAAATGAAAGAGGAGGCGCGGCACAAACTGCGCTGGAGATCTCCCGGGATTTGGCCCGCCGAGTAGCACGCGAAAATTGACGCGACGGCGGCGCTGCCCGGACCAGACCCCCAAAGAACGGGCGGAACCCGAAGCATCCTGCTGACCCGGTCATCGGAAGAAGCGAGTTGCCGACCCAGTCGCTCGGGACTGTGGCGATTGCAGTCGGGCCGCGATGCCGCATGACCCTGCCAGTCGTCGCGTGAATCGAGCCTTGCCCGAGCGCAGCACGGCGTCGGTCATTCGACCGCACACTGTTTCCCTGTGCCATACGGTTCGAAAGGTTCTCCCGGTCTGGTTCCAAGACTATCCCGGTCTCATCGCCAAGTGCTCGGCGGCTTTCAGCGACAAAGGAAGGCTAAGAAGCTGTTAATATTGATCTAATTGGAAAACCGCTGCCGCCGCAGGGCGAACCGCAGCGCCTGACCGCCCGGCGCGGGAACAGGAATGTTGCGAGGCGCTAAGGAATTCCTCAATTCTTGGGTCTAAGCGTTAGCCGAATCCATCAATTGCGAGGCCCAAAGTGCTCAGGTGCTGGATACTTGTCGTAGCGATCCTTCTCGGTGCCTGCACCAAAACTGCGGACCCCGATGCGGATGCGCGCGTTCTCTTGATGGGCGACAGCCTCATGGCGAGCAATCGGGCACTTGGCGTCTCGGTCGCGTCGGCGCTCGAAATCATGCTGGGTGAGCAGGTTATCGACCGCTCGGCCAGCGGTGCCGGTGTCATCGCCAGGCGCGGCATTCCCCAACAATTCGTGGAGGGGCCTTGGGATTGGGTCGTCCTGAATGGGTACGGCAACGATCTCCTCTTCGGCTGCGCCTGCGGTGCCTGTGAGGGCCGCATGGACCGGCTGGTGAGCACGGACGGCAGCGGAGGGGCGATCCCGGATCTGGTTCGGGAACTGCGGAGTAGCGGCGCCCGGATCATCTATACCGGATACCTGCGCACGCCGGGATTTGCCTCTCCCATAGAAGCCTGCGTTGCCTTGGGCGACGAAATGGACACTCGACTGGGGGCCATGGCCGCGCTGGACGAGGGCGTGACCTTTCTCAGCCTCGCGGATCTTGTGCCAAACGGGGACAAAACCTACCACGCACCGGACAGGGTCCATCCCTCCGGCAAGGGCAGCGCCGCCATCGCCGACCGAATTGCAAAGCGCATCGCCGAAAACGAGCAGCGCTGATCGGGCGCCTTGTCCCTTTCCCTCTCCCGTGGATTTCGCCTATAGGTAGCAGTCGGGGTCCGGGGTGTCCGACCCACCGGTCGCAAGGGGTGCCAATGGCGGACAGTTTCGAGACAGAGAGCCGCAAGCTCCTGGGTCGCTTGCGAAACGCCCTGGCCGAGGACACCGCCGGCCAGGAGCGGCTCGACAGGATCGTGGAACTCATTGCCGGATCGATGCAAACGGAGGTCTGCTCGATCTACCTGTTCCGCGATAGCGAAACACTGGAGCTTTGCGCGACGCAAGGCTTGCAGGCCGAGGCCGTGCACCAGACCCGCATGCGGCTTGGCGAAGGTCTCGTCGGCCGCGTCGCAAGAAAGCGTCGGGTGATCAATACCGCGGACGCCCCGTCTCACCGGGGTTTCCGTTACATGCCCGAGACGGGAGAAGAGCGCTATTCCAGCTTCTGCGGCGTTCCGATCCAACGGCTGGGCGACGCTTTGGGTGTTTTGGTTGTCCAGTCCCGTGAGGCGCGCAAGTTCACCACAGACGAGGTCTACGCGCTCGAAGTCGTTGCCATGGTTCTGGCTGAAATGACCGAGCTTGGCGCATTCGTCGGCGAAGGCGCGGCCCTCCGGGCGCGGCACCAACAGCCGGCGTTGATCCGTGGTGTGGTCGGTCAGGAGGGTGCGGTCGAAGGCCAAGTCTACTTGCATGAGCCGCGCGTTGTCGTGACCAATCCGATCAGCGACGACCCGGAGGCGGAGCGGACCCGCCTGAAAGAGGCCGTCGATCAGCTGCGCGTTTCGGTGGACGAGTTGCTGGAGGGCAGCACAGGCCAGGGCGGGGACCACGATGCCGTTCTCGAAGCCTACCGGATGTTCGCAAATTCCAAGAGTTGGATGCGCCGGATGGAGGCCGACATCTCCGGTGGCCTGAGTGCGGAAGCGGCCGTCGAGAAGGAACAATCCCTCGCCCGGACCCGGATGTCCCAAGCGGCCGATCCCTATCTGCGCGATCGGCTGCATGACCTTGATGACCTGTCAAACCGGCTCTTGCGTATTCTGACCGGTCAGGGCGGTGAAACGGGAGCCGAGATGCCCGAAAATCCGGTGCTTGTGGCGCGCAACATTGGCCCAGGTGAATTGCTCGAATACGGACGGCAGCTCAAGGGGATCATACTGGAAGAGGGCTCTGTCGGATCCCATGCCGCCATCGTTGCCCGCGCGTGGGCGATTCCGATGGTCATCCGTGCCGATGGCATCACGACGGAGGCGCTGAACGGCGACACGGTGCTCGTCGACGGAGAACAGGGGTTCGTGCACCTGCGTCCCGACGAGGTGGTAAGTTCCGCCTTTCGGGACAAGATCGCGATGCGCAATCGCGCACAGGAGCGCTACGCGTCGATCCGTGACCTGCCTGCCCAAGCGATGTGCGGCTCCGTGGTCAGCCTGCATATGAATGCGGGGCTAATGGCGGACCTCCCGTCACTGGCGTCTTCGGGGGCCGATGGGGTTGGCCTGTTCCGGACCGAACTGCAGTTCCTCATTCGCAACAAGATGCCGCAACGCGCCGAGCTTTCGGCGCTCTATGCCCGGGTGATGGACTCTGCGGGCGGCAAACGTGTGGCTTTCCGCACGCTCGACATCGGTTCCGACAAGGTGCTCAGCTACATGACACCGCAGGATGAGCCGAATCCGGCGATGGGATGGCGGGCGATCCGCGTCGGCCTGGACAAGCCCGGCGTGCTTCGAATGCAGCTTCAGGCCCTCATCCGCGCGGCGCAGGGGCGACCGCTCACCGTGATGTTCCCCTTCATTGCGCAACTCGAAGAATTCCGCGCCGCCAAGGCCGAATTCGACAAGGCGATGGAGCGGGAACGCATACTCGGGCATGTCCTGCCCGAGACGGTCGAGGTGGGCGCGATGCTTGAAACGCCCAGCCTTGCGTGTGCACCGGAGGTGTTGTTCGGGGAGGTCGACTTCCTGTCCATCGGTGGGAACGACCTGAAGCAGTTCTTCTACGCTGCGGACCGTGAAAACGAGCGGGTCCGGCGTCGATATGACACCCTCAACGTGAGCTTTCTGAACCTCATCTCACAGATTGTGACGCGGTGTGAGGCATCGGGCACGCCAGTGAGTTTCTGCGGAGAAGACGCGGGACGTCCGGTTGAAGCGCTGGCCTTTGCGGCGCTTGGGCTGCGCTCGCTTTCGATGCGACCCGCGTCGATCGGTCCGGTCAAGCATTTGCTCCGAAGCAGTAACCTCGACGAGGTGCGCGAGGTCATCGACGCTGCCAAAGCATCGGGAGCGATGACCGTGAGACCGGCATTGGTGGAGTGGTTGCGGAGCCGTGACTGGATAAGCTGAGGCCGTACGCGATCCAGTCAAACCACGGGCACGCCCCTCGCCTTGGGTCCGTTTTAGACCGGCCTTGATCAAGGCCAAGGCAAGGAGCGCTGACGCCGTCTGTGTCTAGGTCCATTCCGACCTGCGACGACAATGACCGGTTTTGACTAATGAGTGATTAACCTCGCTGCGCCAAAACGGCACCCGGGTTCAGTATACCCCGGGGATCAAGCGCCGTCTTCACGGCCCGCATCATCGTCAGTTTCGCCGGATCCGCATATCGTTCGAGGTCCTCGACTTTCAACCGACCGACGCCATGCTCGGCCGCAACCGATCCGCCACGCGCCGCGACCATGTCGTGGACGCACCGCTTGATGGCCTCGCGGTCGCCCTCGTGATCGGCACGGCTTCGGCCCGGCATCGGGAAAACGTTGTAGTGGAGATTGCCGTCACCGACATGGCCAAAGCAATTGATCCGGAACTCCCCGATCCGCGCGAGTTCCGCCGGGGCCCGGTCAATGAACCCCGGAATTTCAGACAGAGGCAACGAGATGTCATGAGACGAGACCGCTCCGATACGCCGGTTGGCCTCGGGCAGGGCTTCGCGCAGATGCCACAGCGCCTGCCGTTGGCCCTCGCTGCTTGCGATGATCCCGTCCCGCACAATCCCCGCCTCGAGGGCGCCCTCGAACGCCCCCTCGACGGCATCCTGCGCAGAGCCCCCGCCTGGCAATCCGACCTCCAAGAGAACCGACCAGTCGGGCAAGGGTGAGATTGGCAATTGCACCTCCGGGCCGACCTCTTGAAGGAATTTGGCCCCGGCGCCCGAAATGAGTTCGAATGCACTCACCGCCTCGCCCAGCCGATCTCCGCAAAGCGCCAGCAAATCGAGCGCGGCCTGGGGAGAGGGCACCTCCAGAAACGCCGTCGCCACCGAGCCCGGCACAGGGGACAAGCGCAGGGCTGCCGCTGTAATGATCCCCAGCGTCCCTTCGGACCCGATCAGCAGATCCCGCATGTCATATCCCGCATTGTCCTTTCGCAGACGGGTCAAGCCGTTCCAGATCGTCCCGTCGGCCAGCACAGCCTCGACGCCCAGGCACTGGGCGCGTGCCATGCCATAGCGCAACACGTTGATCCCGCCGGCGTTTGTGGCCAACAACCCACCGATCCGGGCCGATCCAGACGATGCCAGCGAGAGCGGAAACAGGCGATTGATCGCCTCCGCCGCGGCCCGGATATCGGCAAGAACCGCGCCCGCCTCGGCTACCAGCACGTTTTCCAGGGGATAGGTCTGTCGTATCGCGGCCATTCGCTGCATGGACAGGATGAGAGGCGCGGGTCCCGACTCAACGATTTGCCCGCCAACCAATCCGGTTCCGCCGGAATAAGGCACGATCCCCACTTGCGCTTCGGCGGCAAGCGATACGATCCTTGAAACGTCCTCCGTCGACCGTGGTGCGACCACAACGCCCTGCCCCGCCCATCGCCCACGTGGTTCTTCGAGGTACGGCGCGACATCGGTGACCCGCGCTCCGGGGCTGACCATCTCCAACCGGGCAGCAAAATTCTCATCGGCGGCGTTCAGCATCGATCCGGTCAGATCACCCTTGCGGTGGGAGAGCAAGCGCTACTCATCACTGAGAAACTGCGGCTCCAGAACCAGAACCGTCGGGACATCCGGCAAGGTGCGCAGCGAAATCTCAATCGTGTTGGAACCGGACCGGTCGACCGCAAATCCGGGCGGCATTTCGGCGATGAACTGTTCGAGCGTGCTCCGCCCGAACCAGTGCATCGGGATCACAACAGACGACCTGAGCCGCGCCAGGAGAGCCACGAGCGTCTCGTGGTCCACCGTCAGCCCGCCATCCACCGCCGCCATGACCACATCCAGCCGCCCCAAGGCGGCCAACTGCTCCGGCGTGGGCATGTGGTGAAGGTGGCCAAGGTGTCCAATGCACAGGCCCGTCGCCTCGAAGACAAAGATGGAATTGCCGTTCCTGCGCACTTCGTTGAACCCGAGCGTGTCGGTATGGACGTTCCTGATCAACATATCACCAAGGTCGAGGTGATGATCCCTGGGGCCATCATCATTGGCCCACCCTTCGAGCACATTGGGGATCGCGGGGTCCGGAACGCCGGTCCAATGGCTCGAATGGGCGTTGTTCATCGTGACCGCGTCCGGCCAGAAGTCCACATTGCCGATCCAGCCCGAGAAATCTGTCACCGCCGACACATCGCCGGCCTGTATCAGGAACATGGCGTGATCGATGTAGGTGATCCGGACCGTCTCACCGTCGAGGGGCTGCCGAAACGTCACCGGGACAACCTGAAGTTCAGGCGCCCCGACCAATGAAATGCAGTGTGACGGTCGCCTGTCCTGCGCAACGGCGGCGACAGGCAATAGGAGAAGGAGCGTGATCAGGAACTTCATGGATTGATTGTAGGGCATATCTCCGCGACGAAAACCCCGGCCGGTGGTCCAAACCGGCAAACACGAAGCAGACCCCCTCGGCCCACGCGGTCCCTACCCGGCGTCGGTCTTGCCGCGACGATCATGGCGCAGATTTGCATAGAGCACATGATTGCGCCAACGACCGTTGATCTGAAGATAGGACTGCGCCACCCCTTCGTACTTGTATCCGCACTTTTCCAACAGGTTCCGGCTCGCGGTGTTTTCCGGCAGACATCCCGCCTCGATCCGGCTGAGATCCATCGTTGTGAAGGCATGATGCACCAGCGCCTCGATCGCCTCTCGCATATAGCCCTGCCGAGCGTAGCATTGACCAATCCAATAGCCGGTGATGCCCGACTGCGCCGGTCCACGCTTGATATGATCCAGCGTAATGGCTCCGAGCAGCGCCTGATCCGACCGCCGGATCAGGAACAGCGGAACCGCCGTTCCCTGTCCGATGGCACGCTGCGCCCAGTAGACGCGGTTGGTAAATGCCTTTCGCGTCAGATGATCCGGAGCCCATGTCGGCTCCCACGGCGTGAGAAAGTCCCGGCTCTCCTTCCGCAAGCTCGACCACGGTGTGTAATCAGTGTGCTGCGGCGGGCGAAGGGTCATCCGCTCCGTCTCGATCCGGAGCCTGCGACGGGCTCGCAGCATCAGGCCGCGCGCCTTCCAGTCAGGTCGGCCAGATGCGGCGCCTTGTCGATCGGTCCGTAGAGCGCCAAGGCCGCCGCCGATTCACCCGCCACTTGCCCGGCAAACGCACGCAGGTCCGCCAAACTCACGCCGTCGATATGGGCAACCGCGTCCGCGATTTCCGGCACCTCTCCCCATATGGCAACCATGCGGGCGAGACGCTCGGCCCGGTTTGACGGGCTCTCCAGTCCCATCAACATCCCCGCCTTCATCTGTGCTCGGGCCCGGGCCAGTTCGGCTTCGGTCATGTCGTCGGCAGCGCGGGCAAGCTCCACCATCGTGATATCCGCGAGTTCACCTATCTGACCGGCCGACGTTCCCGCGTAGATCGTCGTCATGCCTCCATCCGCATAGGCCCCGGCCTGGGCAAAGACGGTATAGCACAGGCCTCGTTCTTCCCGGAGTTCCTGAAACAGGCGGGAGGACATGCCACCGCCAAGCGCCATCGCGTGAAGCTGTGCCGTCCAGATCATTTCGTTCCGGTAATCCGGCCCGTCGAAGGCAAGGGCGAAATGCACCTGTTCAAGGGCCTTTGTCTCCCTCCGTTCGCCGCCAACGAACCTGCATGGCTCAACGGTCAATCTCGGGCCGGGCGCCGGCAGATGCCCAAACAGGGTCTCGGCGATCCGGCAGATTTCGTCATGGCCGACGGCCCCTGCGGCTGACAGGATCATCGCCCCGGGGCCATATCGCTCCGCCACGAACCCCGACAGATCCTGCCGACCGAACCCTTGAACATTTTCTGCCGGTCCGAGGATGGACCGGCCGATGGGCTGGTCCGGATATGCGGCCTCTTGCAACCAATCGAAAACGATGTCGTCGGGAGTATCGAGCGTCTGGCCGATCTCCTGCAGGATCACGCCACGCTCCACCTCGATCTCGCGGTCGTCGAAAATCGGGTTGAGAAGGATATCGGCAATGATGTCGAGACCCAGCGGAATGTCATCTTTCAGGACACGTGCGTAATATGCCGTGGTCTCGCGACTGGTGTAGGCGTTGATGTAGCCGCCGACATCCTCGATCTCTTCAGCAATCTGCAAGGCTGTACGGCGCTTGGTTCCCTTGAAGGCCATATGCTCCAGAAAATGAGCGATGCCATTCTGTTCGGCCCGCTCATGCCGACCGCCGGCCATGACCCAAACACCGAGAGAGGCGGATTGCAGCCCCGGCATGTGTTCGGTCACGATGCGAAAGCCGTTGGGCAGTGTCGTCTGCTGAACCGTCAACCGCGGGTGTCCCTGATGAAGTCTTCCAATCTGCCCAGATCGTCGGGGAGACGCGTCACGCGCTCCGGCAGTTCATAAAGGTTTGCCATGCGGGACGGAAGGGGGGGACGGATGGCTGTGGCGGCTTCCACGGCGTCGGGGAACTTCGCAGGATGTGCCGTGGCCAGGGTCACCATGGGTGTCGCGCCCAGATACTGCCGAGCGACATGCACGCCGACCGCCGAATGTGGGCAGAGAAGCTCTCCGCTGGCAGCCAGTTCGCTCGCAATGGCCGCGCGCGTTTCGTCCTCCGATGCACTGCCGCTGACATAAGTGTCGCGTAAGGCGTCGATGGCCCCTTGAGAGATCGAGAAGCCGCCCGAGGCCTTGAGTTCGCCCATTTGCCCCGCCACCACGGACCCGTCGCGGCCATAGGCGTCGAACAAGGCACGTTCGAAGTTCGAGGAGACCTGAATATCCATGGACGGGCTGATCGAGGGCGTCACGGACCCTTTGGTATAGGACCCCGACGTGAGCGTACGGTGGAGGATGTCGTTCTGGTTCGTGGCCACAACCAGCCGATCGATGGTCAGTCCCATGCGCTTGGCGATGTAGCCGGCAAAGATATCGCCGAAATTTCCCGTTGGTACGGTGAAGCTGATGGCGCGATGCGGCGCGCCCAGGCTCACGGCCGAACTGAAGTAATAGACGACCTGCGCCAGAACCCGCGCCCAGTTGATCGAATTCACCCCGGCAAGGGCCACGTCGTCACGGAACTCGAAATGGTTGAACATGTCCTTCAGCCGCGCCTGGCAAGCGTCGAAATCCCCATCAAGCGCGATGGCGTGGACATTGGCCTCCGAAGGGGTGGTCATCTGGCGTCGCTGCACTTCGGAGACACGGCCATGGGGGTAGAGGATGAAGACGTCGACGTTCGGGAGCCCCCGGAACGCCTCGATGGCCGCGGAGCCGGTATCGCCCGAAGTGGCCCCGACGATGGTAATGCGTTTGCCCGAACGGCTGAGTGCCGCCTGAAACATCTGCCCGATGAGCTGCATCGCGAAATCCTTGAACGCGAGCGTGGGCCCATGGAAGAGTTCGAGCAGGAAGTGGTTCCCGGC
>CAYMMT010000046.1:16611-17745 GCA_964391555.1 uncultured Rhodobacterales bacterium
TGCATGGGGCTAGTCCTCTTGTGCCGCCGTTGTCGTGCTGCGCCGGAGCCAATACAGCGTCATGGCCGCCCAGACCATAGCCAACAGAAACCAGGTGATCGCATATTGGAGATGGTCGTTCTTGATGCCGGATGAATTCACCGGAAGCTGTGTCAGCCGCGGGTCCGGCACCGAGGACCTGTGTTCGACCACGAGGATCGGATCGGTACCCAGAGTGCGCGCCATTGTCGGCACGTCTCTCGCAAACCAGATGTTGTTCGGGAGGTCGGGGCCGGCGGTGGCACGCGTCACCTCGTCGGGCCAGATCAGAGTGCCCTGGACATCGGTCTGTTCCGTTATCGGTGGCGCATCTTTGGCGGCGATCGGCAAGAGACCGCGGTCCAGCAGGATGTTGCGACCCTCGAAAGTCTCGAAGACTGCGATCACGCGATACCCTGTGCCCGCGGCGGTGCCCGACGTCAGCACGTGAATCTCTTCCCCCGTCGGCTTACCGGAGACAAGGACCTGAAGGTACTCATCCTCCGCCTCGGACAGAGTGTCGGTTGGTGGCAGAGGAATTGGATCGTCACCCATGCGAGCGTCTATCCGGGCGAGGATTTCTTCCTTCCACTCAAGGCGATCAAGTTGCCAGAAACCGAGCCACAACAGAACGACAACACCGCCCAACCCAATCAGGATCGGAAAGATCAACTTACGCACAGCACCAGTCTCCTCATGCGCGTTTCTGAATGAAAGAAGGCGGGGTCAACCCGCCTTCGCTCAGTCCTATACGACGTCGGAGGTCGCTTACGCTCCCCAGATGTAGACAGCGGCAAAGAGGAACAGCCAGACCACATCGACGAAGTGCCAGTACCACGCGGCCGCCTCAAACCCGATGTGGTCATCGGGCGTGAAGTGGTTGCGGTAGACGCGCATCAGGCAGATGGCAAGGAAGATCGTCCCGATGATCACGTGAAGGCCATGAAACCCGGTCGCCATGAAGAAGTTTGCGCCATAGATGTTCCCGGCAAGACCGAAGGTTGCGTGGCTGTATTCGTAGGCCTGAAGGATCGTGAAGAAAATCCCGAGCCCGACGGCGAGCCAGAGGCCCTGCTTGATGTCGCGGCGGACGTTGCCGTGAACCTGCGCATGGTG
>CAYMMT010000047.1:0-14280 GCA_964391555.1 uncultured Rhodobacterales bacterium
CCTTCTGGTTCCGCCGCTGGATCGAACATTCGCGTTCGTTGAGGTAGACGCAGTTGCCATGGGCGTCGGCCAGCACCTGAATTTCGATGTGGCGCGGCTGGGTGACGAATTTCTCGATGAATATCCGGTCGTCGCCAAAGGAGTTCGCAGCCTCGTTCCTGGAGGACTGGAAGCCCTCGCGCGCCTCCTCGTCGTTCCACGCGATCCGCATGCCCTTGCCGCCGCCCCCAGCGGAGGCCTTGATCATCACCGGATAGCCGATTTCGCCCGAGATCCTCACCGCCTCGTCGGCGTCCTCGATCAGCCCCATGTAGCCGGGAACCGTTGAGACACCGGCCTCCTGGGCGATCTTCTTGGAGGTGATCTTGTCTCCCATGGCCTCGATCGCGCCCTTGGGAGGGCCCACAAAGGCAACGCCCGCCGCCTCCAGAGCCTCCGCGAACTTCGGGTTTTCGGAAAGGAACCCGTAGCCCGGATGGACCGCCTGGGCCCCGGTGCGGGCAATGGCGTCCATGATCCTGTCGATCACGATGTAGGACTGGTTCGCCGGCGGCGGCCCGATATGCACCGCCTCGTCGGCCATGCGCACGTGCAGCGCGTCCGAATCGGCGTCCGAATAGACGGCCACCGTCTGGATGCCCATCTTGCGGGCCGACTTGATGACGCGGCAGGCGATCTCGCCCCTGTTGGCGATCAGGATTTTGTTGAACATCAGACCCTCATTTCCCTCTGTGTCGCAGCCCCGACAACGCCGGCGAACGTGATTCGGCGCAGGGTGACCTCGACCCGCCCCTGCGCGACACGGCAAAGCCGGAGGCTGAGCAGGATCATCAGGGCCAAGGTCACTGTCAGGGCGAAAAGTGTGGCTGCGACCGGATCAATGGCCTCCCGGAGGCCAAGTCCAAATCCGCAAAAGATGAATGTCAGGCAGATCGACTGCCCGATGTCGATGCCGAGGCCGGCGCCACGCGTTTTCAGCAGGCGGGCCGCGGCCCTCTTGGCCGGGCGCGCGGTCCCGGCGATGAGCCCGGGGGCTACAACCGTGGCGATGGGTGCGGCTGCGGTCGCCAGAGGCTCCCCCCGGACGCCCGAACCCCGCGACGAGCCTGCCGAACCCGCAAGGCCGAGGGCCATCCCGGTTGCCCGCCAGCGGTGCCGCGCCCGACGCCGGAGCGGATGGTCGGGAGTGTCGATCGGGCCGAATCTGACGGCGGCCAGACCCACACCGAACATGAAGGAGAAGAGACCGTAGATCGTGAGGGTGGAGAGGCCGTTCACGTGCCAGGTTGCGAACTGGTCCTCCGGAAATTGCTGCCGCGCCTGCAGGAAGCCGCCATCGGTCAGCAAGGCGATGAATTGCACATTCACCACCACGAGGCCCAAAAGCGCCAAAAGGCGCAGATAGCCCGGCATCCGCGCACGCTCAACCATGGCACTCACCTCCCCGGTGAGTGCTCTTGTCGCGCGCCGCGGTTGTCAGCGGCTCAGCAGCGGCCCGGATATGTCCGGCAATAGGCGACGTTGGCCGCCCCGCCAAGAAGCGCGCCGGTGGCGGCGTCACCGTCCAGAAGGATGGCGGTGCCAGCGCCCGCGCCAGCCCCGATAAGCGCCTGCTCGCCCAGCGTCTGTCCACAGGCCGACAGCACGGCCAAGGCCACAAGGGCTGCGCCCGAAAGTCTGATCTGCATCGTTGGTGTCCTCTCGGATTTCTTGTTTGGAACCTGTATGGTCTGCCTTCGCCGGTCGTTGCCGGCCCCCCGTTTATGACCGATCCCGGCCCACAAGAAAAGGGTGGCCTGACCCAACGTGGGCCAGACCACCCCGAAGGGGAAGGGTAACGGTTTTGACAGTATGCCCCTTGGCGCTTGCTGGACCGCCTCGGGACAAGATGGATATTTGCCAGTTTTCGGATCGGCGTATACCCCCCATTTCCGGGTCGGCGGAAATCGGCACTTTCCCGCCAAACGGGTGCATTCGTCGGCAGCAAAATGCTCACCCGACTTTCCTTTTTCGAGCCGACGCCCAAGTTTTGCCACTTTGTCATGGCGCCCACCCGGGATCGAATATCTCTGGGAAGGTAGCCTGGGCCCGGGCCATGTCCACCCTCAGGAGCGCCTCGTAACTCTCTGGATCAAAGGGATCTTCTGCCGCGACCACCTCGCGACCGAACAGCCACGACAGCCGCCCGGCATCCAGATTGCCGCGTTCAAAGGGCGCGTCACCGAAATGTTCCTTGAGCGCCCAGAGGAACCCCGCGTCGGCCTTTCGGTCCGCGGGACGCCTGTCGGCGTAACGCTCGCGTGGGTTGAGTCGCGTCGGCGTCCCCTTGGCAGGGCGCCGAAGCGTGAACTGGTAGTCGGTGCCGGGAAGTCGGGAGGGGAAGCCGCGGTGCTTGTGCATCACACATCCCCGCGACTGGCCGGAGCGGACAGCGGGGCCCGCTCCGGCCGGGGATCAGTTGTACTTGCCGGTAAAGGTCGGCTCAACAGTGACCGGACCGGGATCGGCAACGACGAATTCCTCGACATCGTCGGTCTGGGCACAGCCCGCCACGCCGACCAAAAGGGCGGCTGCGGCAAGCACTTTGAGGCTCGTGAACATGTCAGGCTCCTGTGTCTGTTTTCCGGGGCGCGGCGGCTCTCTGGTCGCCTCGTGCACCCCGAACTGCGGGCGGCTTCCTGTGGAAAACCTTGTGGAAAACTACCGCAGTTCCTGTGAAAAAGATACGAAGCCAAACCTGCCGGCCCGCGCTGTGTCCGGGTCACCACAAAACACGAATCACATGAATGTCGCGTCGCAAGATGTTGTGGGGACATCAGAAACTCTCCGACATGCAGATATCGTCAACAACGTGAAAGAGTTCGAAATACTGTGTGGCCTCCGGAGTGAACTCGCCAAATGTGACCTCTCGGTCAGCGATCGAGATCACGACGTCTCCGGCCTTCTGGGTGTCCGTCAGCGTTGGCAGGATCATCTCCTGACACAGCCAGGGAAAGTCCCCGTGCACCTCCTCATACCCCCTGCCATCGGTCCCCAGGTCCGGCGCAACAAAGCGAAAGCGGGCCACGTCGGGGTTCTCTTCGAAGATCACCTCCTGCACCCGAACGTCGAGGCCGGAGGGAAGCGCGATGAGCTCCTGGGCCTGCACAGGCTCCACGCGGAAAACCGGCGTGAGCAACGCCAGGGCGACCCCGTATCCGGCTCTGGCTATCACTTTCCGAACCAGCATCGAATCACAGCGGGATGTTGTCGTGCTTCTTCCAGGGCATCGATTGCGTCTTGCTCCTCAATCCCGCAAAGGCCCGGCACAGCCGGCGGCGGGTGGAACTTGGCATGATGACCTCGTCGACAAAGCCGCGCTCGGCCGCGACAAACGGGTTGGCGAAGCGGTGCTCGTAGTTGGCCGTGTGCTGCGCGATCCGCTCCGGATCGTTCAGGTCCGATCGGTGCAGGATTTCCACCGCGCCCTTGGCACCCATCACCGCGATCTCCGAGGTGGGCCATGCGTAGTTGATGTCACCCCGCAGATGTTTGGACGACATGACCACATAGGCCCCGCCATAGGCCTTGCGGGTGATCACCGTGACCTTCGGCACCGTCGCCTCGCCATAGGCAAAGAGCAGTTTGGCGCCATGCTTGATGACACCGTTATATTCCTGTGTCGTGCCGGGCAGGAATCCGGGAACGTCCACGAGTGTCAGGATCGGGATTTCGAAACAGTCGCAAAAGCGGACAAACCGGGCGGCCTTGCGGGCGCTATCGATGTCGAGCACCCCGGCGAGCACCATCGGCTGGTTCGCCACCACCCCCACGGTCTGCCCTTCAAGCCGGATGAACCCGGTCAGGATATTGCCGGCAAAGTCCCTCTGAATCTCGTAAAAATCCCCTTCATCGGCGATTTTCAGGATCAGTTCCTTCATGTCGTAGGGCTGATTCGGATTTGCCGGGACCAGCGTATCGAGCGACGGCTCGACCCGGTCCACATCGTCGAAGAATGGCCGAACCGGCGGCTTTTCTCGATTGTTGAGCGGCAGAAAATCGACGAGGCGGCGAATCTCGGCAAGCGCCTCGACATCGTTCTCGAAGGCGCCGTCAGCGACCGAGGATTTGCGGGTATGAGTCGCGGCCCCGCCCAATTCCTCGGCGGTGACATGTTCGTTGGTCACGGTTTTGACGACGTCCGGGCCGGTGACGAACATGTAGGAGGTATCCTTCACCATGAAGATGAAGTCAGTCATCGCGGGCGAATAGACGGCGCCGCCGGCACAGGGGCCCATGATCATGCTGATCTGCGGCACCACGCCCGAGGCCTCGATATTCCGTTGAAAGACCTCGCCGTAGCCTGCAAGACTGTCGACCCCTTCCTGAATGCGGGCGCCGCCCGAGTCGTTGATGCCGATGACAGGCGCGCCATTGCGCACCGCCATGTCCATGATCTTGCAGATCTTGGCCGCATGTGTCGCCGACACCGAGCCGCCCAGCACCGTGAAATCCTGGGAAAACACGTAAACTTGCCGGCCATTGATGGTGCCCCATCCGGTAACGACCCCGTCGCCCGCAGGTCGGCTCTGTTCCATTCCGAAGTCGGTGCACCGATGCGCAACGAAGGTGTCATACTCCTCGAACGACCCGGCATCGAGCAGCACCTCGACCCGCTCCCGCGCGGTGAGCTTGCCCTTACCGTGCTGCGCCTCGATCCGGCGTTCGCCGCCGCCAATCCGGGCCGCCGCCCGCCGGGCCTCCAGTTCGTTCAGGATATCGATGCTCATCAGGGCCCTCCTCGCGCGCAGTTGGTGCCGTCTGTCTATGGCCATACCAGCAAATTTTGAAGCAGGAAGCCGCAAATTTGCAAACTCTTCGAATCGAGTCGCCAACTTATTGCAAATCTGCAAACGCAATGATCCGGATTACTCGAGATGGACACCCCTGCCTTGTCGCAGTAGCTCTGCCCCATGGCTGACACCGTCACAGCCCGGTTTCTGGATAACCGGACCCCGCCCCACATCTTCACGCTGATCCTCATGGCCGGGGTCGGCGCGCTGTCGTTGAACGTGTTTCTGCCCTCGCTGCCGTCGATGGCCGCGCATTTTGGCGTTGACTACGGGCTCATGCAGCTTTCGGTGTCTCTGTACCTCGCCGCGACGGCCGTGCTGCAGGTCCTGATCGGCCCGGTTTCGGACCGGTTCGGCCGCCGACCCGTCATGCTGACGGGGGCCACCGTCTTCACCCTCGCCAGTCTCGGCGCCATTTTCGCCCCGACATTCGGGGTTTTCATCGCTTGCCGGATGACACAAGCCGTCATCGCGACCGGATTTGCCCTGTCGCGGGCCGTGGTGCGCGACCTCTACGGTCAGGCCCAATCGGCGTCCATGATCGGCTATGTCACGATGGGCATGGCGGTTGTGCCGATGATCGGACCGGCGATCGGGGGGGCGCTCGACCAGTTCTTTGGATGGCAGGCGTCGTTCTGGATGCTGGCGATCGCGGGGGCGACCCTGGCGGCGCTGGCCTGGGCCGACCAGGGCGAGACGGCTCGGGCCGCCGAAGGCGGGTTCAGGGAGCAGGTTGCGCAATACCCGATCCTGTTCACGTCGCAGCGGTTCTGGGGGTACTGCCTGTCGGCGGCCTTTGCCTCGGGCGCGTTCTTTGCCTACCTCGGCGGGGCGCCGTTTGTCGGCACGGATGCATACGGGATGGACCCGGCCGAACTCGGGTTCTTCTTTGGCGCCCCGGCAGTCGGGTACCTGATCGGAAACGGCCTATCCGGTCGGTTCGCCGTGCGCGTCGGGGTCAATCGCATGGTGCTTCTGGGCTCAGTTCTGACCGCGATCGGCATGGGAACGCTGGCGCTGCTGACGGTGGCCGGGTTCGGCGGGCCCTGGGTTTTCTTCGGCTTCATGACCTTCGTGGGCCTCGGCAACGGGATCCTGCTGCCCAGCGCAAACGCCGGCATGCTGTCGGTGCGCCCGCAGCTCGCCGGAACGGCGTCCGGCCTCGGCGGAGCCTTCATGATCGGGGGTGGCGCGGCCTTGTCGGTTCTGGCCGGGGTGGTGTTGTCGCCGGGGTCCGGCCCCCTGCCCCTGGTGCTGCTGATGCTGAGCACATCCGTTGCCGCGGGCCTTTGCGGACTCTGGGTGATCCGCCGGGCGCGAATCGTGGGCGAGATCGACTGACACTTGCTTTGCAGGTTTTGCTTGAGCTATTGCAAAATCTGCAAAGGGGTCCACGATGGCGCAACAGAAACTCTATGCCGGCGCGCGGCTGAGGGAAATGAGAGGACGGTTGGGCCTGACGCAAAAGGCATTTGCCGAGCGGCTGGGCGTCTCGCTGCCCTATCTCAACCAGATGGAGAACAACAATCGCCCGGTGTCCACCGCCGTCGTGCTGGGGCTGGCCCGCGAATTCGGCTTCGATGTCACGGAGCTATCGAGCGGCGATGAGGCGCGGCTGGTCAGCGACATGAGGGAGGCTCTGGCCGATCCGGTGTTCCTGGGGGATGCGCCGGGTCTTGCAGATTTGCGACTTGCGGCCGGCAATGCGCCGGCCCTGGCCCATGCGTTTCTCGACCTGCATCGCGCTTACCGGGAAACCCATGAGAGGCTTGCGTCCCTGGATGAAGCGCTGGGTCGCGAAGATGCAAGGGCGGTGAAATCCCCGTGGGAAGAGGTTCGGGATTTTTTTCACTATTGCGACAACTACATCGATGCGGTGGATCGCGCGGCCGAGCGGCTCGGTCTGGAAACGGACGGCGCCGAGGCGGCGGCGATGGCGCGGTTGCACGACGTCGGGGTCAGCGTCGCCAGAGCCGATATTGCGGGGCTGAGGGACTACGACCCCGCAACACGGCGACTGACCCTGTCCACCCGGGCCTCACCGGCGACCCAGCGGTTTCAGTTACTGCTGCAACTGGCGCTCCTGACGCAATCCAAACTCATCGATGCCACCCTGGACCTCGCCCGGTTTCAATCCGACGAGGCGCACCAGATCGCGCGTGTCGGACTGGCGAACTACTTTGCCGGTGCGGCGTTGATGCCTTACGAACGCTTCCTCGCGGCCGCAGGTGAGACGCGGCATGACCTCGAACGCCTCGCCGACCGCTTCGGTACCAGCCTCGAGCAGGTCGCCCACCGGCTCGCAACCCTGCAGCGGCCCGGCGCCAAGGGCGTGCCGTTCTTCTTCGTGCGCGTCGATCAGGCCGGCACGATCACCAAGCGTCATTCGGCCACGAGACTGCAATTCGCCCGTTTCGGCGGCGCCTGCCCGTTGTGGAACGTGCACCGGGCGTTCGAAACGCCGGGTCAATGGCTTCGACAACTGGCCGAGACTCCGGACGGGGTGCGGTATTTCTGCCTCGCCCGGGACGTGTCGAAACCCGGCGGCGCCTGGGGCGCGCCGACGCGGCGCTTTGCCATCGGACTGGGGTGTGAGATCGGCCATGCGGACTCCCTCGTCTATGCGGATACGATGGACCGCTCGCGACCCGAACTCTTTGAACCAATTGGAATATCCTGCCGCATATGCGACCGGACGAACTGTCACCAGCGCTCGGTCCCGCCGCTCGAGCGGCGCCTTGATGTCGATCCCAATCACCGGGGTTTGCTGCCCTACGAGGTGAATTGACCGGGCGCGTGGGACCCCGCATAACGGGCGCACCGACAGGGGGACGACATGGAACTTTCCGGAAGCCGAATCATCGCCGCCGACCGCGCCACGGTCTGGGAACGGCTGAACGATGCAGAGACGTTGAGAGCCGCAATCCCCGGGTGCCAGGAGCTTGAGGGCTCCGCGGAGGACGGCTTTCACGCGGTGGTCAAACAGAAAGTCGGACCGGTGAGTGCCACGTTCAAGGGCGCGGTCACGATCGAGGACGCCACCCCGCCCGAAAGCTACCGCCTCGTCGGCGAAGGCAAGGGCGGCGTGGCGGGGTTCGCCAAGGGCCATGCGGACGTCACGCTGAACGACGTCGCCGGGGGGACCGAACTGGTCTACGACGTACATGCCCAGGTGGGCGGCAAACTCGCGCAATTGGGAAACCGCATCGTTGGCGGGTTTGCCCGCAAGATGGCGGACAAGTTCTTCGAAAATTTCGGCGCCGCGGTCGAGGGGACGTCAGACCAAGCCTGAACCGCGGTTCATCCCTGAGGTCACGCCGCGGCCGTCAGAATCCCCCAGATTTCGTCTTTCAGGGCCATCCGCTCCTTGCGCATTTCGGTCATGTTGAAATCGTCCGTTGGCTCGACATTGGTCTCGGCCCGGTGCACGGCGCGGTTCAACTCGTGATACCTGTCGAAAAGCCCGGCGAAATGCGCGTCGCTTTGCTTCAGGTCATGCATTGCCTGGACGTGTTCCGGAAACTCTTCGGCCAGTTCATGCGGCGTGTTGGACATGGATGTCCTCCCGTTCGATGGTGGTTTTCGAAAGCCTAGTCAGCCGGGAGGTTCCGCACCTTGATCAAGGTCAATCGGGTCAGTTGCGGGCGGGTCGCCAACCGGCTGCGCGGGCCTCGGCCTCCGTGCAGAACCATCGCTCGCCCCGGGCCTCGTTGATGCGCGTGCGTCCGTAGTCACGGTTATGCGGCATATGGTAGATGCGCCCGGCGTCCGAGATATTGCCCTTGATCACGCAGTCGCCCGTCACCTCGCTGCCAGAGCGGTCGCGATACGCGGCCGGGGACTGCACGGTCATCGACCAGAGACCCTCACCCGCCACCGCCGCCTGCTTTTCCGTCAGATCGTAGTCCATGGAATAGCGCCGGAATGCGAAGGCGACGCCCTCTCCGACGATCCGCGCGCCCATATCCTCGCCGCGCACGGCGCATCGCGCCACGATCCGCCCGTAGATGTCGCGGTCGAGGGGCTCGCATCGGGCCCGGCGGCCCTGGTACATCCGCCGGACCTGATCCCGGGCCCAAATGCCGCAATCCCGGACTTCACCCCGATCGGTCCGGCACGGCTGACCGATCTCGGGCGCGTCGATGCCGTAAAGCCGCACCCGCGCGCCCCCGACATCAATCGTATCGCCATCGATGACCTGCACCCGCCCCGCCACCTCCGCGACAGAGGGCAACGGGGCCAGCAGGAGCAGAAGGGTCGCGCAAATCCGGAGCATGACGTTAACAAAGGTTAACGCGGCGAAACTTCAAGCATTAATGTGGGTTATGGTTACCCCTTGGTCTGGGGCACCGCGGGGGTCCTGCGTTGTTTCGCCCGCGCCTCGCGCCAGGTGATGAAGCTTACGGCTCCCAGGATCACGCCCCCCCCAAGGATCACCCAGCCGTCGACCGCCTCGCCAAAAACCAGTGCGCCCAACGACACCGCCCAGACGAGTTGCAGGAAGGTCACCGGCTGCGTCACCGTGAGCGGCGCCGCCGCAAAGGCCAATGTCATGGTGTAGTGCCCCGCCGTGGCAAAACAGGCCACGCCAAAGAGCCAGGCCAGGTCCGTCAGGCTTGGCGGGACCCAGACCGCCCAGGCAAACGGAGCAAGGCCGATTGTCACCGTGATCGACAGCATCCCCACCACAACCGCGGCGCTGACCTCCCCGGCCAGTTGCTTTGCAATCAGGTAGCCGACGGCAAAGGCCAGAGCCGTGAACACCATGGCCAGGTGACCGTCGTTGAGCTCCCGCAGGCCCGGCCGCAGGATGATCAATGCGCCCAGCAGGGCGACGAGGACCGCCACCAGGCGCCGCGGTGGCAACGCCTCTTTCAGCAGGAACGCCGCGCCAATGGTCACGTAGACCGGCGACAGGTAGTTCATCGCCGTGACCTCCGCGATGGAGATCCGCGTCATGGCGTAGAACCAGCAGATGACCGCAAGCGTGTGGGCCACCCCCCGCCACGCAAAGAGCGTGATCTGCCTGCGCGTCAGGTGGGCGGCGCGAATGGGCCGGATCATCGGGATCAGGAAAACTAGCCCCAGAACGTAGCGCAGAAAGGCGGATTGAGCCGCCGGTATCCCGTCGCCCACATGTTTCACGATGGCTGTAACGGCGACGAAATTCAGCCCCGTCACCACCATCCAGAAGACCCCCAGAACGGGTCGCGCCTCAGCCACGGAGCACCAGCCCGATCGCGATGCTCCACATGATGAATACGATGACGAGGTCCAGCACCCGCCACGAATTGGGCCGTGCAAAGATCGGTCTCAGGAGCGCCGCGCCATAGCCCAGCGCAAAGAAGAAGACGAAAGAGGACAGGGTCGCCCCGGCCCAGAACGCAAGTCCCTGCCCCGGAAACCTTGTCGCCACGGACCCGATCAGCACCAGGGTGTCGAGGTAGACGTGCGGGTTCAGCCAGGTCAGGGCCAGCGTGGTGGCGAGCGCCGCCCCCAGCGATCCCGCCCCTCTGGCCGCCGGATCCAGATGCTGTCCGCCGACCCACGCCGACCGGAGCGCGATGGCGCCATAGACAAACAGAAACGCTGCCCCAAGCCACGCCATGTACCGTGCCACACCGGGGATGGCCTCGGCCAGGGCCGCAAAGCCGCCGACGCCAAGCGCCATCAGGATCCCGTCCGAGACGGCGCAAACGAGGCAGATCAGGAAAACATGCGACCCGAGTATTCCCTGCCGCAAGACAAATGCATTCTGCGCGCCGATCGCGAGGATCAGCGAGAACGACAGGGCAAAACCGGTGGTGAATGCAGGCAACACGTCACAGCGCTCCTCGGGACGGCTCACCTAACCGCTGAGTCCGACCGCCTGCAACCGGTTGTTTTCCTTGGCAGCGCGACAGAGGCGCCGAGGAACCGGACAGATTGCCCGGTACTGTGGCACCGCGACCCCGCGAGAGACCCCCCGTGCCGCAAATGGCGCGATCAGGAGGCGTCGGCGAACGCGTCCATCACCTCGTCGGAGGCCTCGAAATTGGTGGTCACGGTCTGGATGTCGTCGTCGTCTTCCAACGCTTCGACCAGCCGCATGAGCTTCTGCAGGCCCTCGAGGTCAAGCTCGGTGGTGGTTGTCGGTTGCCAGATCAGCTTGGCGCTGTCGCTTTCTCCCAGATCGCCTTCCAGCGAATTCGAGACGTCGTTCAGATCCGTGTCGGCACAAATGATGACATGCCCGTCTTCACCGGTCTCGCAATCCTCGGCACCGGCCTCGATCGCGGCCATCATGACCGTGTCGGCATCCCCGGCCTCCGCCGGATAAAGGATCTGCCCCTTGCGCTCGAACATGAACCCGACAGAGCCCGTCTCGCCAAGATTTCCGCCATTTTTTCCAAAGGTCGACCGGACGGTGGACGCGGTGCGGTTGCGGTTGTCGGTCATTGCCTCGACGATCACCGCCACCCCGTTGGGGCCATAGCCTTCGTAGCGGATCTCTTCGTAGTCGTCGCCCTCGCCCGCAATCGACTTCTTGATGGCGCGGTCGATGTTGTCCTTGGGCATGGATTGCGACTTGGCCTCCTTCACGGCGAGGCGCAGACGCGGGTTCTTGTCGGGGTCCGGGTCACCCATCTTCGCGGCGATGGTGATCTCCTTGGACAGTTTGGAGAACAGCTTGGCCCGCAACTTGTCCGGACGACCCTTGCGGTGCTGAATATTCGCCCATTTGGAATGGCCTGCCATGGTCGTCCTCATCCTGTCTCTGGTGTTGGCGCCGATATAGGACAAGGCCGGCGGGCGGGGCAAGGTGGCTCGGGGCCAAGCGCACTTGCCACAGATCGCCGGATCGCACAGAGAGAGGTGGTGACACCGGACCAGACAATCCTCTTCGGCCTTTTCGGCACGGTCTTTGCCTTCCTGATCTGGGGCCGGTTCCGCTATGACCTCGTCGCTTTCACCGCCCTGATGGTGGCCGTTGTGGCCGGCGTCGTGCCCGCGGCCGAGGCCTTTGCGGGGTTCGGCCACCCTGCGACCCTCGTTGTCGCGCTCGTCCTCGTGGTCTCGGCGGGACTGGTCCGGTCCGGCGCGGTGGGGCTGATAACGGCGACGCTGGTCGATGCCTCACGCTCGCTCGGTGCACATATCGCCATCATGGGCGGCGTCGGCGGTGTGCTGTCCGCCTTCATGAACAACGTCGCGGCGCTGGCACTCCTGATGCCGGTGGACATGGCCACGGCCCGCAAGGCCGGGCGCTCTCCGGGGCTGTCGCTGATGCCGCTGAGCTTCTGCACGATCCTCGGCGGCATGGTCACGCTGATCGGCACGCCCCCCAACATCATCATCGCCGCGATCCGCGAGGACAGCCTTGGCGCCCCGTTCGCCATGTTCGATTTCGCCCCTGTCGGGGCGGCGGTGGCGCTGGTCGGCCTTGGATTTGTCGCCTTCTTTGGCTGGCGGCTCATCCCGACCCCGCAAGGCGACAGCGACGCGGGCGCAAAGCTGATGGAGACCGCCGCCTATGTCGCCGAAATTGCCGTGCCCGCAGAAGCCAAACGGGTCATCGGGCAGAAGCTGTCAGACCTCGACACCGCGGCAGAACAGGCCGATGTCGATATCCTTGGACTGATCCGGGGCGGCAAACGGCTCTATGGATCCGCGCGCAATACGGTGCTGGACGCCGGCGATATCCTGATCCTCGAAGCCACGCCGGACGCGCTGGAAGAGTTCCGCTCCGGCCTTGGTCTCTCATTCACCGAAGGCTCCCGCAGGTCGCTGGTCGAGGCCAGGCCCGAGGGCCTGACGTTGATCGAAGTGGTCGTGCCGCAAGAGGCGCGGATCGCCGGGCGCAGTTCGCAGGCCATCGGCCTGCATTGGCGCAAGCGCGCGGTGATCGTGGGGATATCGCGGCAGGGCCGCCGGATCACGTCGCATCTGCGGCGCACCGAGGTCCGACCGGGCGATATCCTGCTCCTGTTGGTTCCCACCGACAGCGCAGAGGCCGTGGCCGACTGGCTGGGATGCCTGCCGCTGGCCGACCGGGGGCTGAGCGTCACGGTGAACCGCAAGGTCTGGCTGGCCATCGGGCTGTTCGCCGCCGCGGTGGTGCTGGCGTCGGTGGGATTGCTGTATCTGCCCGTCGCGCTGGGACTGGTCATTGTGGCCTTCGTCGGCCTCGGCATCGTGCCGCTGAGCGAGGTTTACAACCATATAGAATGGCCCGTGGTGGTGCTTCTGGGCTCGATGATCCCCCTCGGCGCCGCGCTCGAAAGCTCGGGCGGCACCGAACTTATCGCTGGCTGGCTTCTGACGCTGACCGACGGCCTGCCCGCCTGGGCGGTTCTGACGGTCCTGATGGTCGTCACGATGACGCTGTCGGATGTCCTCAACAACACCGCCACGGCCATCGTCGCGGCCCCGGTGGGCATCCAGATGGCGCGGACGCTCGAAGCCTCGCCCGATCCGTTCCTCATGGCCGTGGCCGTGGCGGCATCGGCAGCTTTCCTCACACCCATCGGCCACAAGAACAACACGCTGATCCTCGGCCCCGGGGGGTACCGGTTCGGGGATTACTGGCGTATGGGGCTGCCTCTTGAAGTGCTCGTCATCGCGGTGTCTATCCCGGTGATCCTGATTGTCTGGCCGCTATGAAACCTTTCCTGATCCTGCAATTGCGCCCCGAAACCGAGGCGAGCGACGGTGAATTCGACGCGATCCTTCTCAAAGGTGGACTGGCGGCGGAACAGACCCGTCGCATCCGCCTCGATCAGGAAACGCTGCCCGACGATCTGGACCTGTCGGACTACGCTGGCGTGATCGTGGGCGGCGGCCCGGGCTGCGTGAGTGATCCCGTCGAAAAGAAAGACCCGGTCGAGGCGCGGATCGAGGCGGAATGCCTCAGCCTCATGCCCCGGATCATTGCCCGCGACATGCCGTTCATGGGCTGCTGCTACGGCATCGGCATTCTGGCCCATTCGCTTGGGGCCGAGGTTTCGAAGGCGCAGTACGGCGAACCTGTGGGGACATCGACCTGCCGTGTCGTCGGGCCGGACGCGTTGCTCGATGGGCTGCCGGAGGTGTTTGACAGTTTTGTCGGCCACAAGGAGGCGGTGCAGGAGCTTCCCTCCGGCGCGGTGCATCTTCTGAGCAGCGACACCTGCCCCTACCAGATGATCCGGGTCGGTCAGAACGTTTATGCCACGCAATTCCATCCCGAAGCAGACGCCGAGGTGTTCGAGACCCGTATCAATGTCTACAAGCACCGCGGCTATTTCCCGCCGGAGGAGGCGGAGGCGCTGATCGCCATGTGCCGCGCGGCGGATGTGACGGTGCCCGAAGTGATCCTGCAGCGGTTCGTAGCGCGATATTCGGTGTAACCGCCGGGTGTGCGGTCGCCCCTTCGTCGGGCCGCGGTCCGGTGATCCGCCGGTCCTCTCCGGGCCCTTGATGGCCGCCA
>CAYMMT010000047.1:14380-17483 GCA_964391555.1 uncultured Rhodobacterales bacterium
AGCGCGAGGCTGAGGTTCAACGGCAGGCCCACCTTCAGAAAATCGGTAAAGACGTAACCTCCCGGGCCGTAGACCAGCGTATTGGTCTGGTATCCGATCGGCGTGGCAAAGGCGGCCGACGAGGCGATCATCACCGCGATGACAAGCGGCCTCGGGTCGACGCCCAGAACCTCGGCCAGCCCGATGGCAATGGGCGCCATGACAACCGCAACCGCATTGTTGGAGACGACCTCCGTCAGGATCACCGACATGAGGTAGACGCTGAGGATGATGCCGAAGGGGGGCAGGCCGGTGATCGCCGGGGCCAGTGCGTTGGCGACCAGTTCAACGGCCCCCGTCTCGGACAGGGCGGCCCCGACGGCGAGCATTCCGAAGATCAACGCGAGGAGCCGACCGTCAACGAACTCGAACGCCTCATCGGCGTCGATGCACCCGGTGACCAGAACCGCCGCCACGGCGACGACCGCAAGCGCAAGGATCGGCGCGACGCCCAGGGCCGCCAGCACCACGATCCCGAGAAGCGCGGTGATCGCGATCGGCGCTCTGGAGCGGCGGAATTCGCGGGCCGAGGGTTTCGAGACATCGACCATGTCCTGATCCGTGGCGAGACGCTGGATATCCTCGGCAGAGCCCTCGAGAAGCAGCGTATCGCCCACGCGCACCACCAGATCGTCGAGTTGCCGCCCGATGTTCTGAGCTCGCCTGTGCACCGCCAGAACATACACGCCATACCGGCGCCGCAACCGCAACGACCCCAGCGTCCGGCCCACCATCCGGCAGCCCGGCGTGATGAGGACCTCCACGGTCTGCGTCTCCACGGCACTGACCTGGTCGACCCGCCGCAGGGACTTGTCGCGCTGAAGGCTCAGCAGCTCGGTCATCTGCGTGCGAAGCACCACGCGGTCCCCGACCCGCAGTTCCACACCTTTGAGATTGCGCCGAAGCGAGGCATCCCCGCGCACCACGTCGACAAGCCGCACGCCGTCGCGTTTGAAAAGCTGGACCCCGGTGACCTCGCGCCCGATGAGGTTCGAGTCCGGCGGGATCACGGCCTCGGTAAAGAACTTCATCTTCGACCGGTCCGACAGCAGCGTCGCCAACGAGTCTCTCTCCGGCAGCAGCCGTGGTGCAATCAAGCCGAGATAGAGCATGCCCCAGACCACCACGACGAGGCCGATGGGCGTGATTTCGAAGATCGTGAACGGCGCCAGCCCCTGAGACCGCGCCACGCCGTCCACCAGCAGGTTCGTCGACGTCCCCAGAAGCGTCAGTGTGCCGCCCATGATCGCCGCGTATGACAGCGGGATCAGCACCTTGGAGGCGGATTGGCCCAGCGTCCGCGACAACTGCACCATGACCGGGATCATCACGACGACAACGGGCGTGTTGTTCATGATTGCCGAGGCCAGCGCGACAACGATCAGGATCATCATGATCGCGGTTGCCGGGCTTGATTTCGCCCTCGCCTCGGCGGCCTTGGTCAGCGCATCGAGGCTTCCGGTTCTCACCAGGGCCCCCATCACGATGAACATCGCCGCAATTGTCCAAGGGGCCGGGTTCGACAGGACCGCGAGCCCCGCCTCGTAGGGCAGGAGGCCAAGGATCAGAAGCAGCGCGACACCGGTCAGGGCCACGACTTCCGTTGGAAAGGCTTCGCGCAGGAAGAGACCGAACATCACCGCCACGACCGTCAGGGTCAGGAGCGCTTCGCCGGTGGCGGAGAGAGAAAGCAGGTCTGTCATACTCGGGCCGCGTTATGCCGACTGGGGACCATCATCCGTTGCCGAACGCGGTTCTGCAAGACGCGGCTGAACCAGCGACAGGCCCAGCATCAGAAGGCCGAATGCAAACCAGATCGTCACCGGATAGCGCTCGGCAAGAAACACCATCGACCAAAGCACCCCGAACCCGGTCACGAGATACGCAACCTGCGTTGCGAAAACGGCACCCGTGCGGCCCACAAGCCAGACATAGCCGGAGTAGACGCAGGCATGGATCACGCTGAGCGCGATCAGGGCGAGGTCGTCCCGATGCAGGGGCCAGCTCGGCACGATGAACTGGCCGGACCCGACCGCCAGTGGAAAGGCCACGATGGCACCAAGGACCGAGGCGCCGAACAGCGTCTGGATCGGCCCGAGACCAAAGGTGCCGAAACGGGCCACCGAGTTGCCCTCAACCGCGTAGCAGGTCGGCGCAAAAAGCGCGATCACGACCCAGATCGCGGCGGTCCCGGCGGGCAGGCTCGCCTCTGGCAAGGCAATGAGCGCCATGGCGAAGAGACCCAGGGTCAGCCCGATCAGTCGGCGCCCGGAAAACCGGTCATTACCCATCGCGAGCGCGATCGGGAAGGCCACCATGGGGACCAGCGCGATGACAAGTGCCATCACCCCGGCGGGCAGGTGAAAGGCGGCCTGATACGACACGGAATTGGGGATCACGGTCCCGATCAGGCCAATGAACAGGCAGAAGAGCAGCGTCTTGCGGGTTATCGGAAAGGGCCTGCGCCGAAAAAGCTGATAGAGCCCGAGGACCAGCGCCCCAAGGGTCAGTTGCCAGAACACAAGCCCGAAGTGCCCGTGCCCGTCCTGGACCGCCATCTTGTTGAGCGGCACCGTCGCCCCCCAACCGGCGCCGATGATCGTGAGCGACAGGAACGCCCGTATCCGTGTCACCGGGGCATGGCCTCGCCGAGACGGCCGCCGACGCGGAGCGGTTCGGCCCGCGTGGCGGCGCCGGTCCGGTCATCGGTTTCGATGTAGAGCCCCGCCAGCGTCGCCTCGCCCTTCGCGGGGTCAAAGCGTTCCTTGGTCATGCCGGTCACGAAGCGGCGCAGCGGCTCGGCCTTGTCCATGCCGATGACGGAATTGTAGTCGCCGCACATGCCGGCGTCCGTCAGGTAGGCGGTTCCGCCATCAAGGATCATCGCATCACCCGTCGGCACATGGGTATGGGTCCCGACGACAACGCTGGCCCGGCCGGCGCAGAACATGCCCATCGCCATCTTCTCGGACGTCGCCTCGCAGTGGATGTCGATCAGGCTCGCCTGCACGAGCCCGCCCCGGGGATGGGTCTTCAGGACCTGATCGATATGACCGAAGGGGTC
>CAYMMT010000048.1:0-5053 GCA_964391555.1 uncultured Rhodobacterales bacterium
GCTAGACGCTAACGGGAAACGCTGCGCGCCCCGCTCGCCCCCTCAACGCGAAATCGGCGAATGCCCTGAAGCTCGGCGAGGTCGAGGTTCACAGCAGCCGTGATCTGGCGGCTTGCCGGCGTACCGGCAGCCGCAAAACCCCGCGGCGCTTCGGCCCGGAAGGCGTAGGTGGCGGTGCCTCCTTCAATTGCTGTCAACACCAGATCGGCGTTGAACCAGCCTTGGGAGCTTGCCCGGCCCGTCGCGCGCAGGATCGCCCCATCGGGGGTTCGATCCAGAGAGACGGAGGTCACCTCGGCCAGAAGCGGCCGCGCGTCCAGCACCAGCGTCCGGGCCCCGTCCGGAACCAGGGGTTCCACTTCGCCCGAAGCACCGACCGCGGCAACCGCGCCGCCCCCGCTACCGAACCAGTTTGAGGGGTTGAGGCGACTGTCGGCCAAACGGGCACAGCCCGAAAGCGCGACCGCGCTGGCAAGAAGGAGCGGAATGGGTCGTGTCAGGGCTCGCATGATGGCTTTGGCGTCTCGCGATGTGATCGTTTCCGAAGGGGTAGCCCATGGCGGACCGGTTGGGAAGCCGCGTCTGGACGCCGCCGCCATCTCCCCCTAGATGAGCCACAACCGCGAGGCGCAGGAGAGTGCAATGGCGCAAGAGGCTTTCGAAGAGCTGGCCGAGACGTTCGATTTTCTCGACGATTGGGAAGATCGGTATCGTCACGTCATCGATCTCGGCCGGGCCATGGAGCCGCTTGAGGAAGCATTGAAGGTTCCCGCGACAAAGGTGGACGGATGCGCCAGTCAGGTCTGGCTGGTGCCGAGGATCGACCACGGCACATTGCGGTTCGAGGGCGACAGCGATGCGATGATCGTGCGGGGGCTGATCGCCGTCCTCCGCCTGCTGTATGACGGCGTGCCGGTCTCCGAGGCGGCGGCGATCGATGCACGGGCCGAACTGGCGCGGCTCGGGCTGAACGATCATTTGTCGGCGCAGCGCTCCAACGGGCTTCGTGCCATGGTGGAGCGGCTGCAGGCGTTCGCGGCGGCCGCCTGAGGCCCATGCGACCTGTGCCGCGCGGTTTGTGCCCCGGTTCCACCGCGTAACGTGATCAGTCGTCCGGGTCGAACGTCAGGGCCACACCATTGATGCAATACCGCAGGCCGGTCGGTTGCGGTCCGTCGGGAAAGACATGCCCGAGATGGGCGTCACACCGATTACAATGAACTTCCGTTCGCCGCATGAAGAATGACCGGTCCTCCTGCTCGCCCACGGCGTCGCCCTTCACACCGTCCGCGGGTTGATAGAAAGACGGCCACCCCGTCCCGCTTTCGAACTTGTGGGTCTGGTCGAACAAGGGGGCACCGCAGCAAACACAGTGAAACATGCCCGGGTCCTTGGGAAAGCTGTCGTGGGTGCCGGCCCGCTCGGTACCGTGTTTTCTGGTCACTTTGTAGGCAAGGTCACTCAGGCTTTCGCGCCATTCGGCATCGGACTTGATGATTTTATCCATCGGGGGCAAACCTTCCTGTCATAGTCCCAAGGCACATAAGTCGGTGAGACGGGCGATCAAAGCAAGCAGGACCTCACGATGTTGCGAAAAGGCCGGTTGACGGCGCGCTTTGCGGAGACCGAGGCGGACGTCCGCAAGGCGCAGGCGCTCCGCCACCTGTGCTTTGTCGAGGCGCAGGGAGGGGTGGCCCGGTCCGACGGGCTTGACGCGGATGGCTTTGACGACGTCTGCGAACATGTCCTCGTCACCGACAGTCGGCGCGGGGATGTGCTGTGCACCTTTCGGCTTTTGCCGCTGACGGACGGGGGCGAGATCGAGCGCACCTATTCGGCGCAATTCTACGAGTTGGACGCGCTGCGGAGTTTTTCCGGTCCGATGGTCGAGATGGGGCGCTTCTGTGTGCATCCCGACGCCAAGGATGCCGATGTCCTGCGTGTCGCGTGGGGGGCCATGACTGCGTATGTGGATGAACATGGGGTCGAGATGCTGTTTGGCTGTTCCTCGTTCAGCGGCACGGCCGGCGAGGCGTATCTCGATGCCTTCGACATGCTGGCGGACCAACACCTTGCGCCCAAGCGCTGGCTGCCGAGGGTCAAGGCCCCCAAGGTCTTCAGATTTGCCGAAAGACTGCGCAAACCCTTTGACCGGAAGGCGGCCATGCTGCGGATGCCGCCGCTGCTGAAGACCTATCTGGTCATGGGCGGCTGGGTCAGCGACCATGCAGTCGTCGACCCCGAACTGAACACGCTTCACGTCTTTATCGGACTGGAGATTGCCGCGATCCCGCCTGCCCGGGCCAGGGCGTTGAGAGCCGTGGCGCGCTAGCCACTGCCCGCTGCGGGTGGCGTGTTTCCGATAACCGGAAATCAGGTTGAGGGTTGGCCGTGCCCGCATTAGGGGACAGGCATGGCGCGTGCTCCCCTCCTGCAGGTTTCCGACATTTCCCTGACCTGGGGCGGCGATCCCGTCTTTGAGGGCGTCGATCTGGTGGTGCATCCGGGGGACCGGCTGGCGCTGGTCGGGCGCAACGGTTCGGGCAAGTCGACCCTGATGAAGGTCATGGCCGGTCTGATAGAGACGGATCGGGGCAGCATCGTCAGCCCATCGGGAACCTCTGTCGGTTATATGGAGCAGGAACCCGACATGGCCGGGGCGGAGACGCTGGGCGCGTTCGCCGTCAGCGGTCTGGAGCCGTCGGAGCTGTGGCGGGTCGAGGCGGCGGCGGAGGGGCTCGACTTCGATCCCGATCGCCCGGTCGCGACGGCCTCGGGCGGGGAGCGGCGGCGGGCGTCCCTGGCCAAGCTTCTTGCGGAAGCGCCCGACCTCATGCTTCTGGATGAACCGACCAACCACCTTGATATCGCGGCCATCGGCTGGCTGGAGGAGACGCTGAAGGCCAGCGCGGCAAGCTTCGTGCTGATCTCCCACGACCGGGCGTTCCTGACCGCGCTGACCCGCGCCACATTGTGGATCGATCGCGGAGAGGTGCGGCGGCAGGACAAGGGCTTCGGTGCATTCGAGGAATGGCGGGACCGGACATGGGCCCAGGAAGACCTCGCGCGGCACAGGATGGATCGAAAGATCAAGGCCGAGGCGCGCTGGGCGGTCGAGGGCATCTCGGCCCGGCGCAAGCGGAACATGGGCCGGGTGCGGGCCTTGCGCGACCTCCGCGCGGAGCGCGCGGCGCAGATCCGACGACAGGGCACCGCGGCCATGGCGCTGGACGAGGGGCCGCAGTCCGGGCGCAAGGTCATCGAGGCGCGCGGACTGGCCAAATCCTTTGGCGACAAGACGATCGTCAAGGGATTGGACCTGACCATCCTGCGCGGCGACCGCGTGGGGTTTGTCGGCCCCAATGGCGTGGGCAAGACAACCGTCATCGGGATGTTGCTGGGGCAGGTAGCGCCGGATGCCGGAACGGTCAAGCACGGCACCAACCTCAGCATTGCCGTCTTCGATCAGACCCGCGCGGCACTCGATCCCGATCTCAGCCTCTGGGACAGTCTGACCCATGCACCCGAGATGGCCGTGTCGGGCAAGGCGGACCAGGTCATGGTGCGCGGCACACCGCGGCATGTCGTGGGGTATCTCAAGGACTTCCTGTTCGATGAGGCGCGGGTCCGGGCACCGGTGCGGTCCCTGTCGGGCGGCGAAAAGGCGCGGCTTCTTCTGGCGCGGTTGATGGCACAGCCGTCCAATCTGCTGGTGCTCGACGAACCGACCAATGACCTCGATATCGAGACGCTGGACCTGTTGCAGGATCTGCTTGGGCAGTACGACGGGACCGTCCTTCTGGTCAGCCACGACCGGGATTTCCTCGACCGGGTCGCGACCACGACGGTGGCGATGGAGGGTGAAGGACGCGCCGTGCTCTATGCAGGCGGCTGGTCGGACTACCAGGCCCAAAGACGCGCGGTGACACGGCCTGTCGCAAACGACGCACTCGCGAAACCTGCCCCGCCGAAGGCAGCCAACCTGAGAGAAAAGGCGAAACCCACCGGCCTGACCTTCACGGAACGGCACAGGCTTGAGGAACTGCCCTCGATCATCGAGCGGCTCGAGACCGAGATCGGCAGGCTCGGGGATCTTCTTTCGGACCCTGATCTGTTCACGCGCGAGCCCGTCAAGTTCTCCAAGGCGACCGAAGCCCTGGCGGACCGGCAGGCAAAACTGTCGGCGGCCGAGGAAGAGTGGCTGACGCTCGAAGAAAAGGCCGCAGGCTAGTTCAGGCACCCCCGACCGGCATAGAGTCGGAAATACTGGTCATCGGTTTCGCGGGGATTGACGGTGATGGGCCCCACGCCGTCATTCAGGGTCACGCCATTCGGGCCGAGGCCGAGGATCAGGGTTCCGTCCTCCTGCGCCTCGACGATGAAGGCGCCGCTTCCGGATTGAACGGTGCAGGCCAAGGCACCGCCACCCTCGTTGCACCGGGCCTCGGACCAACTGTAGCTGTCATCGCTGGCGCGGCGCATCTGCAGGATCGGCGTGCCGCGGAGCGTGCCGAAGAACACCTCTTCGACGGTCTGGTTCGGACGCGCGGACATGTGCTCTTCGGTGTAGAAGCGCCCGAAGCAGCTTTG
Source organism: uncultured Rhodobacterales bacterium (assembly GCA_964391555.1). GTDB lineage: Bacteria > Pseudomonadota > Alphaproteobacteria > Rhodobacterales > Rhodobacteraceae > JAMWZF01. Next base: position 4,591 of record CAYMMT010000048.1, read on the forward strand.
CGCCGAGACCGGGGCTGCAATGGAGATGGAAAGGAGAGCGGTCAAGACGACGATTCGCATCGGGAACGTCCGGTTTGGTTTTGTTCAGCCTATCTCTGTCGTCAGCGCCGCGCTAGCCCCAGGCAAGTCGGATCAGCATGGCCATGATGAACGGGACGGCGCAGACATAGGGAACCACGATGGCGACGAGACCCCATTGCGCGATGGCCAGAAGCCAGACCGTCGCAAGGATCGTCAGCGCATACCAGATGTTGTCGCGCTCCCGGAACGCCACGTCTCGGGCGATCCAGCCGATCAGAGGGGTGGCGAAAAAGAGCCGGAGGGGCCATGGCGTCGCGGGCGGGATGGGGGTGAGGATACTCATGGTCCTCGTTCTAGGCCGCTCTGGCGTCGGCCCATGCGGCAGGCCGCCGCAGCGCAGCAGTTTGCCTAGACGCCGGGTTTGGCCTTGCGTTCCTCGGCC
>CAYMMT010000048.1:5153-17086 GCA_964391555.1 uncultured Rhodobacterales bacterium
CGCCGCAGCGCAGCAGTTTGCCTAGACGCCGGGTTTGGCCTTGCGTTCCTCGGCCATGCGTTCCTCGGCCTTGGCCGCGGTCCAGAGCGCGTCCATTTCCTCGAGGGTCGACTCCTCGGGTTTGCGGCCTTCCTCGGCAAGGGCCTCCTCGACCGCGTTGAACCGACGGGTGAACTTCGCATTGGTGCGGCGCAAGGCGGCTTCGGGATCGACGCCGAGATGCCGCGCGAGGTTGGCCATCACGAAGAGCATGTCGCCCAGTTCGTCCTCGATTTCATCGGCGCTGAGAGTATCGCGCGCGGCGACCAGTTCCACCGCTTCTTCCTGAAGCTTGTCCAGAACCTGATCGGTAGAGGGCCAGTCGAAGCCGACGCGGGCCGCCCGCTTCTGCAACTTCATGGCGCGCAAGAGCGCCGGCAGGCCCACCGCAACGCCGTCCAGCACGCGGGTCTGGGCCTTGGCCGCCCGTTCCGTCGCCTTGATCGCCTCCCAATCCCGCGTCTGTTGCTCGGCGGATTTGTCCCGGCTCTCATTGCCAAAGACGTGGGGATGTCGGGCGACCATCTTGTCGGCCATCTGGTCGGCCACCTGGTGAAAATCGAAAAGGCCGGCTTCTTCCGCCATGCGGGCATGAAAAACCGACTGGAACAACAGGTCGCCCAGCTCACCCTTCAATTCGTCCCACGCCTCCCGCTCGATCGCGTCCGCGACCTCGTAGGCCTCTTCGATCGTGTAGGGCGCGACGGTTGCGAAGCTTTGTTCGATGTCCCACGGACAGCCGGTGTCCGGGTCTCGCAGGCGGGCCATGATGTCGAGAAGCCGGGGCAGGCCGCCGCCGGAGGTATGAACAAGGGTATCGGTGTGGACCGGGTCAGACATGGGTTTCCCTGCGGCGATTTCCCGGGCAGGCTAGGGTGCTCGACCGACGAGGAAAACCCCATGCCCGTTCTGAATTCCATCGCCGCCATGGAAGAGGAGATGGCCGGGTGGCGACGCCACCTGCACGCCCATCCGGAGATCGGTTTCGATTGCCACGCCACGGCGGCCTTCGTGGTCGACCGGCTGCGGGCGTTCGGGATCACCCGGATCGAGACCGGGATCGCGACCTCGGGCGTGGTCGCGCTGATCGACGGGCGGGAGGCCGGTCCGACGATCGGTCTCCGGGCCGACATGGATGCCTTGCCCCTGCAGGAAACGACGGGGGCGCCCCACGCCTCGACAGTGGATGGTCGGATGCATGCTTGCGGACATGACGGGCATACCACGATGCTGCTGGGAGCGGCGAAATACCTGACCGAGACGCGGAACTTCGCGGGGCGGGTGGCCTTGATCTTTCAGCCGGCCGAGGAGGACGGCGGTGGCGGCGGCGTGATGGTCGATGAGGGCATTCTGGACCGGTATGACATCGCCGAAGTCTATGCTCTGCACAATGCGCCGGGGACACCGATCGGGGAGTTCTACACCTTGCCGGGTCCGATCATGGCGGCGGAGGATTCGTTTTCGATCACCGTGACGGGGGCGGGCGGGCACGCGGCGGCGCCACACCAGACCGCAGATCCGGTGGTGGCGGCCTGTGCGATTGTTCAGGGCCTCCAGACCATCGTGAGCCGCAACAACAACCCGGTCCAGGATCTGGTTGTGTCGGTGACGCAGATCCACACGGGGACGGCCGAAAACATCGTGCCGGAGACCGCGTGGATCAATGGCACGGTTCGGACCTTCGACGCTGATCTTCGTACGCGGGTCGAGGCACGCATGGGCGCGGTCGTGGCCGGACATGGTGCGGCCTACGGGGTCGACGCGGCATTGACCTACACCCGCCAGTATCCTGCCACCGTGAACGATGCCGAAAAGACAGCTTTCGCAGTCTCGGTCGCGGCTGAAATCGGGCCGACCAATCCCGAATTCGGCAAGGAGATGGGGGCAGAGGACTTTGCCTTCATGCTGGAAAAACGTCCCGGCGCGTACCTCTTTGTCGGTAATGGCGAGACCGCCGACCTGCATAATCCGAACTACGATTTCAGCGACGGCGCGGCCCCGTACGGGGCGTCCTTCTTCGCGCGGCTTGTCGAGCGCGCCTTGCCCCTCTAGCGGGGCCGCTGCCAAATTGTGTCCTTCCGGACGCTCTATTCGTGTCAGTTCGGAGGTGACGCGAACCGGCAGGCATTTGCGATTTTCAGAGCGTGCGTCGTGGGGCAGGGGCAAGTGACAGCGGGTGGCCGCGCCGTTCGGGGCGATCTCCGGTCAGGCTTTGGAAGCCGGAAAAGAGGGTCTTTTGTGCCGGCATCCTGCGTGCCATTGTCGGGGCAAATACTGGGCCGGGGATGAGCCGCGATGGCATTGGAAGACGCCAAGACAGACACCGACCGTGCGTTTCGCGGGCCCGATCGCGGGCTGGCCTACGAGAACGCCTTTGCCGGTGCGACGTCATTTCTGCGACGGCGCTACATGGCGGAGCCCGGCGACGCGGATCTGGTGTTTACGGGATTGCCGTTCGATCATGCGGTGACCCATCGGCCCGGCGCACGTTTCGGGCCGCGGGCGATCCGGGAAGCGTCGACGCTGCAACCCTGCGATCCTCCCTACGGTTGGGGCTTTGATCCGCTCAGCGAATTCACGATGTACGATTGCGGGGACATGCCGTTTGACTACGCGGACATGGCGTCTGTTCCGGCCGCCATCGAGGCGCATATCGCGCGGCTGGGGGCGACTTGCCCGGTCATCAGTTTCGGAGGGGACCATTCGGTGACCCATGGGGCGCTCAGGGCCCTGTCGGCGCGGCACGGGTCGCTGGGTCTCATCCAGTTCGATGCGCATTCCGATCTCTGGCCGGACAGCGATCCGGCGAAGCGGGTGGATCACGGCACCTTCATGGGAAAGGCCGTGACCGAGGGGCTGATCGATCCGGCGCGATCCATCCAGGTTGGGTTGCGGACCGAGTGCGAGGAGGACGGCGGCATGCGTCAGATCTCGTCCCGGGCCGTCCATGAGCGCGGCATCGCTGCGGTCGTCGCTGAAATGCGGGACCGGGTGGGATCCGGGCCGTGTTACCTGACCTTTGACATCGATGCGCTGGACCCGGCCTTTGCCCCCGGGACCGGGACGCCGGTGTGGGGAGGCCTCGCCAGTTGGCAGGCCGCGGCAATGCTGAGGGACCTGGCCGGGATCCGGTTGATTGGCGGCGACGTGGTCGAGGTGGCCCCGGCCTATGATACCACAGGCGCGACGGCGATTGCGGGGGCTCATATCGCCACCGAACTCGCCTGCCTTGCCCTCTGGCCACGGAGGGCCGCGTAGTGCGTTATGTCCTTGTGCTGGTGCTGGCGATCATCGGGTCGGGGATGGTCTGGATCAGGGTTGCACCGTCCGACCCGGCGGTCTGGCATCGGCAGCCGGACGCCCGGGAACCGGGTGACTACCCTCAGACCGGCGGATTCGAGGCGGTGCGCCGGGCCGACGGACCGAACGCCGTCGCGGCACTTCACGAGGTCATCCTGGCGACCCCCCGAACGCGGGTTCTGGACGGGTCGGTCGAGGCCGGCATGATGACCTACGTGACGCGGTCGCGGATCATGGGCTTTCCCGACTATACAACCGTGACCCTTCGCGGCGATGTGGTGTCGATCTGGGGGAGGTTGCGCTTCGGCAATTCCGATCTGGGGGTGAATCGCGCGCGGATTGAAGGCTGGCTCGCGAAAGTCCCCGGGTTTTCCGGACCTTGACGGACGGAGCCGGATACGGGACAGGACATCATGCTGCCAGCCGAAACACTCGCCCAGATTGAACAGCGCTACGAGTTTCTCGAAGCGCGGATGGCCGAGGGCGTGTCCGGCGGCGAAATTGCGGACCTCGCGCGCGAGTATTCCGAACTCAAGCCGGTCGTGGATCGGATTGCGGAATACCGACAGGTGCAGGAAGACATGTCCGCGGCCGAACAGATGCTGTCAGACCCCGAGATGAAGGAACTGGCAGAGGCGGAATTGCCCGACCTCAATGCGCGACTGCCGGAGGTCGAGCACGCGCTCAGGCTGGCGCTGCTGCCGAAAGATGCAGCCGATGGACGGCCCGCGATGCTCGAGATCCGGCCCGGGACCGGGGGCGAGGAGGCGGCACTGTTCGCCGCCGATCTGCTGCGCATGTACCAAAGATATGCCGAAGGGCGAGGGTGGCGCGTCGAGATACTTAGCGAACAGCCAACCGAAATAGGCGGCATCAAGGAGGTGAGCGCCCGGATCAGCGGGGACGGTGTCTTTGCCCGGATGAAGTTCGAGAGCGGCGTGCACCGGGTGCAGCGGGTGCCCGAGACCGAAGCCGGCGGGCGCATTCATACCTCGGCGGCGACGGTGGCGGTCCTGCCCGAAGCGGAAGAGGTCGATATCCGCATCGACCCGCAGGATATCCGGATCGATACCATGCGCGCCTCCGGTGCCGGCGGGCAACACGTGAACACAACCGATTCCGCGGTCCGGATCACCCATTTGCCGACTGGCATCGTGGTGACGAGTTCCGAGAAGTCCCAACACCGCAACCGCGAAATCGCCATGCAGGTCCTGCGCACGCGGCTCCATGATCTGGAGCGGCAGAAGGCGGATGACGCGAGGTCGGCGGACCGGAAGGCGCAGGTCGGATCCGGGGACCGGTCTGAGCGCATCCGGACCTACAACTTTCCGCAGGGGCGGTTGACGGATCATCGGATCAACCTGACTCTCTACAGGCTGGACGCTGTCATGCAGGGGGACCTCGACGAGGTGATCGACGCACTGATTTCCGAAACACAGGCCAGGCAACTGGCAGAGATGGAGGGATAAGGCGGGGTGGCACGGGCGGTGGACCTCCTGGTTCCGGCGATCAGCCGGCTGGTGGCTGCGGGGGTACCCGATGCCGCCCGCGACGCGCGGCGTCTGCTCGGTCATGCAACCGGGGTGGGCATTGACCGTTTGACGCTGATCCTTCCCGAAGAGGTGGACCCGGACAAGGAAGCGGCTTTCGAGGCGCTGATCGCGCGACGTGTCCGGCGCGAACCGGTGTCACATCTGACCGGGTTCCGCGCCTTTTACGGGCGGGATTTCATCGTCACGAGCGAGGTCCTGGACCCGCGCCCCGAAACCGAGACGTTGCTCGAGGTCGCCCTCGCCGAGCCATTCTCGGACCTGCTTGACCTGGGAACCGGGTCGGGTTGCATATTGTTGTCGCTTCTGGCCGAGCGCCCCAACGCCAGCGGGATCGGGACGGATATTTCATCCGCCGCCGTGCAGATCGCGCAGAAAAACGCCGCGCGATTTGGTCTGCGGGGGCGGGCAGAAGTGCATTACGGAAGTTGGTATGACGCGATCCCGCCCAAGGTTGTATCCGATCCGGCGCAGGGCGGTTTCGCCTCGGCGGAAATCGTGGAAGAGCAGACCTTCGACCTCATCGTCTCGAACCCGCCCTACGTCGCCCTGTCCGAAATCAGCGAGCTTGCCCCCGAGGTGCGTCGCTGGGAACCCCGGCAGGCCCTGACCGATGGGGGAGACGGCCTCGATGCCTATCGCGCGATTGCGGAAGGCCTGCACGAACGGTTGCGGCCCGGGGGCCGTCTGGTGGTCGAGATCGGGCCGACCCAGGCCTACGACGTGATGGACCTGTTCCGCATGGCCGGACTGCGCGGGATCACGGTCGTGCAGGACCTCGACGGACGTGATCGGGTTGTCGCGGGGCGGGCCGATTCCAACCAATCGCCGGGGTTTTGAGCCGAAATCGACCCTTTCAGCGGCCCAAGGTCGCGGATTCTCGCTGTCTTGGCCGCGAAACCCCTTGATAACCCGCCCTGTGCATGATTAGTCAATTACAGGTGCAGGGGATGAGCCGGGTTTGCTCTCCCTCACAGATCGCCGAACATCGCAGGGGCGCCAGAAAGACGGCCTCAGATTGCGCCAGAGCCGCGCCCGGGATGCGAGACAAACACGACGAAGGCGGAACGGAACCGTTCATGAGATCATCGAAGTCACGCTCGCGGGGCAACAAGAACCGCAACCGGCCATCGGGCGGAAACATCATCAACCGGGTGTTCGATAGCTCGGGCCCCGATGGCAAGGTGCGCGGTACGCCGCAGCAGATCATCGACAAGTACAACCAGTTGCACCGGGATGCGGTGCTCTCGGGGGATCGCGTCGATGCGGAAAACTACGCCCAGCACGCCGAACATTACCTTCGGATGCTGGCGGAGGCGCAGCGCGAGGTCGAGGCCAAGCGCGAAGAGCAAGAACGCCAGAATCGCGAACGTCAGGCCGAACGGGACCGCGAACGTGCGGAACGGCTCAAGGCTCAGGAAGACAGCTCCAGCGGGCGGGGCGGTGGGGACCGCGGCGGTCGCGGTGACGCCGGGGGCGCCCGCACGAAGGACGACGCCGCGCCGGACGATCTGGAGATCGGCAGCGTGGCGTTCCTGCAAGCCGATCAGGGTGACACGGCGGACACGGGGCTGGTGGAAACGCCCGAGAGCAAATCCGACGAAGGCGAACCGGAGGCTGCGGCCCCGCCCGCCGAAAAGCCACGCCGTCCGCGCCGTCCGCGCAAGAAGCCCGACGCCGCCGACGGAGATGACGACCAGCCGACAGCGGCGGAATAACCCGGAATTCAGCCCGCGTCAGGGAAGGTTCTGGCCAGCGCGCAGAATGCCTCGAGCGGCACCTGTTCGGCCCGTTGCGTCGGGGCAATGCCAACCGCGTTCAGGCGATCCTCGATGTCCGGCGCGAGGGCTTTCAGGGACGACCGCATCATCTTGCGCCGTTGGTTGAAGGCGGCCGCGACGACCTTTTCCAGCGTCCTGGCGTTCGCCGGAAAGCGCGGCTCGGGCAAGGCGCGGAGGTGGACCACGGCGCTCGACACCTTGGGCGGCGGCGTGAAGGCCTGCGGTGGCAGATCCATGACGATCCGGGCATCCGCGCGCCATGACGCGAGCAGGGAAAGCCGACCGTAAGCCTTGCTTCCCGGCGCCGCCACGATGCGCTGGGCAACTTCCCGTTGGAACATGAGCGTGAGGCTGGACCAGTAGGGCGGCCACTCGGGCGGCGTCAGCCAGCGGATCAGGAGTTCGGTCCCGACGTTGTAGGGCAGGTTCGCCACGACCTTGATTGGTGCGGTAAGGTGAGCGAGGGGATCGACGTTGAGCGCATCGCCCTGTGTGATCGTCAGCTTGCCGGGGTAGGCCGCGGCGATGTCTTCGAGCGCCGGGACACATCGGGGATCCTTTTCGACGGCAAGCACATGGCGCGCGCCTTCGGCCAAGAGACCCCGCGTCAGACCCCCGGGACCGGGACCAACCTCAAGCACGTCGAAGCCGGTCAGGTCTCCGGCAGAGCGGGCGATCTTGGCCGTCAGGTTCAGGTCGAGAAGGAAGTTCTGGCCGAGGGCTTTCCGCGCCGAGAGACCGTGCGTCGCGATAACATCGCGCAGGGGGGGGAGCGTATCGATGGCCATCCGTCTTCAGGGACCTGCCGGATCACCGGCGGCAGCGGATGCCATTTGCGCCGCCATGCGCAGCGCGGCGATCATCGATGCCGGGTTGGCCAGGCCCTGCCCCGCGATGTCGAGCGCGGTGCCGTGGTCGGGGGACGTGCGCACGAAGGGCAGGCCGAGGGTAACGTTGACGCCCTCGTCGAACGCCAGCGTCTTGATCGGGATCAGAGCCTGGTCGTGATACATGCAAATAGCCGCATCGTAGCGCTGGCGCGCGGCGCCATGGAACATCGTGTCGGCAGACAAGGGCCCCGAGATTTGCCACCCGCGATCCCCGCAGGCGGCGACAACCGGGGCGATGATGTCACGATCCTCGAGCCCCATCTTGCCACCTTCTCCGGCGTGGGGGTTCAGGCCCGCAACGGCGATACGTGGCTTTGCCACACCAAAGTCCCGGATCAGCGCGGCCTGCGTGATCTCGATCGTTTCGAACAGCAATTCCGGTGTCAGGAGGCCCGGCACGTCGGCAAGCGGGACGTGGATGGTGGCTGGCACCACCCGCAAGGTGTCCGACGCCAGCATCATGACAACCCTGTCGGCCCCGGCCAAATGGGCGAGAAATTCGGTATGGCCCGGAAAACCGAACCCGCCGCCATCGATCAGCGCCTGTTTGTGGATCGGCGCGGTACAGACAGCGGCGCAAGCGCCGGTCCGGGCAAGCCGGACAGCCGTTTCGATCGCTGCAATCACGCCGGGGGCGTGGGCCGGTTGCGGGGTTCCGGGGGTTGCCGCCGGACCGAAGTCCTGCGCGAGAACGGGCAGCGCCGCCGGAGATATCGACGCGGCTTCGGACGGGTCTGAAACCGCCTGCCAGACGCTTCCGTCAGGCAGGTGGCGCGGGTCCCCGATCCAGAGCATCGGAATACGGGCCCGCAGTTCCTGCCATGCCGCAACCGCGATTTCGGGGCCTATCCCCGCGGGTTCGCCGCAGGAGATCGCGATGGTCATTCGACAAAGCGGATGTCGGCAGAAGCCCGGAGTTCGGCAAGCAACGCATCGGCATAGCCGTTGAGCCGTTGCGACCGTAGTTGATTGCGCACCGCCTCCCTGTCCGGCGCGTCCTCGAGCGAAGCCGTCCGGCCGCAGAGCATGAGGAACACAAGCGTTTCCCCGTCCGCACGGGTCAGCGCGTAGGATGTCTCTCCGGGATCGAGCTTGGCCAGTTCCATCGCGACATCCTGCGGTATCTCTTCGAGCGGGAGGGTGTCGCGTTGAAGCACCTCTTCGGGCTCACCGCGGGCCACTCCATAAAGGTCGTCACAGGTGTCGACCTCGGACGCGATGCGCGCCGCCCGTCGGAGCGCCTGATCGGAACGCCCACCGTCGATGAAGTAGGCCGCGTATTCGATCGCCGCCGGATCGGGAACGTCCTGTGGCACCTCCCGCACACCCCGCATCTGGAATAGCGCGATGCCGTTCGTGATCGGGAGCGGGTCGGTGACCTCCCCCGGAGCGAGACCCAGAAGGATGCCACGGAGCGCCGCGGGATAGTTCGTAATCGGAAGCCACGGCAGGCGGCCGCCCTGATTGCGCGACGGCAGCGCGGACACGCGTCGCGCTTCGGCCTCGAAGGCTCCGGTGGAGGTGATCTGCGATATCCGCTCGGCCACGGCCTGCGCGCGCGCGGCCTCGGGCGGGGGCGCGGCGATGATGATCTCGCTCAACAGGACCTCGATGGCGGCGCCCGAGCCGCCGGATTGCCCCACGGCCTGGTCGATCTCGGCTTCCGAAACCTGGGCCCGGTCGCCGTATCGGGAGCGGATGAAGTCGCGCCAACTCACGCCGACCCGCACGAAATCACGCAGGGTCTGTTCGCTGACGCCGTTCTGCTCCAGAACTCTCAGGAAATCCTCCAGCGGCAGGTTCGCCCGGCCCGCGAAATCCTCCATGGAGCTCAGCAGGGCCTCTTCGGTCAGGCGCAGGCCCGCGGCATCGATGGCCTGCAGTTTCAGCCGATCCTCGATCAGTTGCTCGATGGCCAGTTCGTTGAGGTTTCCCTGAGATCGAAAGACCTGCAGCATGCGCTCGCGCTGATCGATCTCGTAGCGTGTGACCACGCTGTCGTTGACGATGATCGCCGGAGAGAACAGCCCCTGCGCCGCGGCTGGCAGCGCAGCAAGCGCCAATCCCAGTGCGAGGGTCAATCTGATGAGTGACTGCATCGGTGCCTCGTTTGGTTCTTGTGTTCTTTTTCGCTCGTCTGCTCACCCGCGGCAAGACCGGGCGGGTCCGGCGCGGTCCCCGTTTGTGGAAAAGCCCAGCAGTTCCACCGACAGGCCGTAATCCGTCGCCGGTTCCACATTACCCGAGGAGGTGAAGCGGCGCGAGACGGAAAGTCCGACCGCGACACATTCGCTGCGCCAGTCGACGCCAAGGGCGGCCTTGGCCGGTCTGTCCGACACAAGATCGTAGCGGGCTTCGCCCGACAGGGCCCATGTTTCGTTGATCTGGTAGGCGCCATCCAGCGTCCACTCCGACAGTCGATCCTCCCGCCCTTCATCCGCATCAGCGGGCTGGAACGCATAGACCGCAGCCAGTTGGACCTTCTCCGCCGTCCATTCGAGGCGCGCCTCCGTCTTCGTGAACTCTGCCCCATCGTTCAACAGCGACCGGACCCCGAACGACAGGTTTCCACCGAAGTCCAGCTGTCCGGCAATCAGCCAATCGGATCTTGTGCCGCGAAGGCCCGAGCTCTCGGAATAGGCGAATTCCGCATCCTCCCGGAACGCGCGTCCGAAGGTGAGGGTCGAGGTCCAGCCCTCCACGCCCACCCGGGTCCAAGTGACGCCAACCGCACCGCGCAATCCCGTCTCGATCCGGTCTTCGCCAGCAAACCGGGAGACGGCGAGCAGGTTCCCCTCGTCGAATTCGGCCACCGTGCTGTCTTCGTTGGGCAGGTTCACGTCCGAGGCCTCGGACCACGCGAGCTGTGCCATGGGCTCAACCAGATGCGTTGCTCCGCTGCCGGTCCTGCCGACCAATGGCCAGCGCAGCGTCAACGCGGCCCCCGCCTCGCCGCGGGTTTCGTTCCGGTCAAAGCTGCTGTCCTGGTCTACGCCAAAGACGTCGAGGCCGGCCATGGCCGAAACCTCGGCGACCATGCCGTTTCGCGTCACCCAATCGCCATGCCAGCCCAGCCTTGCACCGATCCGGCCCATGTCGCGGCCAATCCCGTCGGCGGTTTCCACCCGGGCGAGACTGTCGGCACTGGCACGCAGGGTGACCGTCCCGCCAAGCAGGCGCGGCGTGAAGCGGCGCTCGTAATGCAACTCTCCCACCAGACTTGGCAGAAGGTCGTTGTTGTCACCCTCGCGCAGCCCTTCGAACAGGGTGAACCCGCCACGAAGATAGTCCTGATCCCGGACCCGCATGACCGCGACTTCACTGGCGAGGAAATCGGCGTCGGTCAGGCCGTAGTCCAGCAGGTAGGCCCGGTCAGAGACCCCTTCGAGATCAAATCTGAGCAGGTAGTCGCGGGGCAGATCGAACGCCCCCGTGGCGGTCGCATAGCCGCGCAACTCGCCCGGGATCAGGTCGTCATCGGTGACCGCCCCCGCCACCACGATGGCCCCGTTGTTGAAGGCCTGCCGGTACCGCAGGTCCAGAGTTCGGGTCTGGGACGACACATAGGGCGTCAGCGTCAGGTCCCGCGCATCCCCCAGGGTGATGAAATAGGGAAGCACCAATCCCGTCCCGAGTTGGTCGGTGGACCGGATCGAAGGCGTCAGGAACCCGGTGGAGCGGTCCAGCGTGCCATCGGGCAGGCGCATCCGGGGGAGCCACAGCACCGGGACGCCCCGGATTCGAAACTGGGCGTCTTCGAAGTAGATTTGCGCCTCGTCTTCGTCGTGGATCACGCGCGCGGCGCGAATCTCCCACAGCGGGTCTTGCCCGGCGCAGACCCGGCAGGATGTCACCGCGGCTTCCGTGAGTTGCGAAAACCGGCCCTCTGTCCGGTCGATGCGTCCCGCGGCCAGTTGAATTTGCCGGTTCAGAACCAGCCGCGCGCCGAGAAGCATGCCCGCCTCGAGCCGCGGGTCGAGCGTGGCCTGGCTGGCTGATATGACGCTGCCGTCGTCGGCAACAACAAGGATCGGACCGTCGATCGAGAGGCGATCCGAAGACCGGTCGTAGGTGACGCGGCTCGCGGTCAGGCGGGTTCCGTCGTGGAACACCTCGACATTGCCTTCGGCGACAAGCTGGCCCCCGGGCGTCACGACAATCCGGTCCGCCACCAAGATGGCCGGCACCTGCGCAGTTGCCACCTGCGCGATGCAGAGCCCGAGCAGGATCAGGGCAGCCCTGATCATCCGTCCTCCAGATGCAGCAGGAGGCCCAGACTGAGACCGATTGCGGCGAGCGGCGGGGCCCATGCGGCCAGGCCTGCGGGAATATCGCCGTTTTCGCCAAGGATCTGGGCGAAGTTCCGAAGGAAG
>CAYMMT010000049.1:0-1378 GCA_964391555.1 uncultured Rhodobacterales bacterium
GGATGAGGCCCGCCGGTAGCGTGCCGCCGCCGCTGCCCGCAAGGCAGCGGAAGTGGCCCGCAAAGAGGCCGCCGCCCACGAAGCCGCCGCGCAAGCCGCCGCCCACGAAGCCGCCGAAAAGGCGCGCATCCGTCGCGCGGCCGAGCGCAAGGCCGCCCGGGAAGCCGACGAGCGCCGGGCCAGAGACCTTGCCACGGCCCGCCAGAGGGCCCGCAAGCGCCGGTCGGCGGGTGACAGCGCGCTCCGGTCCGGACTGCAGGATCCGGTCACGGCCACCTACGCCCAGATTCGGTCGATGTTCGGAAACAGGGCCACGCGCGTGAACCGCGTGGCCTGACTTCCATTCACAGGCGCCGAATTCCGGATGCCCCGCAGCCGCGCTGATCTCTCATTCCTGCCGATAGGTCGCTTTTTGGCGTTGACCGGTCGGCTGGGTTTTGCGGCGTCCGGGCATTTCTGAGAAGGCTATCCCGCAGACCGATAACGGAGTCGCGCCCCATGAAAACTCACGTCAAAGCTCTCGTTGTTGGCGGCGGTGCCGTCGGCGCGTCCATCGCCTACCACCTTGCCCGCGCAGGTTGGGAGGATGTGATGCTTCTCGAGCGGGACGAACTGACCTCGGGGTCGACATGGCACGCGGCCGGACTCTTGCCACTCTTCAACATGAGCTATGCCACGAGCCACATCCACGATTACTCCGTGAAATTCTACAAGACATTGGAGGAAGAGACCGGGTTGAACGCGGGTTTTTCCGTCGTGGGCAACCTGCGGATGGCGCAGACCGATGCGCGGATGGACGAATACCGGCTTTATGCCTCGACGGCCGAAACCGTCGGTATTCCGTTCGAATGGCTAACGCCCGCGCAGATCAAGGACCGCTACCCGCTGGTCCGGACCGAGGACCTGAAAGGCGCGATCTACCATCCGACCGACGGCTACATTAACCCTGCCGATGTCACCCAGGCCATGGCCAAGGGCGCGCGGCAGCGGGGCGTGGTGATCGAACGCAAGTGGCAGGTCGATGGGTACACCTGGACAGGGGACCATTGGGACGTGCTTTGCACGAAGATGGTCGAAAGGGGTGGAAATCTGGTCCCGTCCGACGAACAGATCACCATCCATACCGAACACGTCGTCACCGCCACGGGCAACCATGCGCAGCGCACGGCGCGGCTATTGGGGATCAAGATTCCCGCGATCCCGGTGGAACACCAGTATATCGTGACCGAGCCCGACCCCGCGCTTGTCGAATGGCGCGCCGCCAACCCGGAACACCCCGTCCTTCGCGATGCTGACGCCAAGTGGTACGTGCGCGAAGAGCGCGGCGGCTGGATCCTTGGACCCTATGAGCGCAATGCGCCGGCGCGGTTCCTCTATG